>JH611112.1 GCA_000252485.1 Prochloron didemni P4-Papua_New_Guinea | reverse complement strand
CGGTTTGTTTTTCTTTTTTCTTCTCTAATTATAGCAAATGTTTGTTGTTTTATTTAATATCAAATCCAAAAATGGTTGCTACAAATGGGGGCTATCCCCTTATCAAAGTGGGACTTTCCAGATATTGTAGGGTGCGATCGCCTCCAGCGGCGCGAAGCTGGGCGCAACGCACCGAACTTAGAGTATAATAAAAGATTTAAAGCTATCGCTTCGACTTGCCTACTGTAGCACGTAAGCACTTCAGGAATTTGTAAAGAATTATTACTAAGGTATTTACCACGAAGCCTTTTATAAGCAATTGTGGATTAGATTTCAGCCAAGAAACCGGGTTTCTCCTATTATTTTAGGGATTAATGCTAAAATTTTGGCAAGAAACCCGGTTTCTCAATCCACGGAATAACTTTAAAAAGGTTGATTTAGGGAGATAAACTCTATTTGTAGTTTTTTGTTGTAGGGTGGGCATCGCCCACCATATTCTCTCTGCGTCGGAGTGGCACAGGCATCTTGCCTGTGACCACCTCTTTGGTTATTGCAGTTATAGGGGGTTGGTGGTTGCATAAGCTCAATAAACGGAGGAGAAAGATATCCAGGACTTACGCACACAACTATAGAAACCGGGTTTCTAACCCAGATAAAATGACTAAGATCCAAATTTTTCGTCAAGAAACCCGGTTTCTGCGTAAGTCAAGCAAGATTATTCCAATCCATCCCCAATAAACTGGTCTAAAGAATTCACTGTCAGCACCACTTCTACTAAACTTTCCAGTCGTTCAACAGTTAAACTCTCCAACCTGGTTTCTAGAGACTGTGGAACTTCCCCAAAGCGAAGCACAAGTAAACGCATTAATTGTCTTAATACTCCTTGCTTCAGTCCTTCTTGAAGTCCTTTTGCTTCGGCAGTTTCTGCTTTTGCTTCGGCAGCTTCAGCTTTGACTTGGGCAGTTTCTGCTTTTGCTTCGGCAGCTTCAGCTTTGACTTGGGCAGCTTCTGCTTTGGCTTCAGCAGTTTCAGCTTTGACTTGGGCAGCTTCAGCTTTGGCTTGGGCAGCTTCTTCAGGTAGAGGAACGAGATTTCCCTCTCCATCGTAAAACCTCAACCACACTGCAGTTTCCCTCAGTATAGTTCCTTCCCAAGTTCCCAACCAAAAGCCCAAACTTTCACACCACAACCATCCTCTTTTGTTCTTCTTTAGCTCTTCATACTGTTGATTCTTATTCAAATGCCAACCTTGTAAAGAACTGGGATTAAAAGGGTCAAAAACATAGTAATCTGGAGTGCGGAAAATCTGCTCGTAAATATCCTTCTTCTTGTTTTTATCGATACTAGCTGTGGAAGGAGACATTAACTCCACAATTACATCGGGATAGCGACCATTTTCCTCCCAAACTACCCAACCTTGGCGATTGGTTCTACCATCTACATTCAAGACAGCAAAGAAATCAGGTCCTCTAAAGTCTTTGTTCCGTACTTGAGCGGTGCTGTAATAAACAAACATATTACCTCCCGCAAAGTAATCTTCCCGGTCACCTAATCCTACCGTAATGGAGTGGATTAGCACGTTCATAGCGATGCGATGTCTATTAGATTCCAAGGGTTCTCCGTCGTCAAAGATTAAGTTTGTCGGTGGTATTGTCGTTTCCCAGTCTGGGACTGAGACCGTCTTCTGAATTGGTGCTATTTTCGTTTCTGTTACCATTGCCCACCATGCCTTTGTTTATTTTTTATTCTAACTCTTGTGAGTCAATTTATCAACAATATTAATTTAAAAAATTAATTTTAAGTGCGTCCGGGAGGTCCAGGCTGGTGGAAACAGCGTATTGTAGCGCTACGGGCAATTCAAAATTAAAAATTCATAAAGACGGCCATGACTAGGTTTCAGGCTTTATTAATGTCCTAACCTAAATGCGTAGTGCTATAATGCAAAAGATAAAGAAGATCAAGAAGATCGAAATGAGTCAGTGCCTTAATCCTGATTGCCTAAAACAAAATTTAGGGACAGATAAGTTTTGTACAAAGTGCGGGTCAAAGTTACTACTGCGAGAGCGTTACCGTGGATACAAACTCATTGGGCAAGGTGGCTTTGGTAGAACCTTTTTAGCTAGAGATGAGGATAAGCCATCTAAACCTTATTGTGTAATTAAACAGTTTTTACCTCAAGCACAAGGCACCGATACCGTCCAGAAAGCATCGGAGCTATTTAAACAAGAAGCTGTGCGACTGGATGATTTAGGAAGAAAACATGACCAAATTCCCGAGCTTTTTGCTTATTTTACTCAGGATAATCGTCAGTATTTAGTTCAAGAGTATATTGATGGTCAGAACTTAGCTCAAGAATTAGAAGAAAATGGAGTATTTGACGAGCAATCAATTCGGACTCTACTCATTGATTTACTCAATGTTTTACAATTTATTCATGCCAATAAGCTAATTCACAGAGATATTAAGCCAGAGAATATCATTAGACGAAAGATTGATAGTAAACTAGTTTTGGTAGATTTTGGGGCTGCTAAGTACGCAACAACAACGGCTCTGGCAGTTACAGGTACCATAATTGGTTCCGCTGAGTATATAGCGCCAGAACAAGGTAGAGGCAAGGCTATTAATGCTAGTGACCTTTATAGTTTAGGGGTTACTTGTATTAATTTAATGACCAATATTAGACCGTTTGATTTGTATAGTGATGCTGAGAACGATTGGATATGGCGCGATTATTTGGTTAATAATCCTGTAAGCGATGAATTAGGTGAAATTCTAGACAAGTTGATTCAATTTGGAACTAGGAAACGCTATCAGGAAGCTACAGAGGTATTAGAGGATTTGAATCCCATCCCTATTACACCTCATCCAATATCAACATCCCCAATTCAATCGGTTAAATCTACTCCTCAAAGACCAACCTCACCACCATCTCTAAGCCAAATGGTTTCATCTACCTCTTCTGTGGAGCTAAAGTCATCCGTGGGAGTTGACTACACCAAACTACGTGACCTCCTAGCAGCAGGGAAATGGCAAGAGGCCAACCGGGAAACGAAACGGGTAATGCTCAAAGCTGCTAACCAAGAAAAGAGAAGCTATTTAGATAGCTCAGATATAGACAAATTTCCTTGTGCTGACTTACGCACCATAGACCAGCTGTGGGTAAAATATTCCCATGGACGCTTCGGCTTTAGCGTCCAAAAGGAAATTTATCAGAGTCTGGGGGGAACCAGAGAGTATAATCCGGAAATCTGGGAAAAGTTTTGCGATCGCGTAGGTAGGCGTTGGCTTTATGATGATGACACATCGATCACAGCACCAGCGGGTCACCTCCCTTCACCTTCTATGTTGTGGACACCAGAAGGGATGAGAGAATGGAGTTGGATTGAGAGTGAAGTTTGGTTTGGTAGGTTGTCTAATCTCTTCTCTCGCGTCGAGACTTGCCTACTGTAGCACGTAAGCACTTCAGGAATTCGTAAAGAATTATTACCAAGGTATTTACCACGAAGCCAAGCAGAGTTTGAGCTTTCCATACCTGGCACAAGGAATTCATCCAAAAGATTTAAAGCTAGCGTTCTTTTTTTCTTCTTTAATTATAAGCAATTGTGGATTAGATTTCAGCCCAGAAACCGGGTTTCTCCTATTATTTTAGGGATTAATACTAAAACTTTGGACAGAAACCCGGTTTCTCAATCCACGGAGAAACTTTATTCTAAAAGCAGCTCTTGTAGGGTGCGTTCCTTTCTACGATTATGATTGCAACATTGATTTATGGGGAACGCACCATCTTTAACTTCGATATAATCTCGGTGCGTTACGCTGTCGCTAACACACCCTACATTCTATCTTGATGATTTGCTTAACTGCGATCGCCCTTGTAGGGTGCGTTAATGAAATGTAACGCACCATCAATACGATTCATCCCAAATCCCTTTTGGCTTTTCAATTCTTATCTCACTGCCCCAATCGGTTGGATAGATGCCTTGAGCTATAAATCGATGAATGCTAGAAAACTGCCAATCTTGAGGATTCTCACATAAGCCATGTCTCACAGGATTGTGATGAATATAATCACAATGTTGGGCAAAATCCCGTTCATCACGAATTAGATGCTCCCAAAAGCGGCGTTGCCAAAGATTCCTTTCCCCTCGCTTTTGTCGTGATTGAGAGGTCTCTCGATTAATTGCTAAATCTTGTCTATAATGTTTAGTGACATAGGTTTTAATTAATCGCAATCTCACCGATAAATTGCGATCTCCAGGGGGTAAAGACCACAAACAATGGAAATGATCGGGCAGTAACACAAAAGCATCAATAGCAAAAAAATATTTTTCCCTTACATTGTTAATTGCTTCTCTGAGCGCTTTTCTTCCCATATCGCTACTAAGCCAAGTATCTCTTTGATAAGTAACTTGTGTAATGAAATAGGTTCCCCCAGAAACATGAGGTCTTCTATAATTAGGCATCGGGATTTAATATGAGCAATGAAATCGTTTATTATCCTTGGGCTTGGTGCGTTACGCTCTCGCTAACACACCCTACATTCTATCTTGATGATTTGGTTAACTGCGATCGCCGCTCTTGTAGTAAGGATGATGAATGGCTATACAACAAAAATATCACATTTGAACCCTCAGCACCAGCGGGTTACCTCCCGATTGCGTGGGCTTCGTGGTGGTTTTTGGGGTTGTGGAAAGAAGGAAAATTGTGTGTGGTGTGTGGTCTCTTCTTCTCTCGCGTGGAGACTTGCCTACTTTAGCACGTAAGCGCTTCAGGAATTTGTAATGATTAGATTGTAGGTTGTGACCACACCCGTTGGTTGTTTGTTTTACAAGGTACTGTAACCGATTGTACTTTAATCTGCGATGCTATCTGGATCTATAGCAATGAACAATAAACAATTAACAATGAACAATTAAGAGGTGGCATAGGCATCTTGCCTGTGTGGCATAGGCATCTTGCCTGTGACCACCTCTGCCGTTTATTTTTCTTTTTTTTAGATATTGTAGGGTGCGGGCGCTAAGAGCGGCGCGAAGCTGGGCGCAACGCACCGAACTTGGAGTATAGTACAAGATTAAAAGTATTCGGCTTACCCGCGATTGTTAGGCAGCCCAGAGGGCTACCCCACGATTGATAATCAGTTTTCTTTTGCCCCTGCTTCAATGAGCGCAATAGTTTATTTTTCGTAGGTTGGGTTGAGGTCACGAAACCCAACAAGACCAGGAAACTTGTGTTGGGTTGAGCGATAGAGAAACCCAACCTACAAATTCTTATAAGATTATTTTAATTGTAGCATTTTTTTCGTGTTTGAAAAGTCCCCCTTATTAAGGGGGATTTAGGGGGTAGGTTTGTAGCAATCCTAAACGTATTTAATCTAACCACAGAGACGCAGAGGACGCAGAGGTGCGGTAGTTGATTAACTGGTTGTAACTTTTGTGGTAACATCGGCAATTATAGACAGTAACAGCAATCCACAAAGAAGACAATTGTGCGCTTGAACGTAAAAAAAACGGGGAAACTCACTCAACGTTATCGTTTTTTACTTCTTCTTTGATTTGTGCATTTTGGAGTTGTTGGATTTTCTCTTGTAGTTGTTCCAACTGTTGGCGATTTTCCTCAATGAGAGGATTGAGAGCTTGGGGAATTTGTTCCCCCATTTGTCTGATTTCACGTTGTTGACTATCAATTTCTTCTTCTAAAACATCAAGTCGTTCTGACATTTTTTGTTGTACTTCTAAAGTTTGTTGTATTTCTTGCCTTGCTCTTTTTTCTTGAAGCAGAAGACGATAAGAGAACCAAGTTGCCACCCCAATAGCAATTACAATAGCCACTACTAAACCACTCACTAAGGTTTGCAAGCTAGTTCGCAAACTGTCAACTTTGCGATAAATTTGTTCCACTTCTAATTTTAGGTCAATATGTTGCTCTTGGAGGTTTTTGGAAGCGGTTTCCCTACTGCGATGGTCGGAAGTTATTTCGGGTTGAGAATTTAAATCGGGAGAAGGTTGTTCGCTCATGGCTTTTATATAGCAGTTGACAGTTGATAGTGGATAGTTGATAGTTATACAGCAACCTGCGGTTGCTCTGATATCATAGTAAACACCTTTCATGGGCCAGTATATATAGCATTTTTTATATTTGTGAGGTCATCAGGAATAGGTCCAGAAGCAGTCCGCAGGTTTATAGGTGTACCTCATTGGTGGTCGAAATGCTATAATTTTAAATTGACATGGGAGAATCGATATAAACAATGGGTTCGGGGGTGGTAAAGGTAATGTTATAAGCTGCGAGTTTTTTGGCGATGGCGTCATTGGCTAATTCTAATAACCCTTTGCGTAACTCAACTGAAGTTTTGCTGGAGCCTGTGAGAAAAAAGATCGCCCGTGCGCGAGTTCCCGAGGAATTTTCCGAAGGACTAAATTGCACTTGAGTACTGGTGCGATCGAGATCCCGAAAAACCAAACTCGCCTCTTCAATAATTTGCCGAACGAGAGCGCATTCGCTTTCTTTTAATTCTTTGAGAAAATCCAAAGATAAAACCGCCATGATTTTTTTCCCTCGGCTAATATTTTCAATATTTAAACTGGCCATCATTGAATTGGGAACGATCATGACGGTATTGCGGGCGACAATACGAATTTTAGTGGATCGCAAGCCAATAGATTCAATACGACCGTAGACTTCTTCTTTATAGGGATTAAAGCTAACCCGAATGTATTCTCCTGGTAAGTAGGGGCGATCGAGATAAAGTTCCAGTGTTCCAAAAAGCCGTCCGAGGGCTTGCTGAGAAGCAAAAGCAACGGCGACCCCGCCAATTCCCAAACTAGCTCCAAGGGTAAAAAGATCGAGGCGCAAACCTCGGGCAAAAAGGATAAGGGCAATAAGAAAAATAACAATATAAATCAGGGTTTCAAAAACTAAAACCACTTCGTTAACTTCTCCAAACCAACGTTTGACCAAACTAATTACGGATTGGCGAATAATTTTTCGAGTGGCTTGGGTTGCAAACCAAAGAATGTTAATAGATAAGGCGGAATAGATGAAAAAACCCAGAAAAGTATAAAGTTCGTCGTAGATAATCAACCAATTCAAATTGAGGGCAATAAAAATCAAAGTTCCCATCACTGCCAGGGCATTTTGAATGGGTTTCACGTAGCGCTCGTAGACTTCTTGAGGATTAATATTGGTATAATCTTGATTGAATTGCAAAAGACGTTGCAACAGTTGAGGTAGCCATCGCCCGATGATGGGCGCGATCGCCGCACTTCCGAGAAACAATCCCAATCTCAGGGCAAGTTCGAGAACTTCTCTAAGAATTTCCGGATCGAGTTGATTCAACTGCAAATCTCCTGGCATCAGCGATTAATTGAAGGATAGCTCCATTTTATATTCGCATCGGTTGAGTAATATCCACAATTTTCTCTTCTATAGCTCCATTTTATCAGGACTTAAGCAAATAGCTCTAGAAACCGGGTTTCTGACCTAGATAAAACGGCTCAAATTAAGATTTTTCGTAGAGAAACCCGGTTTCTGCGTAAGTCCATTTTATATTCGCATCGGTTGAGTAATATCCACAATTTTCTCTTCAAATTTGAAGTCAATGCCATAATTTCGCAATTTTTCGATAATATTGGCACGGGCAATAACAAGGAGATTTTTTCGCAATTCCATTGAGCTTTCCGCAGATCCCAAAACAAAGAAAATAGCTTGGGTGCGGACGCGCTTCTGTTCTGAGGCATCAATTTCATCTTGGAACGTAATTTGTGTGAGTTGGGAATCAATGCCGACAATCTCCCGGGTACTATCTAAAATAAGTTGTCGAATAAGGGCTTTTTCTTCGTCAGACATAGTTCTAAAAAAGATGAGATCCACAATTAAAACCGCTCGTCTGGCTTTGGTTAAATTTTCAATATTGGTTTGTGCTAAAGAGCTATTGGGAACGATAACTAATGTATTTTTTCCCGATAAACGAACTTTCGTAGAACGCCATCCAGTTGTTTCTACTTGACCGATAATTCCCCCGGATAAATGAATATAATCGCCGACGTTAAAGGGGCGATCCAGGTACAAAACAAAACTCCAGAGAATTTGTTCGAGAATCTTTTGGGAGGCAAAGGCGATGGCGGCTCCAGCAACCCCTAAACTGGCAATCAAACCAATTAGATTAATGTGGTGAGTTTGGGCAAAGAGAAAGATAACAATAAGAACGAGAACGGATTTAGCAACAAATTGCGTGAGGGCGAGGAGTTCGCTATTAATATTGGTTCGATCTTCTAAAACAACTTCGAGAAAATAGCTTTCAAAGAGATTGTTTAAGAGTTTAAAACCGAGACTGCTAATATTAATGGCAATAAATAAACTCAAGGGAAATTCTAAGATTTTTAGCCAAGTGGGGAGGGCGATGGCGAAAATAACCAGATCCATCCCGATCAAGAGAACGAGCCAACTCAGTCTCTTGTGGTAAGGCAGAACAACTTTCTCAAAAATGTCTTTGAGTTCGGGAGAATTGAGCTTCTGCCCCAATCCTTCCATCGCTTTGGGAATCTGGAAATACAGAAAACTCGCGATCGCCAGGAGGCTTAAAAACAGAGTCAAGCCAATGAGTAAAGCAGTAGTAAAACTAACGGTTTCCGGAATTTCAATTCTTAAGAGAATCTCTGTCAAAATGCCATTCATCAATGAAGCGCTCTACGGTGTCACTGTTTAGTATAGCGCTAGGGCGATTCAAAATTCAAAATTCAAAATTCAAAATTAATGTCCTAACCTAAATGCGTAGTTTATCGTAGGGTGCGGCACTGCCCACCATATTCCTGATAACGGAAATGACTAAATTAGATGGATTATTCTTCAACCTTTTTTCGGCTAAAAAGCGATCGCGCAACGTTTCCAAAGCCTTAAGGCGATCGCCCTGCTCAACTGCACAGCCATAGACAGACCCTTCACCAAGCAATAAATAGGCAGATTTTAGATCATCTTTAGATCACTTATAGTATACTCAACTTGTCTAGTAAAATAGAAGTAATAAACCAAATTATTTAAATGACAGAACATATCGAAGCACAATTAACGGAAGAAATAGCAGACACGGAGTGGAAGGACTTAATCCCCCATGCCCAAAGAGATGCTTTAATTGTAGTGGAGAAATCCCTCAACTTAGTTGATGTAGGAATAGCAATAGCTCAAGACGACGTGCAAAAAGTGCAACATTGGATTAGCGAACAATTAATCCAAAAACCCACTGCAGAACGTCTCGGTGTTTGGAATTCTCAACCCAATAAAAAGTTTACCACTTTAATTGTCCAACCCTATGTAATAGTTTGCGAAACCTAAATCAGTTGACCAAGGGCCCCAAATCGCAAAAGTAATACCGGGTGTTTGAATATTAACAAACATAGTCTTGCCATCTGGTGCAAAGCAAACTCCTGCTAACTCGCTAGGGTTCAGTGCGTTGCGTCCTAAAGGATAAAATTCCCCTTTAGCATTGATTCCCACTAAAAATTGCTCTCCGCCCCCATCTTCGCACATAATTAAATCCCCAAAAGGAGCGGCAATAATATTGTCGGGATAGTCCAAAACTCCAGCTCCAGGGGACTCAGCAAATAATTCAATTTCGTTCTTAATAGGATTGTAACGGAAAATCTGCCCTTTCTCTGCTTGGCCGCCGCTGGTACAGGCAAAGTAGATTTCCCCGTTGCCCAAACAGATGCCTTCTCCCCGTTGAAATACTGCGGCTCCTTTGGATTTTGCTTCCACACGGACGGTATCTCCTTCCGGGTCTACATCTTCTATTTTCAACCACTCTACTGACTTGGGTTCGTTGAGGGGGAAGTCTTTGCTAGTATTTAGTTTAGGCATTCCTTTCACAGCTAATGCCTCCAGTACTCCCCCAGCTGCCAGTTTACCCGGTTGTTTGGGAATGAAGCGATAAAAACAACCGTCGTCTCTATCTTCCGTTTGGTAAACAATGCCAGTTTTTGGGTCTACGGCGATGGCCTCGTGATTGAAACGACCCATGGCTACTAAAGGAACTGGATCTACTACTATTCCTTTACTGGGCACTTCAAAATTATAACCATGCTTCTTGGAGATATTGAGGCCCCTAGGATTATTTGGTTTATTCATTGCTGGGGTATAGATGTCTTCTTCGCAACTAATCCAAGAACCCCAAGGAGTGCTTCCTCCTCCACAGTTGCGAGTGGTCCCCGCTAGGGAAACTCGCTGTTCTATTAATTGGCGATCGCCTCCCACAATCAGAGTAGTAGTTCCTCCTTTAGATAGGGGGTCGTACTTGTTCACTTGACGAGCCATGACCTCGGAACTTTTGCTGCCGTTGAGTTCGTGATTGCGCACTAAAATGGTAGTGCCCTTTTCTCCGGGAAAGGCAGCCATGCCATCGTGACCTCCAGGGACGAAAGAGCCATCGTTCATCATTTCCCCAGTTCTGGAGAAAGCTCGATATTGAAATCCTTCCGGGAGGTCTAACAATCCCTGGGGGTCCGGGACGAGGGGACCAAAACCTTTGCCGGAGAGAGATTTTCCTTGCCCTACTCTGGCATATAAATTCCGCAAAGGGGCGGCTACAACTGCTCCAGTAACCCCCAAACCTGCCAAGATTAAAAAATTGCGTCTTGATAACATCCCCGTGTCCTCTCGTTCCTTCCTTACAAAGGGCTACTTTATGACTATGATATAACTTGTTATCAACAGAAGTGGGATGCAGTCAAAAACAGTTGGGAATTTTATATTCTCAATAGTCGCGGCTTACTATGTGGCAGCCCATCCGGCTACCCCACGATTGATAAATACGTATTCAGATATCCACTATCCACTATCCACTACCAACTACTATCAATTGAAAACCAGCTTGGATAACTCAAATAACTTAAACTTGCGCACCCAACTCGCTTACGGAGTTGGGGAACTAGCTGGAGCAGTTCCCAGCAATATTCTCACCTTTTTCTTGCTCTTTTTCTTAACTAATATAGTGGGGTTGAATCCCAGTTTAGCCGGTAGCGTCGGCTTAGTCGGGAAAGCTTGGGATGCTATTAACGATCCTATCATTGGTTGGTTGAGCGATCGCACTCGTTCTCGTTGGGGTCGGCGCTTTCCCTGGATGGTTTTCGGTGCTATTCCTTTAGGGTTATTTTTCTTTTTGCTTTGGGTTAAAGTACCCAGTGATAATCAGACAATTTTATTCCTTTATTATAGCACCATTGTCTTGCTAATGTATACCGCATTTACCTCGGTTATTTTGCCCTTTTCCACCCTGGCTGCAGAACTGACAGAAGGATACGACCAAAGCACTAAGTTAATCAGTTTCAAATCAGCTTTTAGTATTGGGGGCAGTATTTTTTCTCTGGTTGTTGCTCAAATTATTTTTAGTCAAGTTGAGAATCCTACCCATCGTTATTTATTATTGGGAGGAGTATGTAGCGGAATAATTATCTTCGTTGTTTATCTTTGTGTTTGGGGAACCTTTCCCCGCTATATGGCCATGGAGAAAAAGCGTTCTCAGATAGAGCGTCCGGCATCATTGCCAATGTTAGAGCAAATTAAAATTGCTTTAAGCAATAAACCCTTTCTTTATTTAATTGGCATTTATCTTTTTTCTTGGTTAAGCGTACAAGTAACTGCATCGGTTTTACAGTTCTTTGTCATTAACTGGATGCAACTGTCAGAGAATCATTTTACCCAAATGGCTCTAACAGTTCAAGGAACTGCTTTAACCATGATGTTCCTCTGGAGTTTTCTCGCTCAAAGAGTGGGTAAACGAATTGTTTATTGCTTGGGCATTCCTTTAACTATTATAGGATTAATGGGTTTATTTTTCGTCCAACCAGGACAAGTTAAATTGATGTATTGTTTGGCTTGTTTAGCTGGAATGGGTATTTCTACAGTTTATCTCGTCCCTTGGTCCATGTTACCGGATATATTAGATTTAGATGAGTTAAATACTGGCCAAAGGAGAGAAGGAATTTTCTATGGCTTTGTAGTCCAAATTGAGAAAATAGGAGTAGCTTTCTCCGTATTTTTGGTAGGACAAACCCTGGACTGGTCTGGATTTATTCCCCTGAAGGATGGTTTATCCGTTGTCCAACCAGATTCAGCTCTTTGGTCTATTCGGATTATCACCGGTTTAATCCCTAGTTTACTGCTTTGTTTCGGTTTGGTGTTAGTATTTTTCTATCCCATTACTCGTGATCGCCACCAGGAAATAATGTTAAAATTGCAAGAAAGACGCTCTTTCAATGAACAATGAACAATGAACAATGAACAATTATCAATGAACAATTAACAATTATCAATCAACAATCAACAATCAACAATCAACAATTGTGCGTAGTCCCTTGACACATCTAATCTGTAGAACTATCAACTATCAACTATCCACTATCCACTA
>JH611111.1 GCA_000252485.1 Prochloron didemni P4-Papua_New_Guinea | reverse complement strand
GCACCAAGAACTATCTCTTTACGAGTCTTATCAACAACAAATATTCTTACTGGATAAACAAATAGAGCAATGTTTGAGTAAATTTAAATCTGAGACTACTGAACCGACTCCAAAACCAAAAAAGGCAAAACGTAATCGTTCTAATAAACCCTCATTTGACTTACATTCCCATCTTTATCGTATTACAGGAGTTGATTTTACAACTATTGATGGTTTAGATGTTGTCACGGTTCAAACTATTATCAGTGAAGTGGGATTGGACCCAAGTAAATTTAAAACTGTCAAACATTTTTGTTCTTGGTTAGGATTATGTCCCGGTTGTCGTATTACTGGCGGCAAAGTTAAAAGTTCTCAAACCCGTAAAGTAAAGAATCGAGCGGCCAATGCTTTCAGATTAGCAGCTCAAGCTGTTAGTCGTTCTCAAACTGCTTTAGGCGCTTTTTATAGGAGAATTAAAGCACGTTCTGGCGCACCGAAAGCTATTACTGCTACTGCACATAAGATTGCTTGCAGAGAGGGTCGTCGAACTGCCCGTCTTTTCTATACTTTATGGACCACTAAAGAATCTTATTTAGATAAAGGCGCTGACTATTACGAACAACAGTATAAACAAAGAACTCTCAATCGCATCTCTAAAAAGGCTGAATCCCTTGGCTATCAACTGGTTGAACTCCCTCAAGCTTGATTAAGATTCGGTCGAGTT
>JH611110.1 GCA_000252485.1 Prochloron didemni P4-Papua_New_Guinea | reverse complement strand
TTACCTTCTTCCCGACCCTGTTGCAATCCTTCTTCCTTACCTTCTTCCCGGCCTTGTTGTAATCCTTCTTCCTTAGCCTTAATGACCGAGCCTCGTTGGTCTTGAAAAAATACCTCCTGATGATGCAAATCCTCTAATTCTTTTTCCGTTAAATTAGCTCGATTAGCTATAGTTAAGGCTTTATTTATTGCCTTCACTTCTCCCATATTCTCAGGAATCATCTCTAAAGAAGGAGCCTCTTTGAGAAAATAAATCCACTTGTCGGCGATGGTTTCCAACTCTTCTATGGTTTTCTTGAACTTCGGTAATTCTACAAATACCGTTTTCAATTCTTCATTGCTATAATCTATTTCTTCAGTTTCTTCCTGGAATTCCCAAAAGGTAATTACTTTCTCTGTGTCTGGAAATAATTCAAAATCCGTTATGGTCAAGGCTATTACTGGTTGTAGGTGAATGTATCCTTGTCCGTATTCTAATTGATTGCTATAGGTTTTAGTTAGATTATATACCACTCTTTTATCAAAAGCTGCCACATTGATAACCTGCATTTCAATAATGACAATAGTTCCGTTGTCTAACAAAGCTTTTACATCTAAATAGCTATCTTTCAACTGCCTAGTTTTCCCTGCACTATAAGGGTCGATTATTTCTAAATCTTGGATTGATTGCTCTCCTCGGTAAACTATAGCGTTTAAAAAACTAATCAAGATGGGTTTACTGTCCGTGGAACCAAATATTTTCTTAAAGGCAAAATCTGTTTTCGGACTAATGAATCTCATGGTTTTTTCCTCTTGTTGACTATTTGAGTCGTTTTATCTATTATAGCAATTGTAGGTTAGTACAGCGATGTTTAGGCCAATTTTAAATTTTGTAGTACGTTTGATGGGTTCTGAGATTATTATTAGTTGGTTGAGTAGAGCGATAGAGAAACCCTTGGAGAAGTTTAGGAATCTTTCAACACTAATGTACTTGGCTGTTGGGCCTGCCCTGAGCGCTTGCCCTGCCCTTCGGCTACGCTCAGGGACCGCGGAGCCGAAGGGTAGCCGAAGGGTTTCGTTGCCTCAACCCAACCTACAATTATTGCAATTATCATTATAATAGTATATAATGAAACTGGCGTTTTTAAATAAATAGAGTGATTATTGGCTTTGAGATTATATAGAGAAATGATAAATATTCCACAACAGTTATCAGAAGGTTTAGATTTGTCAAAGGATGAAACAACTCCTCAAATCTATTGGAACTTCTTGATGGAAATATTACAAAAAGTAGCCGAGGGTGAAAACCCGGAGTTAATTTGTCGTTTTCTAGAACATAATCTGGATAAATTAGATGAAAATTTTCTTGAAATTTTAGATATTTGGGGAAATGATACTCTATCATCAGTTGATATAAAAACAGCTCAATCTATTGCTTGCGATCTTGGTTTTTTTAGTCACATTATTCAAGGATTTTCCCAGGGGAACATCGCTATTAATCAAGAAATTGTTATTAGAGGTTGTGAAATTGCCCTAACTGCATTTCCTATGGAAGCTTTTCCTAAAGAGTGGGCAATAACACAATATAATCTAGGGAATGCTTACTCTCAAAGAATTAGAGGAGATGAAGCAGAAAATTTAGAACGGGCGATCGCTGCTTATACAAAAGCGCTGAGAGTTTATAATTTTGAGACTTTTCCCGAACATTGGGCCGGGATACAATATTATCTGGCACTTGCCTACTATCTCAGAAAAAGAGGAGATAAAGCAGAAAATTTAGAACGGGCGATCGCTGGTTACACAGAAGCGCTGAC
>JH611109.1 GCA_000252485.1 Prochloron didemni P4-Papua_New_Guinea | reverse complement strand
ACTCTAGGTTTTGGTAGCTAAAAAGTATCGTATCGTTTTAGATTTTAGGTTGATGGATTAAGTGAGCGCAACGAAGGAAGAATCCCATGGACGACAGCGCCGTAGGATGGTCAAATCTTGTACTTGCCACCCTTATTGGGGTCAGTCCAGTCACAGGCATATCCTTTAGTTGCAGGCACGTATTGGTTCCAGGGAATTGGAGCGACCGGACCATCGGATGTCCAGACGATATCAAACAGACCGTCATCTCTGACTTCACCAATGCGCACAGTTTTGGAGATGTGATGGTTAGGATACATCTTGACTTTACCTTCTGGGGCATCCAACTCCTGACCAATAGCAGCAGCCCGTACTTTATTTAGGTCGTCAGCGGTTTTCGCCTTTTCCACCGCCTGCTTCCAAAGGTAAACCATGATATAGGCTGCTTCCATCGGGTCGTTGGTGACTCGATCCGGTCCGTACTCCGCTTTGAAAGCCTCAACAAACTTCTGGTTAGCAGGACTGTCTACCGTCATAAAGTAGTTCCAAGCCGCGTATTGACCGACGAGGAACTCTTTGCCAATTTGCCGGACTTCTTCTTCAGCAATACTCACCGACATAACGGGATATTGATCGGGACCAAGACCAGCACCCTGAAGCTGTTTGAAGAAAGCAACGTTACTGTCACCATTGAGGCTATTAAAGATTACGCCGCCATCAGGTAAAGCCTGTTTGATTTTGGTGATAATAGGCGTAACTTCTGTGCTACCCAGAGGCAGATAATCTTCACCAACGGTTTTGCCGCCTTTAGCCTTAAGTTGCTCTTTAATAATCGTGTTGGCTGTGCGCGGGAAAACGTAGTCAGAACCCACCAAGAAGAACTTTTTGCCTTTGTTCTCTAGCAGCCAATTAACGGCCGGTTCAATCTGCTGGTTGGGAGCAGCACCTGTGTAGAAAATGTTCTTGGAACACTCTTGACCTTCGTATTGAACCGGATACCAAAGCATGTGGTCTTTGGATTCAAACACGTCTTTGACCGCTTTGCGGCTGGCGGAAGTCCAGCAACCAAAGATAGTGGTCACCTGGTCTCGATCGATTAGCTTTTCTGCTTTCTCGGCAAAGGTAGGCCAGTCAGAAGCCCCGTCCTCGATAATTGGCTCAATTTGCTTGCCGAGGACTCCTCCAGCTTTATTAATCTCCTTGATGGCTAGCATTTCTGCCTCCTTGACAGTTGTTTCACTAATTGCCATCGTGCCGCTTAGAGAGTGGAGAATTCCTACTTTGATCGTATCGCCTGGACTTTCTGGCGTTGTCGTTGTTTTTGTAGTCTCAGTGTCACCGCCGCAGGCTTTGAGCAGTAGACTGGTCAATAAAGTGGTACAACTGTAAAGTAAAAATTTCCTTCGTCCTAATCCCTTGGCCATAATGATTTGCTACCAACGTCGTTGAATTCTAATTATTTTGAATAATGATATTCAAACCTGGATCTTGCCTACTGATTGCAGTCTACGATACAAAAAAATAATCCTGAATTGGGGAGCAACGGAATAATGAGCAAGCGGGTACTGAGAGTTGGAATTGCTGGTCCAGTGGGATCGGGAAAAACAGCATTGGTGGATTCTCTGTGTAAAGCCTTGGGTGATCGCTTGGAGATAGCAGTAGTAACCAATGATATCTATACTCAGGAAGATGCCCAATTTTTAATCAGATCCCAGGCACTGGAACGAGACCGCATTGTCGGGGTTGAAACCGGAGGCTGTCCCCATACAGCTATCCGAGAAGATGCTTCCATGAATTTGGCGGCTATAGAGGAACTGGAAACTCAATTTCAGAATCTAGATCTGGTTTTTGTGGAAAGTGGGGGGGACAATTTAGCTTCCACTTTTAGCCCGGAGTTGGTGGACCTTACCATCTATGTAATCGACGTGGCGGCCGGAGACAAAATCCCCCGCAAAGGTGGCCCTGGCATCACCAAGTCGGATCTGCTGGTGATTAACAAAATCGATCTGGCCTCTTATGTGGGTGCTAGTCTTGAGGTAATGGCCCGTGATGCCCAAAAAATGCGCGGCGATCACCCTTTTTGTTTTACTAATCTTAAAAGTTTGGACGGGTTGGCCACGATTATTGATTTTATTGAACAAGCCCTATAGATAAACTTCAAGTAATATACTTTAAAAATTTTAGTACTATATGCCAAAGCGAATAAATACTGGCTACACATGCAGGACTTACGCAAACAAACCTAGAAACCGGGTTTCTCACCAGGATAAAATGGCAAAACCCAGAGTTTTGGTTCAGAAACCCGGTTTCTGCGTAAGTCCTGACATGGTTCAACAGTCTTATAACTACTTGAAAACTGTATGGCAGGATGGCAAGGAAAAGTAAAACTCCACTACGGGTTCAAAAAACACCAAACTCAAGTTCTGCGGTCCTACAGCCAGGCTCCCTTCAAAGTTCAGCGTCCTTTTTATCCCGAGGTCAAGGGCATTTGCCATAGCGTTTTAGTCCATACCGCAGGAGGAATGGTGGGGGGCGATCGCCTGTCGGTAGATCTCAAGCTTCAGCCTAAATCCCATGTACTGCTGACTACTGCGGCGGCGGGAAAAGTCTACCGCAGCCAAGGACAGTTATCGAGCCAGAAGGTGCAAATCAGCCTAGATTCAGGCGCAATTTTGGAATGGTTTCCCCAAGAAACAATCATCTTTGATGGAGCCCTGTATGAACAGCAAATTCAGGTGGAATTGGGAAAAGGTGCTATTTGGTGTGGGATGGAACTGTTTCGGTTTGGCCGCACGGCTAGAGGCGAACAGTTTAGAAGTGGGAAATGGCGATCGCGCACGGAGGTGTGGCATCAGGGCCAACCTATTTGGCTAGATCGATCGGTTTTAATGGCCGAAACGAGCCAGAATTTGGCAACCCTTGGAGGGTACTCGGCGATGGGAACCCTGGTAGTTGTGGGCTATGAGTTTGACAAAGAGGTGATCGCCTTTCTCCGTGACACCTGTTTGCCCAGCCAGGGAGACAGTCCGCAAGAAAAACTCTCAATCCAAAATCAAATTGGGATCACTCGACTGCCATCAGGGTTGATTTGTCGCTATCTGGGGCACTCTACCACCGAGGGGCGAACCTACTTTCTGAAAATATGGGAAAATCTGCGACAGATTTACACTGGCTGTGGTATTTGTATTCCCAGGGTTTGGCAAGTTTCTAGTTAATTAAATTAATTTTATGCAACTATCACCTCAAGAAAAGGATAAATTATTGGTGTTTACGGCAGCACTCTTGGCCGAACGACGACGCGATCGCGGACTTAAATTAAACTATCCCGAAGCAGTTGCCTTAATTAGCGCAGGCATCCTAGAAGGAGCCAGGGAGGGTATGTCTGTAGCTGAATTAATGAGTCATGGAGCCACCCTTCTATCTAGGGATGAGGTGTTAGAGGGAATCCCGGAAATGCTCCTGGAAGTTCAGGTGGAAGCAACTTTTCCTGATGGCACAAAACTGGTGACTGTCCATCATCCGATTCGGTGAAAGTCTTGCAAGTTTATCAAGTATAGCACTACGCATTTAGGTTAGGACATTAATAAAGCCTGAAACTCAGTCATAGCGTATTTTTGAATTTTGAATTTTGAATTTTGAATTGCGCGTAGCGCTATATCAATTGTTAGGTTCGGCAGTTTGCAGTCATCCATTTTAGCATACTTGACTCAGATGAACCGCTGATCAAAGCCATCTCAAAAGAGGAAATATCGCTGGGCCATGGGCAATACAGCCGCAGGTTCACAGGTCAACAACTCCCCATCAGCCCGCACTTCGTAAGTCTGAGGATCCACCTCCATTTCCGGCAATGCCTGGTTTAACTTCAAATCCTGCTTGCCAATCTGCCGTGTATCGGAAACTGCCACAGCTCGCTTCTGAAGCCCCTCCCCAACCCCAGCCTTCCAAGCTGCCTGAGATACAAATGTTAACGAAGTCTGGGCGATCGCCCCACCAAAACTGGCAAACATGGGCCGGGTATGCACTGGCTGGGGCGTGGGAATACTGGCATTGGCATCTCCCAGTTGGGCTGACACAATCATCCCGCCCTTAAGCACCAACTGGGGTTTGACCCCAAAAAAGGCCGGACTCCAAAGACACAAATCCGCCAACTTACCCACCTCAATGGAACCCACCTCCTGGGCAATGCCGTGGGTAATCGCCGGATTAATGGTATATTTAGCCACATAGCGCTTGGCTCGGAAATTATCATTGCGGCTGTGTATTTCTACCGGACTCGTGGACATCTCCCCTGGACTTAAATGCCCCCGCTGTACCTTCATCTTATGGGCTGTCTGCCAGGTCCGAATAATCACCTCCCCTACCCGGCCCATAGCCTGGGAATCCGAAGCAATCATACTGAATGCGCCCAAATCGTGGAGAATATCCTCTGCTGCGATGGTCTCTCGCCGAATTCGGGATTCAGCAAACGCCACATCTTCAGGAATATTCGGGTCGAGATGGTGACACACCATCAACATATCCAAGTGTTCATCCAAAGTATTCAGGGTGTAAGGCCGGGTGGGATTAGTTGAGGAGGGCAAAACATTGGCCAAACCACACACTTTGATAATATCCGGTGCGTGGCCGCCTCCCGCGCCCTCGGTATGGTAGGTATGAATCCCCCGCTGCTTAAACGCCCGGATCGTATCCTCCACAAACCCAGCCTCATTGAGGGTATCGGTGTGAATCGCTACCTGCACGTCGTACTCATCCGCCACTGTCAGACAGGTATCAATGGTGGCGGTGGTCGTCCCCCAATCCTCATGCAGTTTCAACCCCATGGCCCCAGCTTTTATCTGTTCGACTAAACTCTGGGGTTGGCTACTATTCCCCTTGCCCAAAAAGCCCAGATTAAGGGGAAACCCATCGGCAGACTCCAGCATCCGCTGGATATACCAAGGCCCGGGCGTACAGGTTGTAGCATTGGTTCCCGCTGCCGGACCAGTACCACCGCCCAACATGGTCGTAATCCCGGAAGCGATCGCCACCTCAATTTGCTGGGGACAGATAAAATGAATGTGAGAGTCAATTCCACCAGCAGTCAGGATCTTACCCTCCCCGGCGATCGCCTCCGTACCGGGTCCGATAATGATATTTACATTGTCCTGAGTGTAGGGATTGCCCGCCTTCCCAATCGCCGCAATTCGGCCATCCTTGATGCCCACATCGGCTTTGATAATGCCCCACCAATCCAGGATCAGGGCATTGGTAATTACCGTATCCACCGCCCCATCGGCCTGGGAAATGGGCGACTGGCCCATGCCATCTCGGATTACCTTCCCGCCACCAAACTTTACCTCATCACCGTAGCTGGTTAGATCCTCTTCTACCTCAATAATTAGTTCTGTATCGGCTAACCTGACTTGATCGCCCACTGTCGGTCCGTAGGTTTCTGCATAGGCGCGACGCTCCATGTTGTAACTCATTAGTCTAAAGCTCCGTTAACTTTGCCATTGAATCCATAGACTTCCCGGCTACCCGCCAGGGCGACTAACCTCACCTGACGCCGATCCCCCGGCTCAAACCTAATGGCCGTCCCAGCGGGAATATCCAGGCGCATACCCCAGGCCACTTCCCGGTCAAAACTCAGGGCCGAATTTACCTCAAAAAAAATGGAAATGCGACCCTACTTGGATGGGGCGATCTCCTGTATTGCCTACCTCAATCTCAAGGGTTGGTCGTCCTCTATTCAGTTCTATCTGCCCCGATTCGATAAACATCTCTCCCGGAATCATGGATCTACCTAACTTTAAAACTGCTGGTATTTTGACTCTCCCCGCTCTAAAGAGACGGGGATTCGCAAGCAGCCCAGAAATGGACTCTTACAGGCGTAGTCAAAGCGCCGCTACTGACTTCTTTAAGACATAGTCCTAAAGTTGCCGCTACTTTTCTTAAAATATTCGCTGCTCCATTGCAATCGGCGTTAATCAAACTGCCATTAGCGGAGCGATACAATCGGAGTTTGACTCGCTTTCCTCCCCCCTTCGGTCCCCCCAGTGGGGGGGAAACAGG
>JH611108.1 GCA_000252485.1 Prochloron didemni P4-Papua_New_Guinea | reverse complement strand
GAATCCCATACTGTTCGCACAACTGCTTGATGCGTTCTTTGAGTTTTGCTGCAGGAACTTGAACGAACTTTTGGTTGTTTTTTGCCCCGATATCGATACCATCTTTTTGACCTTTGTTCCAACCAAAGATTACCCGACCAATGCCATTCTCTAAACAATAATTAATCACTAGTCTTGCTGCTTTATTGACTGCATCTCGCATTTTGCGATTGCGTTTTTCCGTAATGCTCGCAAGTTTTTTTGACCAAAATCCTTGGGGTCTTCCCTCTTTTATTCTAGCTATTTGCCTGCACTGAGCGGAGCCGAAGTGTTTGTTATACCATTGGTTGACGGATTTAAGATGCTTCCCATCAACAATAAAGCTCTTCCCCGTGTTGCTGACACAAGTCAACCAGTTATCAAGCCCGTGGTCAATTCCCAAGACTTTCTTTTTATCAACTTCGACTTGATGGGTTTCTAATTGATACACCCACTCAACATAGAAGCAACCGTTACGAGGGAGGATTCTGATTTCCCCGATCGAATTAAAGTCTAGATTGGTGGGAAATGGAAGGAAGAAGGCATCGACTTTAAAAGCGGCTTTTACCTTTAAGCCGAGAGGGATTCGGACTTTCCCTTCTTTTAGTTTCAATGCCTGTTTGGGATAGGCTATAACTCCCATTCCTCCCTTTTTTCGATAATTGGGTAGTCGCGGACGGTTTTCTAGTTCTCCTTTTTTATACTTTTTAGAAAGTTCCTTGAAAGATTTAAAGGATTCAGCAACTCCTCTCAACGTTTGTTGAGCAGCTTGAGAAAAAAGAAATTTAAAGTTTTGATTTTGCTTCAGCTGCTTTTCAAGTTCGTATTTGCCGATAATATAGCCGCATTTAAAATACCACTGACGAGCGAGATATATTCCACAATTAATTAGCTTGTTCGCGGTTCTACAAAGATACTCTAGAAAAGGCAGGCATTCAGTAGTTTTTATTAAGTTTTGTTGGCATCCGTACATTGTATTCTACCTCCTCTTTGACAATAACAAAAAATTATAAATTTGTCAATCCTTGTGCTAAAGTCAATTAACAAAGGTACAGGCGAATGAATTCGCCGTGTCAACTTCATCCGCTCCCCCCTTGGTCCCCCCCACTGGGGGGGAAACAGGGGGGCGGCTTTCGTTTTCCCGAGAGGTATCGTAAAAGAGAACTATAGCAGTTGACAGTTGATAGTTGACAGTTGATAGTTATACTGCAACCTACGGTTGCTGGAACTCAATAGTAAACACTAAAAGGGCTGGTATATATAGCGCGAAGCGCTCGTCTCGAAACAGATTTTACTCAGACACCAAATGTATCAAAGACTCCTTATTTAGTTGTAACGACACGCTCCGGAGCGAAGCGCTATAAAACCATTTCCATACTCTTAACCACAAATTTGAGTTTTCTCTATGCTAATCCTGGTAGCCAAAGCGCCCTTGGTCAATCTGGATATCATTAATGATATCCTCACTCTCACTGCCGAAGAGCGTCAGCGCAGTTTCTATCGCTGTACCTCCGTCAAAGGCCAGGAGATCAAACTGAATCTGAAACGGGGAACTACTCTCAAGGATGGGGATGTGCTGATGAGTGCAAGGGATGAAACGGGCCAGATCACTTACATTCAAATTAAAGCCAAACCCGAACCTGTCATTACTGTCACCGCGTCGGAGCCACTCCACCTTTTGCAAGCTGCTTATCATCTGGGCAATCGCCACATTGCTCTGGAAATTCAACCAACCTATCTGCGCCTCTCTCCCGATTCAGTTCTTCAAGCTATGTTGGAACAAATGCCGGTGAACCTAACGGAAGAAATTGTCCCCTTTCATCCCGAAGCTGGAGCATACAGGCACGTTCATACCTGATACCGCGCGAAGCGCAATTCAAAATTCAAAATTCAAAATTCAAAAATAGGCCATGACTGGGTTTCAGGCTTTATTAATGTCCTAACCTAAATGCTTCGTGCTATACCGCGCTTGCTAATAATTCATCATGAATAGCTAAGAATTTATAATTTATGAAAAGTTCCCTTGCCCTTTTGCGGCTCTTACAGCTTTGTAATTCATCATTACCTGTGGGAGCTTATAGCTACTCTGAAGGGCTAGAAACCCTTTGTTATCAAGAACGCATCACTACCGCAGCCGATCTGGAAAATTACTTAGCTGCACAACTGGCTTATGGTTCAATTCAAGTTGAGGTGGCTGTGATGCTACGAGGGTATCGCGCTTGGTTGGAAGCCCAGTCCCAACAATTGGACTACTGGAATGCCTGGTACACAGCCAGTCGTGAAACCGAAGAGTTGCGTATGCAGAGCTTACAAATGGGGCGATCGCTACTCCAACTGTTCCTGAAGCTCGAACCAACCTTAACCTTTCCGGATGTTCTAGATGCACGTTCGTGCAACTACTGTATTGCCTACGGACTTGCAGTTGCCTACTGGCAAGTTGACGAGTTCTCCGCTGCCTTGGGGTATTTCCAAAGCTGGGTTGCCAACTTAGTCAATGCGGGAGTCAAGCTGATTCCCCTCGGCCAGACTCAGGGACAGCAAATCGTTGCTAATTTGGGAGAGGCGATCGCCCATTCAACTCAGAGGGTTTTGGATTGGGAAGATGATGATCTAGAAAGCAATAGTTGGGGTTTACAGCTTGCCAGCATGGAACACGAAACCCTTTATAGCCGCATTTTCCGAAGTTAACTTGACAGGGCTCTTCCCTGGGCATTGTCTAGCCCCCTAACCCCCAACATTGGGGGAAAACTCCTCAAAGTATATCCTAACGGAGTTTTTTCTAACTCCGTTCATTACCTATACTTAATCAGCTCGTTTAATTGAGTTTGTCATTGATTTCTGTCAGATTGCGTCCTAAAATTTCTGCTATTTGTTCAATAGTCATTCCCATAGAGGACATGCGGTTAATTGCTTCATCAATGGTTTTTTCTGCTCGTTCAGCTTTTAGCTGTTCTTGTTGAGCCCTTTGTCGTTCTTGTTCAGCTCTTTGTCGTTCTTGTTGAGCCTTTTGTCGTTCTTGTTCAGCTCTTTGTC
>JH611107.1 GCA_000252485.1 Prochloron didemni P4-Papua_New_Guinea | reverse complement strand
GGTTTATCAAGAAATTAGAAAGGAAGCACTTGACGAAGGTCGTCAAGAAGGTCGTCAAGAAGGTCGTCAAGAAGGACTTATTCAAGGAAAAGAAGCAGTTGCTTTGAACCTACTGCAAGCAGGAATGACTGTAGAACAAGTGGTGGATTTTACCGATTTATCGGTGGACTTAGTGCGACAATTAACAGGAAGAAAGGATAACTATAGCAATTCCCAATGAACACTTCGGCTACGCGGCCCCAGAGGGTCGTCGAAGGGCAGTGCAGGCAATTAACAATGAACAATAAGAAAAATGCGCATGCACGCTTTATACAAAGGCGATGCAGCCGACGCAGCACTTTTGTATACACAATGTAGCATGTAAAGATACCAGCGAGAAGCACTATAGGTGTAGACAGAAAGTGGGCAATATTACCTGCTTTCTGTTTATAAACTTTGACTGTATTGTCCGTCTTTATATCCTCAAGTGAAGATAAATTGCCCCATGTCTAATGAAATCTAATCAAGATAATTTAAAAGTATATTGGTGGGCAGTGCCGCACCCTACGTAAGCAATTTTTCACAATCAATATAGAAGTATCAAGAAATGGTAGGATTAAATAAACACTACTAACTAGAACATGTACGATAACATTTGCAAATTCCTAGTAGAAGAATTCCCAGAAGATTTAGCAACCTGGTTGGTAGGGAAACCGGTAACCCTCACCAGACTAAA
>JH611106.1 GCA_000252485.1 Prochloron didemni P4-Papua_New_Guinea | reverse complement strand
AAGTCCGAGTCCAGGGGGGGATCTAACAGATATAACTGGAGTCCCAGTCAACAGCTCCACCCCAGCAGATTGAGCTGCGGACTGCAAGCAATTTACAATAGTTGTAGAACTGTCGGTGACCGGAAACATTCTACCGTCAGCCTCCGTTTTCAATTTTACTCCCCGTTGCTCGAACCAAGCCACCGTATCTCTAGGTTGAAACCGAGTAAAAGCGGAGCGCAGTGCCTTCCCACCTCTGGGGTAAGATTGGATTAACTCAGCCGGTTGGAAACAGTGATGGGTGACATTGCACCTTCCTCCACCAGAAATGCGTACTTTAGCTAAAGGTTGCCGTCCTGCTTCGATTAACGTTACTTGAGTTTGGGGACGAGCGGTAGCGCAGGTAATTGCACCGAAAAATCCTGCTGCCCCTCCACCTATTACAATTACTCTCAAATTAGCTCTCCCCTCTTTCCTCTGCTTCCTCTGTGTCTCTGCGGTTTAATCTATCTCAATTCAAAAACGGCTGGTTTTCTGAATACCCCACACAATAAAAGAGACAACGGCGACGGCAGCGGGCAATAAAATCAGGGAGCCTGGAACATCGGTGACAATCTCCAAACCTCTCAAGATATAGACCACAAGGGTTACAAGCAAAGAAATTAAAAATACGTACAGCATTGTTTTTGGTTCCATTTATAATGAGCTTAATCAGCGCAATAAAAAGAATAGAAAAATTTAATTCTTTTTTACACTAGCCCCAAACCGCTAGAGAGCTAGGCAGGAAAATTAGAAAAATTAATCTTGCCGCTACAAGTCCAACCAAGGTAACTCTATTAGGCTAAACCTTGATTTAGCTTGACTTGTGGTCATTTCCTCCGTTGCAAATAATCTCAAAAATTATTTTTTGTCTTTTGTTTTTATTTATAATATAAAAAATATTAAATTTTATATATTTATTATAAATAAATATAAATGACCTTGAAGATAGATTAAGAATTATAAAAATTAGTTTTAAATTCAATTAATCCGTTTCAAACCCTATTTCAATCTAAATAACCCTTTGCATTGGGCAAAAATTGTTGAATAATGCAAAGACATCAATAAAGAAAACATATTCAAGCTTCGAGCTAACCTACAGGAGATAAGCAAAGGTGAAATTATCAGTTTACGGAAAAGGCGGCATCGGCAAATCTACAACCAGCTGTAACATCTCAGTTGCTCTGGCCAAGCGGGGTAAGAAAGTGCTGCAAATCGGTTGTGACCCCAAGCACGACAGCACCTTCACCTTGACCGGCTTCCTCATTCCCACTATTATTGACACCCTGCAAGAAAAAGACTTTCACTACGAGGACATTTGGCCAGAAGATGTAATTTATAAAGGCTATGGCGGAGTAGACTGCGTCGAAGCTGGCGGTCCTCCTGCTGGTGCTGGTTGCGGTGGCTACGTTGTGGGAGAAACCGTCAAGCTACTCAAGGAACTGAACGCCTTCGATGAATATGATGTTATTCTCTTCGACGTTCTGGGTGACGTAGTTTGTGGTGGTTTTGCTGCACCCCTGAATTATTCTGACTACTGCATGATTGTCACCGATAACGGTTTTGATGCTTTATTTGCTGCTAACCGTATTGCTGCTTCCGTTCGGGAAAAAGCTCGCACTCATCCTCTGCGTTTGGCTGGTTTAATTGGCAACCGTACTTCCAAGCGAGACTTGATTGACAAGTATATTGAAGCAGTACCCATGCCGGTACTGGAGATTCTACCTTTAATTGAGGATATTCGAGTTTCTCGAGTTAAAGGCAAGACTTTGTTTGAAATGGCTGAGACCGATCCTTGTTTGAACTATGTCTGTGATTACTATTTGAATATTGCTGACCAGCTTCTTTCTCTACCAGAAGGTGTGGTTCCTCAAGATGCTCAAGACCGCGACTTGTTCTCCTTGCTCTCTGACTTCTATCTCAATCCTCAACAACCCCAGGTTGAGGAAGCAGATGAGTTAGAACTAATGATGGTTTAGTGTTTGCCACTGTGGCGAGGTTTGCTCCAGTAGCTGATTTACTCGAATTATCTGCCATCTGTTGGAATAACCAGGTAGATTGGCTCGTAATCTCTCATCCCATCCTGGATTCTGTCGTCAAAACTCACTACTTGTGTTAGGATGGAAACAGGAGGGCGG
>JH611105.1 GCA_000252485.1 Prochloron didemni P4-Papua_New_Guinea | reverse complement strand
AGGGCGGATTGAAAAAACGTGCCAATATCGGGATTAGCTGCGAACGATAACCAAGTTCGGCTCTAGTTGACTCGTGGCATTAAATAAACGCGCTTGCAAGATTTATTGCGAGCTTTGGTAGATACACCCTGGTTGAGAAATCAACTTGCATTAGTGAGCCAAGTCTAGATTGTTCTAGGTTTTGGTAGCTAAAAAGTATCGGTGTTAATTAGTAGAAGTAGGGTGGGCATTGCCCACCATTAGACATCCGGAAAAACTAGGGACTCAATCTTGATATATAAAGATTGTAGAAGGGTGTGGTCAAAAGTAGTTGTTTTCGGCTGAATATGTATTTGTCCACCGTGGGGTAGCCCTCTGGGCTGCCTAACTTTCAGGATAAGCCGCGACTATTGAGAATATAAAATTCAACTGTTTTTGACCGCACCCATTGTAGAACCAATTCTTACCATGTCTAACATTCTAATATACTTTTAGCAAACCTTAGTTGAATTTCAAGATTCAACAAGGTCAACTTATCTCAAGTTGAGGAGATATAGCGCAATTCAAAATTCAAAAAAATCAATTCAAAATTAGGCTATGACTAGGTTTCAGGCTTTATTAACGTCCTAACCTAAATGCGTAGTGCTATAAATCAGTTTCTTGGTGGGGGATGCCCACCCTACTATTGCACCAAAGCAATAGGGACTTGACAGCACTAACAATGTCAAGTAGCAATCATTTGTTTTTAAGCAAATTTAAAGGTTTTAAATCTCAATCTATCTCTACCATTAGACCAGCCAACATTTCATAGGTATAAGAATTACACGAGAAAAAGACGGGAGCAAGGTCACGCCCCGCTGAGAGAGGCTGGTGTAGGTCTTAACACGGGCAATTTGCTTGTGTCACTTCCACCCTTGTAAATTCATAATTTAGGACAAAGATAAAAGGATGACTGTTGCTCAAGAACCTACCGCACTGAATTTTGAGTGTGAAACCGGTAATTACCACACATTTTGCCCCATTAGTTGCGTTGCCTGGTTGTATCAAAAAATAGAAGATAGTTTCTTCTTGGTGATTGGTACTAAGACCTGCGGCTACTTCCTGCAAAACGCTATGGGAGTGATGATTTTCGCTGAACCCCGTTACGCTATGGCAGAATTGGAAGAAGGAGATATTTCTGCCAAACTAAATGACTATGAAGAACTAAAGCGACTGTGTGAGCAAATCAAGCGCGATCGCAACCCCAGTGTCATCGTCTGGATCGGAACCTGCACCACAGAAATCATCAAGATGGACTTGGAGGGAATGGCCCCCAAGTTAGAAGCAGAAATTGGTATTCCCATTGTAACTGCTCGGGCTAACGGTTTAGACTACGCCTTCACCCAAGGAGAAGATACAGTCTTAGCCGCCATGGTTCACAAGTGTCCCAAGAAGGCAGTAGAGGAAGAGAAAGAAGAGCGCAACGCCATTGCCAAACTGCTCAACTTTGGTAAGAAGAAAGAACAGGTGAAGGCGGAAGAGTCGGAATACGTTGACCACACTCCCCTAGTTCTCTTCGGTTCTCTACCGGACCCCATAGTCACCAATCTCACCCTAGAATTGAAGAAACAAGGGGTGAAAATATCTGGCTGGCTGCCTTCCAAGCGCTATACAGAATTACCTGCCATTGAAGAAGGATATTACGTTGCGGGAGTGAATCCTTTCCTCAGTCGTACCGCCACTGCCCTGATGCGGCGACGGAAATGCAAGCTCATTGGCGCACCCTTCCCTATTGGTCCTGATGGTACGAGAGCCTGGATTGAAAAAATCTGCTCCGTATTAGGCATTCAACCCAAAGGTTTGGCAGAACGGGAAGCTAAAATTTGGGAAAACCTGGAGGACTATCTTCAAATTATTCGCGGTAAGTCCGTCTTCTTCATGGGAGACAACCTGCTGGAAGTTTCCTTAGCTCGTTTCTTAGTACGTTGTGGCATGACCGTACCGGAAATTGGCATTCCTTATATGGACAGGCGCTATCAAAAGGCAGAATTAGACTTGCTGGAGAAAACTTGTCAGGAAATGGGAGTTCCCGCACCAAAGATTGTAGAAAAGCCAGACAATTACAATCAAATTCAGCGGATTTACGAATTAGAGCCGGATTTAGTAATTACTGGTATGGCTCATGCTAATCCTTTGGAAGCCAGGGGCATTAATACTAAGTGGTCGGTAGAGTTTACTTTCGCTCAAATCCACGGTTTTACCAATGCCCGGGATATTTTGGAGTTGGTAACCCGTCCTCTCCGTCGCAATAACAATCTCAAGGATTTGGGTTGGGATAAGTTGGTGAAAGAAGAAGCTAAGGTGTAGTTTGTTTTATAATAGAGGTGGGAATTATACCTTGCCTCTATGTACTTATTTTTATGTGCTTTTGTGTGGGAGGCAATGGCCTTCCATTTTCATTTTTAAGCATCTGCGTTTATCTGCGTTCATCGTTCGACTGAGCGAAGTCGAAGTCTGTGGTTAATAATTGAGGATTTATTACATGACAGAAGCAATTTTAAAAATACCGACCCTAGAAACAAAACAAATCCAACAGTTATATACTTTTCAAGATAGAGAACCGGGAGAAGTATTGCAATTTATTGAGAAATATTCATTTTTAGTTCCCTTATTGCTAGAAGCACCGAAAAAGATTTATCAATTTTTTCCCAATGCACCGCTAACTTTGACAGTACATATTGACCCAGAGAGTTACTTTGAGGAAGATATTGAATTAGTATTGCTGATTGAAACCGATATGGACCCGGAAGAATCGGTTGACGTGCTAGAAGAGTTTGATTATGCTTGGGGAATAGAAGCTTCAGACCGTTCAAAAGGAAAACTATTGATAGATGTGTAATAATGAGTTTTAATTGGTCGGAATATCTCGGTTTAGCGCAACAATTAGCTGGTAAAGCTAACATTTCTGCTACTCAAGAATCTCGGTTACGCTCTGCAATTAGTCGTTCTTATTACGGGGCTTTTATCCAAGCAAGGAATTATTTAAGGGATAAGGAGAGTCTTCCTATTCCAAGTCAAAATACTCACCAGTATGTAATCGATAGATTTAAGAATAGTAATGACCCAGAGCGTACAAGTATAGGCATAGGATTACAACGTTTGCGATATCGTCGCAATAGAGCTGATTATGAGGATACCTTTAATAATTTACCAGTGATTACGAAAAAGTCTTTAAAATTAGCAGCTCAAATCATTGGAAAGTTGGCCAATCTCTGAAATAGCTAAATGAGGAGTAGATGAGGTTGAATGAAATTTTAGATTACCACTAACTCGAAGACAATAACCAATGAGAATACCAACCCACCGAGTACCAACTCATCCAGGAGAAATGCTTTTAGAAGAATTTCTCAAACCAATGAACTTGACACCAGAACAACTTGCTAATGGGATTAACGTTCCTGATGAAGAAATCAACCAGTTAATTGAAGGTTCGCGAGGAATGACACCAAGTATCGCCTTGAGATTAGCCAAATTTTTTGGCATATCTGCTGATTTCTGGATGAACGTACAGCTTCACAGGGACTTATTCTATATTCAGCAATCAGAAGCTGAAGAACTGGAGAAGATCCAAGCTCATATTGCTTGATGAGGATTAGATATAGACAAGCATCTAAAACAAGAGGATTTACTCAATGACAGAAGCAACTGTAAACATACCGACCCTAGAAACAAAGCAAATCGAACAGCTATATACTTTTCAAGATAGAGAACCGGGAGAAGTATTGCAATTTATTGAGAAATATTCATTTTTGGTTCCCTTATTGCTAGAAGCACCGCAAAAAATTTATCAATTTTTTCCCGATGCACCGCTAACTTTGACAGTACATATTGACCCGGAGAGTTACTTTGAGGAAGATATTGAATTAGTATTGCTGATTGAAACCGATATGGACCCGGAAGAATCGGTTGACGTGCTAGAAGAGTTTTATTATGCTTGGGGACTAGAAGCTTCAGAGCGTTCAAAAGGAAAACTGTTGATAGATTTGCAATAATGAGTTTTAATTGGTCGGAATATCTCGGTTTAGCCCAACAATTAGCTGGAAAAGCTAATATTTCTGCTACTCAAGAATCTCGGTTACGGTCTGCAATCAGTCGTTCTTATTACGCGGCTTTTATCCAAGCAAGGAATTATTTAAGGGATAAGGAGAGTCTTCCTATTCCAAGTCAAAATACTCACCAGTATGTAATCGATCAATTTAAGAATAGCACCGATCCAGAGCTTACAAGTATAGGCATAGGATTAAAAATTTTGCGGTATAGTCGCAATAGAGCTGATTATGAGGATACCTTTAATGATTTACCAGTTATTACAAAGAGGTCTTTAAAATTAGCTGCTCAAATCATTAGAAAGTTGGCCGCTCTCTGAAATAGCTAAATGAGGAGTAGATGTCAGCCCAGAAACCGGGTTTCTCCTATTATTTTAAGGATTAATGTAGAAACTTTGGATTATTCCCGGTTTCTCAACCCACGGGATAATCTCAATCTATACTACGATGCAATAAATTATTTGTAGCAATCATTTTCGTAGATAATGACAGAAACCACTTTAACAACACCAACCCTAGAAAGCAAAAAGATTGAACAGTTATACACCCTCAAAGATAGAGAACCGAGAGAAGTATTACAGTTTATTAAGAAGCATTCATTTTTGATTCCCTTGCTGCTAGAAGCACCACAAAAGATTCATCAATTCTTTCCCAATGCACCTCTAATTCTTGCTATACATATTGACCCGGAAAGTTCATCCGAAGAGGATGAGGAACTGGTATTAAGAATTAAAACAGATATGGACCCGGAAGAGTCTATTGACGTGCTAGAAGAACTGGATGATGCTTGGTGGTTAAAAGCTTCAAGTATTTCCCGAGGAAAAATGTTTATCAATCTACAGTAATAAGTCGTTCTTATTTAATTTACTATGATTTAATCTTTGTATTATTTTGGTTTGAGTGTTTTGGTTTTGCTAACAGCTTATTCTTATAAGTTGACAACTTTACTAAGGCAGCCTAGAAGGCTACCCCACGAGGACTATCCTTTTTCTCTGTAACAATCAGAGTATTATTGTTTGAGTGTTTTGGGTTTGTTAACAGCTTATTATTATAAATTGACAACCGTACTAGGGCAGCCTAGAAGGCTACCCCACAGGAGTTACTCAATAGGGAGTAATCAATTCATTTATATCTGGAACTATCATTATTTTCAGACTTGACAATTGCAAGATAAGAGTTTAACCCCGTGGGATAGCCCTCTGGGCTGTCCTTTCTTCCTTTGACTGGGCTGTCCTTTCTTCCTTTGACTGGGCTGTCCTTTCTTCCTTTGACTGGGCTGTCTTTTCTTCCATTGAGTTTATCATTGATATGTAGAACTGTCATGATGTTTAGACTTGAAATTGCACTCAGGCAGCCTAGAAGGCTACCCCACAGGGGCTGTCCCTTTTCTCTGTAACAATCAGAGTCTTTATCTGAGTATTATTGTTTGAGTGTTTTGGATTTGCTAACAGCTTATTATTATAAGTTGACAACTGTACTAAGGCAGCCCAGAGGGCTACCCCACAGAGATTAATCAATAGGGAGTAATCAATAGGGAGTCCAAGCTAATATTGCTTGATGAAGGTTATATCAAATCTAAAAATGTTTGCTACAAATACCTGTTCTAGTGGATTAAATTTCAGCCAAGAAACCGGGTTTCTCTTATTATTTTAAAGATTAATGTTTAAACTTTGCAAAGAAACCCGGTTTCTGAACCCACGGGATAACCTCAATCTATACTACCATGGGATAATGAACTATTTGTAGTAAATATTTCTGTATTTCAGATTAGGCAGCCCAGAGGGCTACCCCACAGGGGTTACTCAACAGGGGTTACTTAACAGGGGTTACTCAACAGGGAATACTCAACCGGGGCTACTTTATAGGGGCTACCGTACAAGAAATTAGCAAAGAATAGATTCATTTCCGGTCACAATCATAATTTGTCTTCTGCCAGAAAAAAGGATAAGCTTCTGGAGTGTTGGATAATTCTGCTTTAACAGGATTTTGACGGATGTATTCCCAGAAATTTGACAATTCCGTGTCATTTCTGACAATGTGGTCGTATCTTTCTGGTTGCCAAACTTTACCAATATGGGTCATCACTTTGGGAATTTTTTTGGCACTATAGCTTTTAATACTGTGCATAATACTACTAAGAGGCCAATATTTTTGTTTAGATTTGTACTTGTACTTGTACTTGTGGGATAGGCTGACCGCCTGTCCACTCTGTACAGTCTCTACAGGCTGCAATTCTTTTAATTTTTCTTTGGGAAAAGGTTGTATTAGCATGTGAACATGGTCTGGCATAATTACTAACACAAAAATCTCATATCGTTTTCTCTGGAAGAATAAACAAGCATCTAAAACAATTTGTCTAGCGGAGGGAGTTAGTTCAAGCTTTTCCCAAGTTTTAAAAGTGATGAAATAGACAGCCCCATCAATTTCCCAATGAGGTAAATCCCTATATCTAATTTTAAGTGTGGGATAGCCCTCTGGGCTGTTTTTTCTTCTTTTAAGCCTATCATTTATATCTGGAACTATCATTATTTTCAGACTTTCCAATTGCACAATAAGAGTTTAATCTCAGTGGGATAGCCCTCTGGGCTGTCCTTTCTTCCTTTAACTCGGCTGTCCTTTCTTCCTTTAAGTTTATCATTGATATGTAGAACTATCATGATGTTCAGATTTTCCAATTGCACAATAAGAGTTTAATCTCAGTGGGATAGCCCTCTGGGCTGTCCTTTCTTCCTTTGACTGGGCTGTCCTTTCTTCCTTTGACTCGGCTGTCCTTTCTTCCTTTGAGTTTATCATTGATATGTAGAACTGTCATGATGTTCAGATTTTCCAATTGCACAATAAGAGTTTAATCTCAGTGGGATAGCCCTCTGGGCTGTCCTTTCTTCCTTTAACTCGGCTGTCCTTTCTTCCTTTGACTGGGCTGTCCTTTCTTCCTTTGACTCGGCTGTCCTTTCTTCCTTTAACTCGGCTGTCCTTTCTTCCTTTGACTCGGCTGTCCTTTCTTCCTTTAAGTTTATCATTGATATGTAGAACTGTCATGATGTTTAGACTTGAAATTGCACTCAGGCAGCGTGTTGGGTTTCGTGCCTCAACCCAACCTACAGTTACTACAGTTACTTAATCAAGCTACAACGCCATATCTCTAACTTGCTCTAGAGATAATTAAGCGTGCTTCTGCTACTTGTTCTATGGTTAAACCCATAGCTAATAAGCGAGTTACTGATTTCCTTTGTTTGTTAGCTAAAGCATTTTTTTCCCTCTCAACTCGTTCAGCCCGTTGGCTTTCCCGTTCAGCCCGTTCCTTCTCAAGCTTATTTTGAGCCATTATCTCTAAATAACTGGCAAATTTTTCTCCGTCGGGACCGTATAGTTCCAAGTTGCCAGCGGTAACTTGAAAACGAACGTGCAAACGGGGACTTATCCACCCAAGCATTTCAGAAATTGGTATTAAAGTTGCACCTTGGCGCAACCAACCTTTCAATACACCTTTATCTGGGTCGAAGATATAGTATTCTTCTACTCCATAAAGCTGATAGAATCGGAGCTTAGTCTCTTCTAATTCTTTTCGAGTATTGCTAGGAGAAGCAATTTCAAAAACTACTTGGGGTGGAATGTTGTCTTCTTCCCATTGTTTGTAGGAACGGCGATGGCCCTTGGGTCTACCGAAGGCTACCATTACATCGTCCGCTTGTTTTATCCAAGGTTCTCCTTCTACAGGATACCAGAATAAGTCTCCAGCGACGAAAACATTGGGGTCATTGGCAAAGAGTGCGTCTGTTCCACCTTGAATAGTAATTATGAGGTGAAATTGGATTGTATTGTCAGCCAAGGGTTTTCCGTCACTTTCCGGGTAAAAAATGGATGGAGCTGCCGAAACAGTCATGATTTTTCAATTGTCAATTAAGAATATTATAGCAGTGGATAGTTGATAGTTGATAGTGGATAGTTGATAGTTGATAGTTGATAGTTGATAGTGGATAGTTATACAACCGCGTAGCCGAAGTGCAGGGACCGGGTCGTCGAACTGCAACCAGTTGATTGCTCTCACTCAATACTAAACACTTTCATAACGGATACATAGATGTACCTCATGACTAAAAAACCCTATATATCAGATAACAACCAACAACAAATAACCAACAACCAAAAACAAACAACAAACAACAAACAACTAACAACAAACAACTAACAACAAAGAATTGAGGCGTGATGGCGAATGTGGTCCCCGATAAAAGTAGCAATAGTAAAATAACTGTGGTCGTATCCTTGCTGCCATCTTAAATTTAAAGGTTGACCTACTGCTGCGCAAGCTCTTTCAAATTTCACTGTCAGCAACTGTTCTTCCAAAAACGCATCTTCAGTACCTTGGTCAATTAAAATAATTCCAGGAAATCTATCTTTTTGAACTAATTCCGTCCCATCGTAGTCTGTCCAAGAAAGTCTATCTTTACCCAAATAAGCAGTAAATATTTTCTCTCCCCAAGGACAACTCATAGGTGCTACAATAGGAGCAAAAGCGGAAACGGAGAGGTATTTATCTGGGTTACGCAAAGCACAAACTAAGGCTCCATGTCCTCCCATAGAATGGCCGAAAATTCCTTGTTTCGATGGCAAAATTGGGAAATTAGCTGCTATTAACTCCGGTAATTCTTGCACTATATAACTGTACATTTGATAGTGTTTTTGCCAAGGTTCTACGGTGGCATCTACATAGAAACCAGCACCGCTACCTAAATCCCAATCTTCCTCTTCTCCAACTATACCAGTATTTCTAGGACTGGTATCCGGTGCTACTAACATAATGCCAGATTCAGCAGCATAGCGCTGGGCCCCTGCCTTGACAGTAAAGTTGTCTTCAGTACAAGTTAATCCGGAAAGATAATAAAGCACAGGAACTGGTTTAATTTTGGCTTGAGGAGGAATATAAACAGCAAAATTCATGTTACTATTGCAGCATTGAGAATAATGACTGTAATAAGCAACAGTTCCCTCAAAACAAACAGATTCTTTTTTCAGATTCAAACTCTCAGACATATCACAACTCCAACAATTTCTTCATCGTATCCCAACACTCAGACCTCAACCAGTAAACCATCCGCGTTCATCTGCGTTCATCTGCGGTTCAAAAAATAACCACCGAGCGAATAGATTCCCCTTGGTGCATCAACTCAAAGCCATCATTAATCTTATCCAAAGGCATGACATGAGTAATTAAATCGTCAATATTAATTTTCCCTTCCATATACCAATCCACAATTTTCGGCACGTCAGTCCTTCCCCTCGCACCACCAAAAGCAGTTCCTTTCCAAACTCGTCCCGTAACCAACTGAAAAGGTCGAGTACTGATTTCTTCCCCCGCACCAGCAACCCCAATAATGACAGAAACTCCCCAACCTTTATGACAGCATTCTAAGGCTTGGCGCATCACATTGACGTTACCGATACATTCAAAACTGTAGTCCGCACCACCCTGAGTTAAATCCACCAAGCAACTAACTAAATCTTCTTCCAGTTCCTGGGGATTGATAAAATGAGTCATGCCAAATTTTTCTGCTAGGGAGCGTTTAGCTGGATTAATATCTACTCCAATTATTATATCCGCTCCCACCATTTTTGCTCCCTGAATGACATTTAAACCAATGCCTCCCAATCCGAAAACTACTACCTTAGAACCAGGTTCCACTTTAGCAGTATTAATAACTGCTCCGATACCAGTAGTAACACCACAACCAATATAACAAACTTTATCGAAAGGAGCATCGGGGCGAATCTTGGCTAGGGAAATTTCCGGCACGACAGTATAGTTGGCAAAGGTGGACGTACCCATGTAGTGGTAGAGGGGCTTACCTTGAAAGGAGAAGCGACTGGTTCCGTCCGGCATTACTCCCCTGCCTTGGGTGGCGCGAACTGCCTGACAGAGATTGGTTTTCAGGCTGAGGCAATATTCGCACTGACGACATTCCGGGATGTAGAGGGGGATGACGTGGTCTCCCACCTGAAGGCTCTGCACTCCTTCTCCTACTTCCACTACTACTCCCGCTCCTTCGTGTCCGAGAATGGTGGGAAATAGCCCTTCTGGGTCTTTTCCGGAGAGGGTATAAGCGTCCGTATGGCAAATACCTGTAGCTTTGATTTCTACCAATACTTCTCCGGCTTTCGGTCCTTCTAGTTGCACAGTTTCAATGGTTAAGGGTTTGCCCTGTTGGAAGGCTGCTGCTGCTTTTACATCCATGATTTTTGAGAGTTAGTCCATATTAATTAATTTCATTATTTCACACAGAGGCACTGAGAGAGGAAAGGGAGAGTTTAGAGAAAGCTATTAGAGGAATTATTACGAGCAATTTTCCAATAATTTGCAGCCTGGGTCATATTATAGCTTAGATATGTACTATCTATTCCTGGAAGTTGGCGAATCTCTAATGTTTCTTCTTCAATATTTAAGCATTTGATAATTTCCCTTCCCAGTGCTTTAGCTAATAAAGGAACAACCGCGTTTCCTATTTCTCTAAATCCATGCCAAATAGTGCGATGAAATTGAAACCAATCGGGAAATCCATGGAGTCTTGCTGCTTCCCGCACTGTAATACATCTAGGTCGAGCGTAATGAATTGGTCTGGGGGCAGTGTAGGCTCCTTTATCACTTCCCGTACCGGCTCTCAGAGTATTGCAAAGTCCTGAAGGAGAAAGTTTAAAAAATCTGCTAATTTTATCTATAGAACCTGGTTTTGTTGCTGAAAATCTGGCTTTTGTTTTCGCTGTATGTTGGGAACCAAGATGTCCCCATATGAGTTTCTCTTGGGTAGAGGAATATGGAACTGCTGTTTGACGAATGTGGCAAAGTTTATATTCTCCCGATGGAGCCAAAGCAAAGTTTTTTCTAAACCCAGAATAGTCTAGTTTTGCAGCTTCAACACCTTTGTCAGTACCGATAAAGGGAGGGATTGTAGCTAAATCTGAGATGGCATCTGCTGTAGTATTAGGATTGAGATAAGTTAGCTCTAATTTATTGTTATCTTTGTTTGTAGTTGTTTCCAAGGAGTGAGTTGCACAAGGATAATCAGCCTTGGTTACATCGTTACGACTGCCAATTAAAATCAGTCTTTTTCTTTTTTGAGGAGCGCCAAATAGTGCAGCATCTAGGATTTTAATAGGTTGGGCAAAGGTATAGCCCATAGTCTCAAATTCCTCCATTAGCTCTTCTAAAAATTGCTTGTGTTTGCCAGAGCCTATTCCCGGTACGTTCTCAAATATAAAATACTTTGGTTTTATTTCTTGAATAATTCTCACATATTCAAACACAAGAGCATTTCTGGGGTCGTCTAGCTGTCGTTTTCCTATGTAGGAGAAACCTTGACAAGGTGGACCGCCAGCAATTAAATCTATTTCTCCATTGAAGCCTTGGCTGGGAATTTTATTAATTAATTTTTCCATTAATTCAGCGGATTTGACATTTTTGAGATCTTGGCATATAGTGAGGGTATGGGGAAAATTAAAATGATGCACTAAACTATGGATGGGGTCTAATTCTACGGAGGCTGCAATGTCAAATCCAGCTGCTTCTAAACCTAGGGACATTCCTCCACAACCGGAAAATAAATCTATGGCGATGGGTCTTGGCATTGGCAGGTTGTATTAAGGGTTTACTTTATCTGATTAAAGGATACCAGATTATATACCAGTTGACAGTGGATAGTGGATAGTGGATAGTGGATAGTGGATAGTTATATAATAACCAGTTGGTTGATCTCACTCAATACTAAACACGTTCATAGGCCAGTATATAGATATACCTCGTGAGTTCAAGAAACGATATATACCAAATTGCGTTCAAAGAGAGTTGGAGAGTTCCATGTATAGTGAAACTGGAAATAGTACAATTATTCTAAACCGCTTAGAACATATTAGTCAAATTATCGAGCAAGTATTGTCATGATTGAAACTTTAATCTTAAAGAACTTCAAGGCTTTTGAAGAACAAACAATTAATTTCCGCCCGTTAACCATTTTATCGGGTCTTAACAGCACGGGAAAATCCTCACCATTGCAAGGGTTATTACTGTTGCGTCAATCTTACCAAAAAGGATTTTTACCAGAAAAAGGTTTAGTCCTGAATGGAGACTTAGTTAACATTGGAACGGGAAAAGATGCTCTGTTTGAATATGGATCGGAAGACTCCATTAGTTTTGAACTGGTGTGGAAAGATGGTGGTAAATCTAAATGGTGTTTTGACTACAATAGCGAAAGTGACGTATTAAATCTTCACTCCCAGTCTGGAGACTTAAAAATTTACGATTCCAGTCTTTTTAACGATGGTTTTCGTTACCTGCAAACAGAAAGAATTGGTCCGAGAGAATCATATCCCATGTCAGATTTTCAAGTTGTAAAACACGGTCAGTTGGGAACTAAAGGAGAATTTACTGCTCACTTTCTTTCTCATTTTGGTGACAAGGATATTCTCATGAGCAAACTAGCTCATCCAAAAGCGCGATCGCCATCCCAAAGTCTCAAGAAACAAGTAGATGCTTGGATGGGATTTGTGAGTCCGGGAATCACCAGTCACCTAACCCAAAACTTAGAGACTAGAACCGTTCGTCTGCGCTATTCTTTCGGATTAAGTAAAGAGTACAGCGCTACTAATGTTGGTTTTGGTGTTAGTTATACTCTGCCGATTCTGGTAGCAATATTGGCATCTAGTCCCGGCACTCTAATTCTTTTAGAAAATCCCGAAGCTTACGTTCATCCCCAAGGACAAGCAAAAATAGGAGAATTATTAGCACTTGCTGCTAGTTGCGGAATTCAAATTGTGGTAGAAACTCATAGCGACCACCTTTTAAATGGCATTCGTCTGGCAGTTCATGGGGGCAAAATAGACCCGCAAGATGTTCAATTACATTACTTCAATCGCTTTCAGAAAGAGGAAGTAGTAATGACAGAAGTTATCTCTCCCAAACTAGATCGTAACGGACGTATCGACCAATGGCCGGATGGATTTTTTGATGAGTGGAGAAAGAGTTTGGCAGCCTTAATCTAAGAGGGAAACTATGAAATTAGATTTGGATATGGTGTTGAACGAGCTTTCCCTCAGAACTCCTGCTGCTGATGAGGAAATAGCAAGAGAATTAATGTCTCAACTCATAAGCACTTTGAGCATAGCAGTAAGATTGGGTATCAAAACTCTTCGTACTCAGAGCAATATTTATTCTCTCTTATTAGCAACCAATTATCCTCTAGCTCGCTGGGTTAACGATAGTCGAGTAGACCAAGAAGAACGAGATTTTTTACTTACTCTTCAAACTCAAACTCCTCTACTATCTGAAATTGTCGAGTCCGAAATTCAACAGAGAGTAGATATTTCTGAATTCAAGTATCAAGAAGAGGTCGCTACAGAACTTGGTATTGCTTATTTGCTGGATGCTCTAGCTGTGAGTTTAAACTCCAATCCAAAATGGAATTTCAGTAGTTTAGAGTTGGAAGTAACAAGACTTAATGAAGATGATGAGTTAATTGAGGAAAAGATAAAAGTTGTCCACGGTAGCGATCCTAACCACATTCGAGAACATGCCGATTGGATTGAAAATCGTCTCCGTACAGGAGTTATTGACGGGTTGGAACTTTGGAAGAGGAAAGAGCAATTATTGCCGCATCTAGAATTTTGCGATAATGTTCGCAAACAATTGGAAAATATCCGTAAAGGACAATTAGAACTGCAACCTGTTCTTAAAGCATTGTTCGAGCTAGATAAGTGCAGTCAAAATTGGATAACAGGTGGTTTTACTGTAGAAAATTCTACTCTAGAAGAGTCTGGGGAAAGTGAAACAACTGTGCAAAATCCAAAATATCGACAAGCAAGAACTTTTCTCTGTCCTGATAGAGAAGAACGACTGTTTGCTAGACATGTTAAACTGAGGTTTTGCAATTGGCGGATTCATTTTTGCCCAAAAGAGCCGGGAAAGGTTATTATTGGTTATATTGGCGAGCATCTACCTACAAGTAAGTATAGAACCTAAATGAGCTGCGATTATCAATTAATTATATGTTTGAATAATTCGGACAGCGATCGATGTATAATTTGAGAAATAGTTGCTTGAGCTATCAATATAGCTTAGACTTAAATTGGAGGAAAATCATATGGCTAATGAACACACTGCTATTATCCAAGAAAGTGGCGATTGCTGGAGCGGTTGGATAGAAGAAATCCCCGGGGTTAATTGTCAGGAAGCATCTTATGAAGAATTGCTTGAAAGTCTGAAAATTACTCTTAAAGAAGCTCTAGAGTTTAATAGGCAAGATGACTAATCGCGACTTTCCACCTATACATCCTGGTGAGATTTTATTAGAAGATTTTCTCATACCGATGAATATTAGCGAATATTCTTTGGCTGAGGCCATCACCCTACCACCTCATCATCTTAATGAAATTGTTTGTGGTAAACGGGGTATTACTGCCGATACTGCTTTAAGATTAGCACGCTTCTTTGATATGGAAGCACAATTTTGGCTGAATCTCCAAACAAGATATGACCTTGAAGTAACACGAGAAGCATTGTCTGATACATTGAACCAAGAAGTTCAAGTTTATTCGCAATGCGATGGATAAGGTTAAAGCATTAAGTGCTGTGTAGTTAAATTTGAATTCTCAGAAAATAAAGTTGCTCAAAATTGAAAGATTATTCTTATATCAAAGAGAAAAATGGTTGCTAGAGATACAATAGTGTTCTAAGCAATTGTAGGTTGGGTAGAGAGATCGCGAAACCCTTCGGCTACGCTCAGGGCAACGCCCAACACAACCTAGGAGTTATAAACTATTTGTAGCAAATATTTTCGTAATTCATATAACTATTCACTAGAACATGAACGCCACCCTCACAAAACTCCATCGCCCCGACTCAAACCAAACCATCGGTCAATCCTGGTTTGCCAACATCGCAACCCACTTACTCAACGAGACAGAACTGATGGTCAACGGCGATGCTCACAGGTTGGTGGAAGTTGAGTGTTACTATCACAGCGCCGAACATCCGGACCCCTTTGCCCACTGCGACCCCAGGCAAAAAACCACCGGACGCTGGTACTTTCACCGGGAGGGTGGCAGTTACCGAAGCGGCAGTTTCAAGGGTCTGGATATCACTTTCGGCGCTGACCCCGATGCTTTTGGCGGCATCCTCATTCGCACTCTCTCCAAACCGGATGGTAGCCTGGTTAATGGTAGTTCCCTTTGCGTAGACCATCTTTTGAGCCATACCGGTTACGCCACCATGGCCGACCTGGAGGTCACCATCGGTACTCGCAGCGTTACCGACATAACTAGCCCCCTGCACCTGCATCCTTTGTCCTTTCCAGATGACCGCAATATCATCCCCACCGCCCGCGTCGGACTGACTCTCAAACGCATGGCCAGCCACCAGTCCATGCCTCACTATCTCATGCGTCCCTATCGTTTTTTGACCGAACCTACTATCCCTAAAGGCAAGATTCACACCATTATCGCTCTTCACCAAGAGGGTCTCAGTCCGGACGAAATCCGCAGCTATACCCGCAGCCCCAAACGTACTATTGCTAATGTGATCGCCCGCTACACCGATGGCCTGCAACAGGATAGCTTTCTCCCCTATCAGGGTCGCGCCCTCAAAACTGACGACCTCTGTACTCTTCACGGAATCTGCACCGCAACGCTATTTCTTGCAAACAAATGAATGAAAGCCATTTCAATCCTAACAGCAATTGTAGGTTGGGTTTCGTTACTCTCTTAGGCAGCCCAGACTCGCCCAGAGGGTCGTCGAAGGGGGGCTACCCCACGATTGACTTTCTACATATACAGTTAAATCAAACAAATCAAACTTAGTGATCGCTTGGAGGTTTCCCCTTGTAATTGCTATATTAATTAGTAAATGATATCTTTGAGTAATGGTTGAGTATCCTTCTTTTTTCCCAGGTCGGCCAGTTGCCCCAAAACAATTTATTGGGCGCAGATATGCCATTTTAGCTGCATTTGCCCAAATTCAAAACCGCAGCAATTTTGCTCTTTGGGGTGGTCCCGGTTTGGGTAAATCATCTTTCCTTCAGCTCTTCACTCATCGGGAGTTTTGGCAGTCAGAGGGATACGATTCAACCGATGCCATTATTATTTATTTCAGTTGTTTGGATATTCGTCCTTTCAAAGTCGCTGAGTTTTGGCGCAAAGTATTGAAAAATTTGCGGAAAAAACTCCATGGGGAACCTTATTTTAAGTCTCACCTGGAGTCATTAGAGAAAAAAACAGAAATAACTAACGATGACTTAGAACAAGTATTGGAACAGATAGGAAGAACTAATCGATATTTGCTCTTGCTCTTAGATGACTATGATGTTGCTCTTCATCCTCATGAAGAATATACAGAAGTAGAAATGAAGAACTTCTTATTTCAATGTCGTTATTTAGCCTATAGTTCTCCTCAGAGTTACCACCTCTCTATGGTAGTCAGTTCCTTGCGTCCTCTGAACGAACTGGGTCCTCCTGTCAATCCCGGTCAGTCCCCCTGGTACAACCAATATTACTACGAACCTTTAAAGCCATTTACACCTAAGGAAGTAGATAGTTTCTGGCAAGGGATTTCTATGACAGACGAATTGCGGCAGGTGATCGCTAAAATTGCTGGGGGAAATCCTGCTCTGTTGCAAAATGCAGGATTTTTACTCTAAATGGAATAAGATTAGTAAAGAACAAGGATTTCCCCATTCACCTAATTTAAACATCTACAAAATTGAGGTTATCCCCTAGGTTGAGAAACCGGGTTTCTTTCCAAAATTTTAGCATTAATCCTGAAAACAATAGGAGAAACCCGGCGAATTGGCTGAAGTCTAACCCACTTTCATATTACTAAAGCGATGTTCTCAACTATTAACCGGTGTGGTGGGCAATGCCCACCCTACGAAAAGGCTATAATGATAAACTAATGACCAAATGCTAAGATTATCTCACTTATGGAGAGAGAATCCACCGAAGCGCAACTGCGAACTTTATACTATCAGTGCCATTTACTGACAAACGTGCTTTTTCAGCCTATTCATATTGTTCGTCTTGACGAGCGTACAGGCAACCTTTTTATTCTTGCAGGTCATGAAGAAACCATTGAATTTGTGATTTCTGTAACTGGAGAGATGATTCCATGAGTAAAGTAGACTATGCGACCATGACAGATGAGGCATTAAAACGTTACATGCTGGATCATCGTGATGACCAACAAGCTTTTCATGCCTATATGGATCGGCGGTACGCTAGACCCAATCAAAAAGTCATTTCTCCCAATGACCCCGATTGGGAGATAAAAGTACTCGATTGTATCAAAGCACAGTTAAATCAAACTTAGGGATGTTGAAGAGATTGGCTTCGCGGTGCTATCTTTTGATATTGCACTATTTTGTGGTTTATTTTTGAAAATGAGAAGGTAATATTAAATGTCATCGAAACAAACATATTTGAATTTGCTATCCATAGGACATCATTTTAAGAGTATACCCTACGGAGGCAGTGGAATTAAGCGTGAAGATGGAAATGCAAACTATGGTTTCAAGAACCTTAAAGGTAAACCAGAGTTAATCGATAGTATTCCAGAACTGAAAACTGATAGCGCACTAAAATCTCTTGTGCAATCGATAAATTCTAGCGAAACAAGCTTTTTTAGTATTGGCTGTCTGAGTGGTGAAGCTTCTGAAGACCGTGGATATAGGTATAGTGGCTATATTGAGTTTTCATTCAATTGCAAGATAGGGATACAAGACGCTAGCAACTATTTTCCGCTGTTTTTACGCTTTGAAATGTGGTTACATAAACAAAATTTTGAACAACAAATGAAATTTTACTGGGTGTTAGAGCCGGGAGCATTTTTGGATGCGAATGTTAATGGCTTTTCATGTACCGTATTTTTCAATACAGCTTATTTTAAATCTATTGAAGAAGCATACGAATGCTGGACGATATCACTAAAAGTTTTGGAGTCTTTTCTAAGTTCTCAAAAATACGAACTTCATGAACCAATTTATTGAGGTTATCCCCTAGGTTGAGAAACCGGGTTTCCTGCCAAAATTTTACATTAATCTTTAAAATAATAAGAGAAACCCGGTTTCTTGGCTGAAATCCGATCCAATTGTATCTGTAGCATTATTTTTCAGATTTCATATTACTAAAGCGATGTTCTTAGCTATTAACGGGTGTGGTGGGCATTGCCCACCCTACGAAAAGGCTTAGGGATGTGGAAGAGAATAGAACATGATATGATTAAATCGTAGGTTGGGTTGAGGTTACGAAACCCAACAGCCAAAGATATTTGTGTTGGATTTTGCTATCTACAAATACAATAGTATTTATAAGTTATTGGCAGATGCTTTAAAGTTCGATCCCCCCCAGCCCCCCTTCAAAAGGGGGGAGAAGAAAAAGTCCCTAGGTTGAGAAACCGGGTTTCTTTCCCAAATTTTACATTAATCCTGAAAATAATAAGAGAAACCCGGTTTCTTGGCTGAAATCCGATCCAATTATATCTGTAACATTCTTTTTCGGATTTCATATTACTAAAGCGATGTTCTCAACTCTTATAGCAGTACGCATCAAGCTTAGGACACTCTTAAAAGCTGAAGTCTATGTTTAGTAAACTATTACTTATTATTCCAAGAGTGCCTATTCCCTAGCGCTACGCGCTATATACCACTGTCCTAACCACAGCGCTACGCGCTATATGATAAAACTCTTAATTGTTTATTGTTAATTGTTCATTGTTAATTGCTATAACGGGTGTGGTGGGCAGTGCCGCACCCTACGAAAAGGCTTACCCGCGATTGCTAGGCAGCCCAGAGGGCTACCCCACTAGATCATTGTGTAACAGTTAGTTCTGTCAAGCTAATTGAACAGAAAGGTAGTATTGCAATTGTAGATGCTAAATTGCAGTATTTGATGAAAAATGGTACTCAATTGAACGATCCATCTGGTCGGATTACACTTATATTTGATTCAAATGGTCAATGGATATTTGAAGATAAAAATTAGTGCGGCTCCCAATCCTACTCTTACTCTCGAACGGTTAAAAATAGTCGTCTAGACGTTGATGAGCAATAGTATAGCGCTTCGCGCTCGCCTATTTACAGATTTTTCTCAGACCCCAAATCTATCAAAGGCTCTTTATTTAGTTGTAACAACACCAGCGCGAAGCGCTATAGTAAGCTATAATGATAAACTAATGACCAAATGCTAAGATTATCTCACTTATGGAGAGAGAATCCTCTCAACCTCGTCGTAGGAGGTGTGAGTTTATATTAGAGACAAGTGGAGATCCTAATTCTGCTTTTAAGACATGTGTCTACAATTGTAGAGGATATGGGGCACCTGCAACATTTACATGGCCAAGAGATTTACCATGTCCTGAGTCGTTTGATGCCAATTTTCCCAATATTCCACCTGGCTATCCGGACCCCAATATCCCAGGAACTTAATAAGTAGAATTTTTGCCAACTCTCAAGTTAAAAGGAAAGTAAATATGAATGAATTACAAAATGGTCTCGATTTGTTTTGGTCTGGAAATTATACAACTGCGCTCAAATTATTAAAGCCATTAGCCCAACAAGGTAACCCTGAAGCCCAGTGCGTTGTTGCTAACATCTATCATTTGGGATTAGGAGTTGATAAGAATGGTGCTGAAGCAGTTAAATGGTATTTAAAATCAGCGCAACAAGGATATGGGGTAGCATCTAACAATTTGGCTGGAATTTATTCTATCGGCGATTGTGGTGTTCCTGTAAATCAAAAAGAAGCAGCTAAATGGAATAAGATTAGTAAACAACAAGGATTTCCCCATGCACCTAATTTAAACATCTACGAGATTGAGGTTATCCCCTAGGTTGAGAAACCGGGAATATTCCAAAGTTTCAACATTAATCCTTCTTAAAAGTCCCCCTTTTGAAGGGGGATTTAGGGGGATATGATATAACTTAAACATCTACTAAGAGGAAATGAAAGTTTAACTATGAGCAAACTAGACTACACCACCATGACAAACCAAGCATTAAAACGTTACATGCTAGATAATCGTGATGACCAACAAGCTTTTCATGCCTATATGAGTCGGCGATACGCTAGACCCAATCAAAAAGTCATTTCTCCCAATGACTCCGATTGGGAGATAAAAGTACTCGATTGTATCAAAGCACAGTTAAACCAAACTTAGCGATAAACATCGAACTAGTATAAATATGAAGACTCGATCGCGAAATGTTAGATACAGGATTATTGTGCATATTGTTATACAATTAGTAGTATAGATTGAGGTTATCCCCTAGGTTGAGAAACCGGGTTTCTTTCCCAAATTTTACATTAATCCTGAAAATAATAGGAGAAACCCGGCGAATTGGCTGAAGTCTAACCCACTTTCACTAAAGCGATGTTCTCAACTATTAACCGGTGTGGTGGGCAATGCCCACCCTACGAAAAGGCTTTAATGCCTATATAACTATTTAGTAATAAAACAACCAACAACAAATAACAAACAACCAACAACCAACAACCAACAACCAACAACCAACAACCAACAATTACTTCAAATAAACAACTGTAACCCCCGAACCCCCATCCTTATCTCCCGCCAACTCAAAACGCTCCACCTGCCGATGTTGCTTCAGAAACTCATGAACTCCCTGACGCAACTTTCCCGTTCCCTTACCGTGAATGATCCACAACACGGCAGCACCTTCCGCACTACCCTGAGCGATCGCCCTATCCACCACCATTTCCCCATCCGCCACTCGACTCCCCCTCAAATCTATGGTATTCTGGGAAGTACGCACTGTAGGAACAGTCTTTTTCTCTCCTTTAGGTGCTGCAGCCACCGCAACTTTCTGTTGTTTCTTCGGCGCAACTTCTACTTTTTTCCCATCTAAAGACTCAATATCAGTCAACAGAACAGACATTTTCACCATCCCGAAACGCACGGTTAACTGTCCTGACCGATCCCCAATACTAATTATTTCTGCTGTTTGATTTAATCTGGGAACTCGCACCTTTTCCCCCACTTGAGGCTGATAGTTGGGAGGAAGAGGTTTGGGTTTCTCTGGCTCTGGTAAATGCTTTTCAGCAATTTTCTTTAAGGCGGCGGTGGCTTTTTGCGCTTTCTGTGCAGTTGGGGAACCTTGTTGCAATTCCCTAATTACTGTGGCTATTTCTGCTTTGGCTGCGGCGATCGCCTCTTGTACTGCTTTCTCTTGAGATAATCTTAAATTGCGCTCCCTCTCTTGTAAAGAAGATGCTTTCTCAGAAACCTCAGTATAGAAACGCTCCGTTTCTTGCAGCAATTTTCCCGCTTCCTTAGCTTTACTTTCCTGTTCTCGTCGCTGCACTTCCAACTGGGCAATCACTTCATTAACTTCCTCTCCATAACCTCCCACCAGCTTTTGCGCTTCCTCTACAATCGTGGCATCCAAACCCAATCTTCTAGCAATGGTCAGGGCGTTGGAACGACCCGGAATACCCCAAAGCAGACGGTAAGTGGGTTTCAGGGTGCGATCATCGAACTCCACCGAAGCATTTTCAAAGCGATCATCTTGGTATTTGAGGGCTTTTAGTTCTCCGTAGTGAGTAGTGGCGATAGTTAATCTAGCTCCCTGGGCTAATTCTTTCAACAGGGCGATGGCCAAAGCACTTCCTTCCGCTGGGTCCGTTCCCGCTCCTACTTCATCCAACAACACCAAAGAGGTTAAACTTCCATCCAAAGCAGTCATAATTCTGCCAATGCGACGAACGTGACCAGAGAAAGTAGATAAACTCTGTTGTAAAGACTGTTCGTCCCCAATATCTGCCAATACTAAATCGAACCAAGGCAACTCCACCGGTTCCTTCGCCGGAACAAATATACCTGCTTTGGCCATTAAAGCAGCTAAACCGAAAGTTTTCAGAGTAACCGTTTTGCCTCCCGTATTCGGTCCCGTAATAGCTACCACTCGAATCTTCGGCTCGATCAGCAAATTAATCGGGACCACTTCCGTTCCTTCCTCGTGCTTTTGCTGCCACACTAAGAGAGGATGGCGCAGTTGACGCAAAGTAATAGTTTCTTCCCCTTCCAAATCTATAAACCGAGGGCGATTGGCTCCCAACCACCAACTATAGCGAGCTTTGGCCGTAGCTAAATCCAAAGCTGTCGCTACAGCTAATACCCTTTCTAAATCTTCCTGTACTGACCCTATTTGCCCCGTCAACCCTCGTAAAATCGCTTCTTCTTCTGTTTTTTCCTGACGGCGGTATTGCTTCAGCTTGTTGCCCAATTCTACAATTTGCCTCGGTTCGATATATAAAGTAGCTCCCGTGCTGGAAGTATCGTGGAGAATGCCGGGAATCTCCGCTTTTTGCGGCGCTTTCACCGGTAAAACAAAGCGATCACTTCTTTGAGTAATAGTTAACTCTTGCAGGGCGTTACCCTGTCGCTGCATAATCCCCTGGAGAGTTTGTTGGATTTTCCTGCGCACTTGCTTGAGTTGACTGCGAATATTGCTCAGTTTTTCGCTCGCTCGTTCTGCTATATTACCATCGTCCTCAATACAGCGATGTATTTCCCGCTCTAACTCCGGATAGGTGCGCACTTGAGCCACCAGTTCCTGAAGAGTAGGGAGATTTTCCTTTTCCTCCCCATCGATAACCCTGCGCAATCGCCTCACCCCCGCCAAAGTAGTGGCAATAGCCAGCAGTTCCTCTCCCGCGAGCATTCCTCCCAGTTCCGCTCGTTCTAGAGAAGCCCCAATATCTTCAATTCCCGTAAAAGTCCAACCGGAATCTATCCCAGCTTCCAGATTGTAAATTTCCTCCGTTTGGCACAGGAGTTGACAACTTTCCTCCTTCGTACTGGGAATTTTGAGCTGACGAGAGGCGATCGCCCCCAGTTTGGTAGCAGCGAAAGTAGATAGATAGCCACACAGTCGTTGCCATTCCAGTAATTCTAAGGTTTCCGATTTGATCGCCATATCTCTATCCCAGCTCTTCTCCCTTCTATTTTATTACGTTTGTAGTAAGAGCGAACCAGCAACTGTTCTTCTACGGCCTTAGTTCTTTCACAGCGGGACTTCCAGCCAAAAATCAAGAAATGCTGACAAAAAAATATTAAGAAATGTTGCCAACTTTCAAAATATTTGTTACATTTTGTTACATAGGGTTGACACAAAGGAGATTTTAGACCATGGAAAACCAAGAAAAGAAAACAGTC
>JH611104.1 GCA_000252485.1 Prochloron didemni P4-Papua_New_Guinea | reverse complement strand
TTGTTTAATGTTTGGTTCTTTTTCCACCGGATACCAAAACAAGTCCCCCGCTACAAATACCTTGGGCTGGTCTTTAAATAATGCATCTAACCCACCTTGAATTTTAGTAATTAAACGAAATTGTCTGGTATTATCTGCCATGGGTTTCCCGTCGCTCTCTGGATAAATGATTAGTGGGTGTACTGTTGAGATAGTCATAGCATTCTACTATAGTTCAGAGGCAAGCAGTGGGATTTCATTGATTACAACACAGCTGGCTCTATTTCATTATAATCCCTTTTTTCTAAAAAAAAGCAACGGGGCCACGGCTGGCCACACTGGACTTCTACAGGTGTATCCCCTAGCGATCGCCCCCGTCTACAGTTCGTAGAGGTTCACTGATAGCTTGTTCGTTTTATTATCATCAATTAGCAATATTTTCAACGAATTCCACAGACAAACCCAATAGTTCTGCTATTTGCTCTTGAGTCCAACCTTTTACTAATAAACTGGTAATTGTTTGTCGTAGTGCAGCAACAGCCGCATCTCTTTCCCCTTCAGCTTGTTGTCGTGCAGCAGC
>JH611103.1 GCA_000252485.1 Prochloron didemni P4-Papua_New_Guinea | reverse complement strand
TTAAGAGGTTGAAAGAAAAATGCCCATGCACGCTTTGTACAAAAGTGATGCAGCAGATGCAGCACTTTTGTATAAAAAATGTAGCATGTAACTACACCTGCGCGAAGCGCTATATAAGATAAGGTATTGCTTAAAAACCTATTAGACATCTCCAAAAACTAGGGGTGGAATCTTTATATACAAGGGTTTCAGAACTTTTTCTGGAGATGTCTATTGTAAATTTATCCGCTGGGAAACTTAAACTAATGCTAGCTCTTTTTCCATTTCGGATGTATATTGACCCAAACTCGCCGCACCGTTAAGTTTGGCACGATAGTGAAGCAGTTCTTGGGCAGCAGCAACTTTATCATCGTTTCCACTCCAGCAATCGAGGGCGGGTTGCTGAATCGCTCTTGCATAAGAGAATGTGACGCGCCAAGGACAGAGATCCCCAAAGTTTTTATTCATAGCATTCAGGTGCGCCGACGATTGTTCCTTGGTTTGGCCGCCGGATAAAAAGGCGATGCCGGGAACGGCGGCAGGAACGTTTTTGAGCAGGCATTTAATTGTCATTTCGGCAACCTGATCCACGCTAGCTTGCGTCGGGCAGTCCAAACCAGAAATGACCATGCTGGGTTTGAGAATCATGCCATTCAACAAAACTTTATTTAAGTGCAATTGGTCGAATACGGCATGCAAGGTTGCGTCGGTTACGTCGTAGCAACGTTCCAGGGAATGGTCGCCATCGATTAAAACTTCTGGCTCGACAATGGGGACCAGTCCTCCTTCCTGACAGAGAGCGGCATACCGCGCTAGGGCATGGGCATTGGCTGCAATGCACGTCTGACTGGGAATGTCTTTGCCGATGGTAATTACCCCTCGCCATTTGGCAAAACGAGCGCCCATTTGATAGTACTCCGCGATGCGATCGCGCAATCCATCCAAGCCTTCGGTCACCTTTTCTCCCGGACAACCGGTCAAATCTTTGGCTCCGGTATCGACTTTGATGCCGATGAGGATGCCTGCATCTTGCATCGTCCGAGTAAACGGCACTCCCTCTTGAGTCGATTGCCGAATCGTTTCGTCGTAGAGAATCGCACCGCTAACAAAATGGCTAAGGTTGGGAGTAGTCAGAATTAACTCTCGGTAAGCCCGACGGCGTTCTTCGGTGGTGGGAATGCCTAACTTTTCAAACCGCTTGTTGCAGGTGCCGTTACTCTCGTCCATTGCCAGAATCCCTTTACCGGGAGCCATCATGGCCCGGGTGGTTGCTTGCAATTCTAGAGCATAATTACTCATTTTGATTTCTCCGATTTGCGATTGGGTCGAACAACTAGATTATTGCACAAAATTATCAATAAGGCTACAATCAAAGCAATTGTTTTTTTCCTTGAGTGTCGATCCAATTTTTGGAAAAGCCTCCAGTTTTGCTTTCACTCCCCCACGGCGAAATGAAGGCCAATATCTCTATGATGTAGATATAGAGAGGGTTTTGACGCTCAGAAAGCCAGAAAAATTTTCCGCCCGCCGAGCGGGAAGGGCGAATGATTTTTCTGGCTCGTAAAAATTATGACGATAAAGATTATCAATAAAATCTGAAGTCATCTAATTTTCTATCCATAGGAGGGCAAACCGATGAATGCTGCGGACAAAGCCAATAGTGTTGAAATTGTCAGTAAAATTGCTGCGGTCGTCAATCTGTTTAAGTCTCAATTTCCAGAGGCTTCCGTCGATCTCAGTCCTTGGATTAAAAATGCAGAAACTGCAAAATTTGACGATCCCGATTCGATCGATCTGGCTTTTCATTTCCCTCGGTACGGTTTTACCAGTCCGAGTCAGATGATTTTGATGCAGATTCGGCTGCCAGAGAGGGCTCAAGTCGATCCTCACCGGGCGTGCTGCGGAGCAGATCGCTTCGCGAGCGGCGTAGAAATCTCCGGCCATAATTACGTCGGGCAACAGTGGCAATTTACGACAACCGGACGGAAGTTTTGGGGAATCTCGCTGCCGCTGCCCGATGCTGAAGCAAAACTCAAACACATTTGCCAGCAAATTCTTCAGTTGTTCGATCTAGTGAGGGAAGGGGCAATGGAGAGTTAATTGTTTTAGTTTTGGGGATCGGGCGAGCACGATCCCCTTGTGCGTTAGCCGTTATTTCTCTGAGCAAAAATACTCGCTCTCTAATCTATCGATAGAGTAGCGACCAAATCATTCGCCAACTTTTCTAATCGCAAAAATACCCGCTCTCTAATCTATCGATAGAGTAGCGACCAAATCATTGGTCAACTTTTCTAATCGCAAAAATACCCGCGAACTATCTATCGATAGAGTAGCGA
>JH611102.1 GCA_000252485.1 Prochloron didemni P4-Papua_New_Guinea | reverse complement strand
TCTCTGACTGCTTTGGGTCGCTCTCAATATGTTGTACCCTTGCTGAAGGGAGAGTGGAAGGGGTGGCTGCAAGGGTGGACTACTTTATTGGGTGTGGGGGTGGCTGGTTTTGTTGTTGTGGCTGGTTTGAATGCTTATAAGTGGGCATTTTTGAGTCGGTTGGGGTATTATCCCGATGGATTGTGTGAGGCCAATTCTGTTACTATCTCTTTCTTTAAACAGGGTGGAAGTTTTCCTGTATCGGGGTCTTGTTTGCTGTGGAGTGTATCCCAGGAGCAAAAGGAGATAGTAGAACTATTGGTTGCCAAAGGAGCTAAGATTCATGCTCGGGATATTTTTAAGAATACTCCTCTGCATCAGGCAGCTATGAGAGGTAATAAAGAGATACTAGAACTATTGGTTGTCCTAGAAGCTGATATTAATGCTCCGGATAATTCTAACAACACTCCTCTGCATCTGGCAGCTGTGGCAGGTAATCAAGAGATAGTAAAACTATTGGTTGTTCTAGGAGCTGACATTCATGCTCGGGATAATTGGAACGCAACTCCTCTGCATCTGGCAGCTGGGGCAGGTAATCAAGAGATAGTCGAACTATTGGTTGTCCTAGAAGCTGACATTAATGCTCAGGATAATTCTGGCGCAACTCCTCTGCATCAGGCGGTTTATAGAGGTAATCAAGAGATAGTAGAACTATTGGTTGCTCTAGAAGCTGACATTAATGCTCGGGATGATTCTGGTGAAACTTCTCTGCATCAGGCGGTTTATAGAGAGAATAAAGAGATAGTAAAACTATTGGTTGCTCTAGGAGCTGACCTAAATGCTCGGGATGATTCTGGCAAAACTCCTCTGCATCTGGTAGCTTATAAAGCCCCTCAAGAGATAGTAGAACTATTGGTTGCTCTAGGAGCTGACCTAAATGCTCGGGATGATTCTGGCGAAACTCCTCTGCATGAGGCAGCTAAGAGAGCCCCTCAAGAGATAGTAGAACTACTTGTTGCTAAAGGAGCTGATATTAATGCTCGGAGTAATTATAACAGAACTCCTCTGTATCACGCAGCTAGGAGAGCTCCTAAAGATAAAGAGATAGTAGAACTATTTATTGCTAAAGGAGCTGATATTAATGCTCGGGATAATTCTGGCGAAACTCTTCTGCATGCGGCAGCAGATGGGGCAGGTAGTAAAGAGATAGCAGAACTATTTATTGCTCTAGGAGCTGATATTAATGCTCGGGACGATTCTGGTGAAACTCCTCTACATCAGGCAGCTTATAGAGGTAATAAAGAAATAGTAGAACTATCGGTTGCTCTAGGAGTTGATATTAATGCTCGGGATAATTATAACAGAACTCCTCTGCATCTGGCGGTTTATAGCGGTAATAAAGAAATAGTAGAACTATTGGTTGCTTTAGGAGCCGATGTAAATGCTCGGCATGATTCTGGCAACACTCCTCTGCACGAGGCAGCTTCTAGAGGTCATAAAGAGATAGTAGAACTATTGGTTGCTCTAGGAGCTGATGTTAATGCGAAGACTAATAGAGGAGAGACTCCTCTGAGCTACGCAAAAAAGAACAAAGAGAACAGGAATTTAGAAATAGTTAAATTACTCCAACAACAGGGTGCTAAAAAATAAACTAAGAACATCGCGAATTTTTTTAGATGACTATTTTAACTACGGAAGAAACCAAATGAAGTATTTTTTTAGCGCTTGATAGAGTTTGCTGAATTAGCAGAGAATTCCGATGAGGCAAGAAGTAAAATATTATTCTTGCAGGATAAATATCAGTTATTAGGTTGATAGATAATTGACAATTGATTTTTCCATGAATTTAGTTGATTAAAAATGAAGAAATATTAATTGCTGGTTGATTAAATTGAGCCTGTGAATTATAATTAGTATATAGATACTAATAGGCTGTCAACATGGTGGCTAGTGACGAGCAAATTAAGAGGCTGTTTCAAGCTTTTCGAGAGGGTAACGATGCTGCTTTTTACAAAACAGCAGAAGCATTAATTGCTCGCGAACTAGCAGCTAATCATCATTCTTTAGCCAGGGATTTAAAGAAAGCATTAGGGTCGAACAGAGAAGTGAATAACAAATCTAGCAATCAACTTAAATTATTTCCTAAAGACTATCAAAATGGTCTTGAACTCATTCAAGTAGAAGAAAGCTCAGTGGATGAAACCAAAATTATTCTGAGCAAAGAAACTCAAGCTAAAATTGAGCGAGTAATAGACGAACATCGTAAGGTGAGACAACTGGCTAAATATGGTTACCTTCCTAAAAAAAAGCTTTTATTTTGGGGACCCCCCGGTTGCGGAAAGACTTTTACTGCCAAGTATTTAGCTTATGAACTGGGGCTTCCCCTAGGAATAGTACAATTAAGCGCTACTATTTCTAGTTTTCTAGGGGATACAGCGTCACATCTTCAGCGCGTGTTTAATCTTGCCCATAATACCCCCATGGTGTTATTATTAGACGAAGTTGATGCAGTGGGGAAAAATCGGGACGATCCCAATGATGTAGGGGAGCTAAAGCGAGTTGTCAACAGTCTTCTTCAAGCTATGGACGGTTTCCGCTCCCAGGAAAGTATTGTTATTGCTGCTAGCAATCATCAGTATTTGCTCGATCCAGCACTGTGGAGACGCTTTGACGACATTATTCAATTCCCTTTACCAAAGAAATCAGAGCGAGAGGTTTACTTGAAAATACTTCTGAACGGTATTAGTTTTAATGGTTCTGTAGAATACTTAGCAAGAAATATGAGTTCTTTTTCCTACGCTGATATTCAAAGGATAACGGTGGAAGGTATCAAAACTGCCATTCTTCAAGGTAGAGAAAATATCTACAGTAAGGATATCACAGAACAAATCAAAGCTTATAAAAAAGCCAGCGCCGCCGCTAGATCGAAAGTTGGAGTAGTAGTTAATGAACAATGATTTTCCACTTTTATCTCTCACAAAACCTAAAGTGGCTAAACGTCGTCGCCAGAAACCGCGCTTTGCTCCACCTTCTCCAGAAATTATAAATAATCGTCAGAAAATTGCTAGAGAGCTACAACAGCAAGTTCAGCTTATCTCAAAGCATCTTGAGCAAATGACTCCTGAAGAAAGAGAGTCAGTATTCTTGAAAATTGAACATGAAAAGCCTATTTCTTTATCTGGGACAGATCTAAAAATTGTTAGCGATTACAATCAAATATCTAATTTTACTTTAGCTATTCCTCAACAAGATAATCTCCTCAAGTTGGAAACAAAAGTCAAGGAGTTTGGCGAGGGAGAATTAAAGAAAAATATGCCGCCTCATCTAGAATTAGGTTATATAGAAAAAATCGAACAGGGAAAACCGGAAGACCGCCTTTGTCAAGATTTTTTGGAAAATTATGATGAAATAATCGAGAAAGAATGGATTACTTGCGAAATTGAAATTATCTCGTTAAAACGTGGACCAAAGCAGCAAAGAAAAGAGCTGCAAAAGATTAGAACTGCTTTAGAACAATTGTTCGCCAATGGCGTGTATGGCAATATGTTTGAACATGAAGAGATAAAAGGAACCTGCCGCGCTGTAATTCGCTGTAGCGGAAAAATTTTTAAATGTCTTGTAGAAGATAAACAATGGCAGACCAAAATCTTTTGGTTTGATACTCGTCCAAAATTTGAAACTTTGTCCCAAACTTATGGAAACTTCAATATTGCTAATTTAGGAAAATTCATCCCTCCAAAAAAAGATGCACCCATTGTCTGTATTATTGATTCTGGGGTTACTGCTGGCAATCCCTTTCTCAAGCCTGTAGTTAAAGAGGATCTGCTTTTTTCATTTCTGAGTAGTGCTTCGGAAAATCCATATGACGAACACGGACATGGTTCGGGGATAGCCTCTTTAGCTTCTTACTATGCTCTAAATATTGCTGACGAAGCTGAGAATGAAGGCAAGATATGGATTGCCAGCGCGAGGGTTCTGGATAAAAATAATGAAATAGAAGATGAGCGTCTTTTTTCTAAAGTGCTAATTGAAATTGTCGAGACATTTGTTAAATTAGGAGTAAGAATTTTTAATCTTTCTATTGGCATCATTAATCGAAAATGGAATGCTGAAGCAAAGAGAACAGTACCCCGTCGCTCTTGGATAGCGCGAACTATCGATCGCCTCTCTAAAGAAAAAGATATTGTTTTCGTTATCAGCACGGGCAACATCCATTGTAGAAAGGTTCAAGACTACTGGCAAAATGGACAAACTTATCCCGACTACTTTGCCGATGGAGAAGCTACCATTCTCGATCCAGCTCAAGCTGCCCTAGCACTAACAGTAGGTTCTATTGCTCCAAGCACTTTAGTTTCTGGTAATAGAATAGGAAGCACAATGGCCATAGCGCCAGGAAATCAGCCTTCTCCTTTTACTCGCTGCGGACCGGGAATTAAAGGAGAAATCAAACCCGAATTAGTTGAATTTGGTGGTAATTACATAATTGAAGAAAATGATTCGGTTCGCCCTAATCTAGGAACGAATGTAATGATGGCAAGTAATCAAATTACTCCGGCGATCGCCCATGATTGCGGTACAAGTTTTGCTGCACCTCGCATCAGCCACGTAATGGCAAAAATACTGAGCAATCTTCAAAATCTTGATGACCATATTTCTGCTCCGCTTCTCAAGGCATTTACGGTTAATTCTGCTTCTTATTCTGGATTAGAAGAAGATTTCCAGCTCTTTCCACAAAAGACAGATAAAGAGCAATCGAATAGGTACAATCTAGTTGGCTATGGTATGCCTGATTTTGATCGAGCTACCGACTGCGATCCGTATACTACTATTCTTTTTTTTCAAGGTCAAATAAAACCCGACGATGTTGCTTATTTTAATATACCCGTTCCTGGTTGTTTAGCTGCTGCACAACAAGGTGTTAAACGTTTAACAGTCACAGTAGTTTACGATCCTCCAGTACAGCGTTGGGGATTGGAGGAATACTTTGGTCTAACATTAAAGTGGCATATGTTTCGAGGAGATATTAAGCCAGAAGATATTATCAATGCCATGTCTCAAGAAGAAGAAGATAGTTTAGACAACTCTCCAGTAGAAGTACCCAATAAACTCAATTTTTCTCCAGGAGTAAATTTACGTTCTAAAGGAACCGTGCAGCATGGTGTGTGGGAATGGCACAAGCACTCGGAAAAATATAGTGAACATTTCTATACTCTTGCTATAGCAACATATCGGAAGTGGTCTAGTAAAACTCTTAAACCAGTTCCTTATGCAGTGGTTGTTCGTTTAGAAGATACTACGGGAACAGCTCCAATCTATACAGAAATTCAAAACTTGCTTCAGACTCCCATTCGGCTTAGAACAAGAACTTGATTCTAAAACGCAGTTATAGTTTGATAATAGATGATATATAGCTTCCAGCAGGATCGCAACTGCCCCTATTAAGATAGGAAACTAAACGAGAGCGATCAGGCGAAGCCTGCCACTGCGTGCGCTGCGAAGCAGATCCCTGCGGGATCGCCCATATCCCCAATAGGTTCTATAATAGGAATTGCTGTAATTTGCCTATAGCTATGCAAGACAACTGCCGTGGCAGCTTCGTCGAACTGCTTCAGGACTGACCCAGCAACGCTATCAGTAGGGTGCGTTTGTAACGCACCACACTACCTATAGTATCTTGGACCAAATTTTGCGTAAGTCCTGTGCTTGCCTATTCCCTCAGACCCTGTCAGAACAGTTATAGACTTTTTCAGCCAACCCTATAATAGATTTGAGCTCGTCTTTCCTATCATTTGCTATCTTAAAGAAAACTAAAAACCATGGCCAATTATCCAAATTTTGCCAAACAAGGTTATAAAATTGAAAAAGAATTAGGAAAAAATATTTCTCTCAGTAGTGTTACCTATATAGCGAAACACCTCAAAACTAAAAAAACTGTTGTTCTCAAGCAAATACACTTTGCCTTATCTAGAATAGCAAAGGAGAATTGGGGATATGCAAAATCGAAAATCAATGCCGTTGATAAACTAAATAATAATTCAATTTCCAATTACCTAGATTCTTTTACCACATCCGATAGTTTATGTTTAGTGAGAGAACACATACCAGATGCAGTACCTCTCAATTCTCAGAATAACTACAATAAACAAGAAGTGCTGGAGATTGCAATAGGAGTTTTAGAGGCTATCACTACTATACAACGGCGCGATCACCCTATAGTTCATCGCAATATCAAGCCAGAAAACATCTTAGTCAAAGAAAAGAGCGACAAGACCAAGAAAATTTATTTAGTGGATTTTGGTTTTGGTAATTTAGATCCTGAATCTAAAACTCTCACTCACGGCTTTACTCCTGGATTTGCTCCTTTAGAATATATAACTAAGGGAGAATTAACCAAATCTTTTGATGTTTACAGTTTGGGTGTTACTTTAATTTGTTTGCTCACAGGAAGAGAATCTCACAAAATATCAGATCTCTTAGAGAGCAATAATAACTTGAATCTGAAAAAGCAGCTTAAGAAAAAAAAGCTCGATTCTCGTTTCCTGAGTTGGTTAAACAAAATGATAGCTCCCAAAGAGCAACGCTATACAAATGCAGCCTTAGCTTTAAAAGAATTGAAGTCCATTGCTGCTAGTGAGGGAGGCGTTAAATTAGATTTCTCACCCAAGAATCTAATAAGATTGGCCAGAAATATTGCTCAATCTGTAGGTATTGCTTTCGCTCTTGGTCTGGTGAGTCTTACTATTTACAAGTTTCCTATCTTGCGCCTAGAGTTGATTAAGGATTGCCCCAATTGCAATCTTGCTAATACAAACTGGGAGGATGCGGATTTGGAATCAGCGGAATTGCGAGGTGCGAATCTGGAGGAAGCTAAACTGAGAAACACTAATTTATGGGGTGCGAATTTGGAGGGGGCCAATCTCAACAATGCCAAGCTCGAAAACGCTAATTTAGGGGGTGCAAATCTAAAGCGAGCTAAATTGCAAAATGCCAAACTTTCAGGAGCTAATTTAGCTGGAACCCAGCTACCAGATGCAAATCTGGAGTCTGCCGAGCTTAACGGAGCCAATCTCGATAGCGCTAACCTCAGCTATGCTAATCTCAAAGATGCTAACTTAGAATCCACCGATCTCTCCAACGCAAACTTATCCGATACTAAATTAGAATTGGTCAATTTTAAAGCTACTATTATTAATCAAAAAACCATTCTAGCAGAGCGTTGGATTTTAGTTTGGCAAATTGTTAATCAGGGAGCTATTGATGCCGAGCTGTCGGGAGCTGATTTAACAGCTGCTTATTTAGTGGATAGCACCTTGGAATCCGCTAACTTACAGGATAGTATCTTAGAATCCGCCAATCTCCAGAATTCTAATCTCAAAAAAGCTAACTTGAAAAATGCTAATTTGGGAGACAGTAATTTGGAAGAAGCCGACTTATCTAGTGCGAATTTATCCGATGCTAACCTCAGAGGTGCTAATCTGAAAAATACCATCTTAGATCAAGCAATTGTAGCGGATAAATGGAAATTAGTTTGGCAAATTGTTAATCAAGAAGCTAGCAATGCAAACCTCAGCGGTTTAGACCTCTCTGGTGCTAATCTTAACAATACAACCCTGGATGGTGCTAACCTCTCTCAAACTAACTTAGAACATGCTAATCTGGAAGGTGCAAATCTTGCCCAAGCTAATCTTGCGGGTGCTAACTTAGAACATGCCGACCTGGAGGATGCCAACCTGGAGTTAGCTAACTTGAAGGGTGTAAAAATAAATGAGAAAACTGTTTTGTCTGATAAATGGAGTCAAGTTTGGAAATTAGTAAATGAAGGTGGCGCTGGGAAACAACTAAAAGATATAGATTTGAAGCAAGCTAATCTTTCTGGTGCTAATTTAGTCAGTATTGATTTATCAGGAGCAGACCTTTCTCAAACCGATCTTTCTGGAGCTAATCTCAATTACGCCAATTTAAAGAATGCCTTGCTAAAAAATGCTAATCTGGAAGGTGCAAATCTTTTGAAAGCTAATCTGGAAGGTGCAGATTTGGAAGGGGCTAACTTCAATGGAGCTATTATGCCTGATGGTAGTAAGCAATAAATCTCAATAGCAGTTGACAGTTGATAGCTCCTGAGGTCGAATTCAAAATTAAAAATTAAAAATTCAAAATTTAAGAATTGGCGAATGTCTCCGCAAAAAATGGCAGAAACTTGCAAAAGCCTTATTCCTCTTGGGTTTTAGCTTGTTGTCAATTTCAAGATTCGGTCGAGTGGACAGTTGATAGTTATACAATAACCGGTTGGTTGCTGGAACTCAATACTTCATCTGTTCATAGGCTGGTATATAATGTACCTCATGAGTCCAAGAAACTCTATATTTAGATGGCCAAGAGAAAATCACTTAATCCAAATTGACAAAAATTCATCAAACAAACTATTATCTTTCAATATATTCTCAACTATCTCTAACAATTAACATGAGAAACCCCAAAGCAATGCTCGTGTTATTTTCGAGCGTATTTATCGATTTAGTTGGTTTGGGGATCGTACTCCCATTGCTACCTTTTTGCGGCGAAAAATTTGGAGCTAGTCCCAGCCAGATCGCCTTTCTTTTTGCCATCTACTCCTTGATGCAATTTATCTTCACTCCTTTGTGGGGAAGTTTGAGCGATCGCTTCGGTCGTCGTCCTCTATTATTGCTCAATATTGCTGGTAGCGGCATATCTTATCTTTGGTTTGGTTTCTCTAACTCCTTCGGAATGCTCCTCGCTGCGAGAGCTTTAGCAATTCCCAATGAGCAATGAACAATAAACAATGAACAATTAAGAGGTTGATCAGAAAAATTGCTCCTACAATAATGCAACAACCAACTACCAACAACCAACAACCAACAACCAACAACCAACAACCAACAACCAACAACCAACAACCAACAACCAACAACCAACAACCAACAACCAATTACCAAGGATTACCAATCATAGTAAAGCCAGACCAGTAGTAAGGATGAGAAAGATCTGTGGACTGATTTTGTAACTCAGGGGGTAAGTTGAAAGAGCGAACTTCTCGATTATTTCCCCTGATAATTAGCAAATCATCCTCTAATTTAACTTCTTGACGCAACATAGCCAATTGAGCTTGTCGTAGGGCTTCAGCCTTAATGGGGGCAGTTTTCAGCCTTTCATAGAATTCACTCATCAAAACCAACGTGCCGGAGTCGCTCACATACCACAAGCTCCCCAAAACTGTTTTTACTCCTGCTTGATGGGCCAGTCCAGCAAAACCCAACTCCGCCTCTTCATCTCCTACCGCAGTGCGACAGGCACTCAGCACCATTAATTCTACCGCTGGGTTGCTCAATCCCAGTTCCCGCAGGCGATCTAAGCCTAATTTTTCATTATTAAACTGGATGTAAGAGTTGGCAGGCTTTCCTCGTTGGAATTCAGCGTGAGTAGCTAAGTGAATTATACCATAGTTTCTACGGCTCCGTGCTTTCTTGAGGTTTTCTACCGTAAAATCTTGATTCAAGAAAGATTCTCCCGGCCACAATTGTTCTGTAATCACCTCTAACTCAAATCCTACACCTGGCAAGGGGATTTGGTCTGCAAAAGTTTCCGCTCCCATAGCCAAAACTGACAGGTCTTCGAGCTTGACGTAGTCCGTATTGGTGAGGCTGAGACTGGGCATTAAACCCACGCTATAATTCTCGATTAGGTATTGTTGGCCGTCGTGCAATGCCGCTAGAGGAATGGAACGCAAACCTGACTCCATGATGAAGACTAAGTTGTTAATTTTCTCTTGAGCCAATTCTGATTCCAAGGGTTTGATGAGCCAATTGTAGAGTTGTTGGGCTTTGGGTAAGTACTCTCTCTCTCGGCGCAGGTCTTCAATATTCTTTCGCAATTCCTTTGCTGTTTGTAAAACTTTCTTTTGCGTTGCACCAGGTATTTGCTTTTGAATTGCATCCCCGGAGTTAGTTACTAAGACTAATTTCAGTTCATTGCTCCCTGGGGAAAAGGAAGTATAAATCAAAGCTGGTTTAGCATTTGTATTGGCAACAATATTGCTTAAAATCTTCTGGGCTTGTTGGCCAGTTACTTGGCTGGTATTAATGGTATCGCTGATATTACTTGTCCCGAAATATTGCTCAAAGGCAGTAGTTGCATTCTCTTCCACTTTCTCCACAGCTACATCTTCTATAATTTGATTATTGGTTATTCCAGAATCTACATTTTCTGGAATATTTGTAACCACAATGTCTCGGTAATTTTGCGGTGGAATTACGTCGTTCTGACCAATATCATCGATTAATTCCCTAGTTTCATTAATTGGTTCATCCATGCCACCATCGGGATTATCCATCCCATCAGGGGTATCACCAGTCCCCATGGTTAAATCAGCAGTAACAATTAAACCAGCAGTACCGTTAAGACTTGGATCACCAATCATAAAAGAAGGACTATTTTTATCCTCAATACTGACAGCCCCCCCAACACCACCAACACTAGATATACTCGCTTCCTGGCCAGTTGCTTCCTCGGTAAAAGTGCCAGTCACACGAACAGCAGCCCCTGAATTGATAGTAATATCTCCACCGTTAAAGTTACTATTCCCTCTGGCATTAATTGCCTCTACCTCAATGCTTCCATTGCCATTGTTAGTAAAAATAGAGACATTTCCCCCATCCTCGCTGAGAGAAAAAGCGTTGATTTCTCCGATATTAATGGCATTTTCTGCTGCCACAATTACATCCCCAAAAGAGTTAGTAAATCTCACAGTCTCCACATTATAATTGCTACTCTCAATAGTGATATTGCCGCCTCTTCCTGAGTTGCCAATAGCATTGATATTCCCTACATTAATATTTCCTGTTGTTGTATTTAACTCAATGTTCCCCCCCACAAGGCCAGAACTAGATAGATCAGCTGTGGTAATGTTTCCTGTTGCTGTTAATCTGATTGCACCACCTGCTGTTACTATATCGGTATTAATCCCAATATTTCCCCCAGCAGTAAAACTAATTGTTTCCCCAGCAGTTTGATTGGCAAAGATTAAATTGGCATTTTCCGCTGCTGTAATATCCCGAGCTGCTTCTAGGGTAGTATTGCCTGTCAGACTGGTTAAAGCAGTATCAGTAATGGTAAAATCCTCATTATCTAGTCCATCTGAGAATAATATTTCTCCATCATCTAAGACTTGGTCATCATTATTACCATTGTCTACTACTATATTAATATCCCTGGAGTCCAATAAAATTGTCCCATCCTGACCGGAAACTGCCCCCACATCTACATTGCCTCGGAATAATAATCTTTCTTTCCCCGATACTTCCACAAATCCACCATCCCCCAATCTACTGCCTCCAGTGGCGCTTATCTCACCGTAAAACCTAGTTAAATTATTACTATAAACTATTACTTCTCCCCCATTGCCAGATAAGACTGCATCCGCATTAATCTGAGAATTCCTACTTAGATATATTTGCTCTTGGCCATTTATGAAAACATTGCCTCCCCCAAACCTGCCACTTGCATCAACGCTGGCAGAGTCCAGGGCAATTTTTGCTCCTGCCACCAACAGGTTGCCTCCAGTTTCCCCAGAAGTATCTAGGAAACCTGATATAATGGCACTACCAGATTCATCTGGCAAACCAGAACTTCGGGTGGCTGATTTTACCGCTTCTGATTCATTCAATGAGGCCCAGCCACTTCCCTTTATTCCTTCTAAGACTGTTTGAGCTGTGATGGGCAACACATTGCCTTGTTCATCCATTTGCAAGGGGATTTCTAGACTGAGTAGATTTCCTGGGATGGAGATGCGCACTAACTGTTCTCCGGGTATGGCGGCAATAATAATATCCCCCTCTGGTGCCACTAGAGAACCTTGATTCAATATTCTGGAAGCTGTCAGAGTTAAACTATTTCCTGGTGATAGGTCTAATTCTCCGAAATTGACTATGGTTCCTGACCCACTGAAGAGGAAAGAATCTGGATTGCCCGTTAACTGTTGATAATCATTCTCATCAAAGGCATAAAACCAATTATCGCCAAAACCAATTGCTGTTGCGGTGGTGGCAGTAAAGTCTGCCGGTAGGTTTAAACTGGCATTGCTGCCAAAGATTATCCCCGCTGGATTGATTAAATAGAGGTTGGAGTTTCCGGAGCTGACTTGAATTAAACCGTCTATGATGGAAGGGTTGCCACCGTTGACCCGAGAGAGAATGTTGCGTATTTGGGGGTTGGAGAGGAAATTAGCTATTTGGTTGGCATCTAAACCGAATTCCTGGAAGGAGTGAAAAAGATTTCTACCATCTCCTGAGAGGGTTCCACCGTCGATCTCAAACTGGTTCCCATTTACGGTGACTTTGGTTCCCGTTCCATCTGCTGCTGGCTGAATGGGTTGTGCGGCTGCTGGTGTTGGGGGTATCGCCAGGGTTGTTAGTAATAAGCTGAGGGTTAATTTCGCTCTTGTGTCTAACTTAATCTTATTGACCACGGTGGAGTTCCTTTTGCTGTTAATTGTTGAATCAATTAATAGTCTAAAATTGTAGATTAAATTGTTCATTGTTATAGATGAAACCTTATCACAAAATTCTCATTCAAGAGTGCGGCGAACCTTTAGTTCCTATCCCCCTAGAACTGTTTGCGGTAGAATCTCCCCATCCCTATGAGAAATTAGGAGCTGATTACGGAGGTAGATCACCCTATTATCTCCGTGAAGGGGTATTAGATGCTTTAATCCAAGCACAAAAGAGATTGGAGCAAAAACATCCTGGTTGGCGAATCCAAATCTTCGATGCCTATCGACCCCTTGCCGTACAGCAATTTATGGTGGATTATACTTTTGCTGATTTGATACGGCAACGAGGATTGAAAGCAGAAGAATTATCTAGCCAGGAGAAAAATAAACTTTGGCAAGAAATATATCAACTTTGGGCTGTTCCCAGCCATGACCCTGCCACTCCTCCACCTCATAGCACGGGAGCAGCGGTGGATGTTACTTTGGTAGATGAGAATGGGGAAGTGGTGGATATGGGCTCTCCTATTGATGAATTATCAGGGCGATCGCATCCCCAGCATTATGCTAATTCTACCGACCCGAAGGAACAGCAATATCATCTGAATCGAGAGTTGTTATTGGAAATTATGAAGGAGAGTGGATTTGGCCGTCATCTTGTAGAGTGGTGGCATTTTTCCTTGGGAGACCAGATGTGGGCTTGGCAGCAAAACAGTCAAAATCCAGCTAATTTGCTAACTGCTTATTATGGCAAATTGTGATAGATAGCTCCGGACGGTCGAATTCAAAATTCAAAATTCAAAATTCAAATCGATGTAATAGACAGCAAAAAACCCGAACATAGAATCTCTAGTTTATTAGAGATTCTATCTAATTGCTACCGTTGAGTTAATTACCTTGTTCAAAATCAGATGCTTTGACGGAGGAGACTAATCCATTTATTTGTTTTAGAGAGAGTCCCGTCGCCTCAGAAATCTGCTCTATTGCCATTCCTAGACGAAGCATATTCACTGCAACTTGCTCAATGCCCCGCTGTTCGCTCCTCTGGACTATCTCTTGAT
>JH611101.1 GCA_000252485.1 Prochloron didemni P4-Papua_New_Guinea | reverse complement strand
CTAGCAATTGTTCCTGAAGATGCTTCTAGTAGATTAATCAACACCGCATAAACCGGAAGTTGATATTTTTCCGAGGCCATTGCGGTATAAGCCCTCATGCGTCGAGGAACTTGTTGGTTGTACCTCAGTTGCAACTCGTTCAGAATGAGAAACTCTCCTAAGTCAGGACTCTGTGCCTTGACTAAAACGTCGCTTTCTCTGGCAACCCACTGGAACTCGGAGGAAATAATCTGGAGAACTTTCAGTCCAGACCTGCCCATCAACCACTGTATCCATCTATCTGGTGCGAGACTTATAAGTCTCTTGGTACTGATATCGGCCTTTTTCTGGGTCATTAGCTGGCATGGTGCGATTTCTCTCTAATTATATCAGCTAAATCGCACGGAAAAGGATTCTCCGCCATTAAGCGATCCAGAAGGGATCCGCAAAGAGTGCGCTATAGTTAACTAACCCATTCCATCGCTCTTGAAAAGTAGCCATCTGTAACATAGAATCTCTAGTTTATTAGAGATTCTATCTAATTGCTACCGTTGAGTTAATTACCTTGTTCTTTCATCAGATGCTTTGGCGGACTTATCTAATCCATTTATTTGTTTTAGAGAGAGTCCCGTCGCCTCAGAAATCTGCTCTATTGCCATTCCTAGACGAAGCATATTCACTGCAATTTGTTCAATGCCCCGCTGTTCGCCAATAGCTATGCCCCGCTGTTCGCCAATAGCAATGCCCCGCTGTTCACTCCTGGAAACTATCTCTCGAT
>JH611100.1 GCA_000252485.1 Prochloron didemni P4-Papua_New_Guinea | reverse complement strand
CTTATATCAAATACGTTTCGGTTTGCTACAAATGGGACTATCCCCCTAAATCCCCCTTACCAAAGGGGGACTTTAAAACAACTAATTGAGCGGACGAAACAGACTGTTTCAGATCCAGCAAGCCAAGAGGATTTGATAAAATTCATAGAGACCATCATCATTTACAAATTGCCACAAAAAAGTCGGGAGGAACTAGAGGCTATGTTCGGACTAAGTGAGTTGAAGCAAACTAAAGTTTATCAAGAAGCTTTAGCTGAAGGTGAAGCCAAAGGTGAAGCCAAAGGTAAAGCTGAAGGTGAAGCTAAAGGTAAAATGGAAGGTAAAGTGGAAGCAGTACCCCGGTTGCTGAAGTTGGGATTGACTGTCAAACAAATAGCTAAAGCACTTGAACTTCCTTTAGAACAGGTTCAACAAATAGCTGAGGAAAATGATTAGCTTGTAGAAACTCAGAGTAAGATTGGGAAATGGTAAATTTAGAAATGGCACAAGCAACCGGAGAGAAGAATCAATGAAAACAGACAGTATTTGGTACCAACTATTTCTGAAATTTCCTGGTACCTTCTTTGAACTTATCGGTAAACCATCAACAGAGAGCTTACGCTATAAGTTTA
>JH611099.1 GCA_000252485.1 Prochloron didemni P4-Papua_New_Guinea | reverse complement strand
CGTCGTAGCTATAATTTAGCACTACATGGGGAATTCCAGGAGTTCCGGCATTATCTACAGAAGTTACTCGACCAGCTAAATCGTAGGTGTAGGTATAGCTGGAATCTGGGTCACTGGCGTGAAGCAGTTGACTAACTGCATCGTAAGTGGAGTTAATGGTGCGAATGGAGTTGCCATCCCCATCTAACCAATGTTCGGCGGTTTTGCGGTTGAGCTGGTCGTAGTTGAAGCTGCGAATCCTGCCGTTACGGTCTTCAATGGTCGATAAGTTGCCTACTGCGTCGTATTGGTAGGAACGAGTAAAACCTAATTGGTTGGTTTCTGTTAACAGTCGGTTTAATTCGTCGTAAGTGTAGCTGGTGGTGTTTCCCACTGGGTCGGTGAGAGAGAGAAGATTACCAGTTTGGTCGTAGGTGTAGGTGGTAGTTTCACCGCTAGCGTCTGTTACACCAGTACGTCGATAGAGTGCATCCAAGCTATAACTAGTGCGATTACCCAATCCGTCGGTGATGGCGATGACATTCCTGGCGGGGTCGTATTCTGTGGTGGTTCAAATTATCGTAATTAGTTTATTAAACCAATTTAATTTTAATAGGCTAAATTAAGTTAACTAAAATTAATACTTCAGGTATTTTTGAGTCTACAAGTCGGACACATCCCAAAAGCGAGCATCACCATCATCTCCAACGGTTAGAATATGCTGACCATCCGGACTAAAACTGACGCTCGTAACTGAGCCTTTATGTCCTTGGAGTAGTGCTATAAGCTTTCCCGATAATTCCCATAGATATATCATGCCGTCACTAGACGCAGTAACAATTCGCTGCCCATCTGGACTAAAAGTAGCACAATTGATAACTGTTTTATGTTTTTTAAATACTGCTAATTGTTTACCAAATAAATTCCACACCCGTGCAGTGAGATCGTCTGCTATACTAAGAATGTGCTGACCATCAGGGCTAAAACTAGCAATGATTACGTTAGCATTTGAACGTTTTACCCATAGAGCTTCTTTATACATTAGGTATCTTTTAAACAAAGAAAACCGATGTTTTCTAAATATAGATAATTGTTTGCCCGATAAATTCCATACTCGCGCAGTTCCATCTTGAGATGCAGTGACAATATGTTGACCGTCTGGACTAAAATTTGCACTAAGTATATATTGATTATGTCCTTGGAGTACCGCTAATTGTCGTCCCTGCAAATCCCATATTGTGGCAGTTTTATTACCCTTTGTAACTATATACTGGCCATTTGGACTAAAACTTGCCTTGTATATTGGATTTTTAGGTCTTTGGAGTATTCTCAATAGTTCCCCTGACAAGTTCCACAAGCGGGCGGTTTCACCAGAAGATGCAGTGACAATAAGCTGACCATCAGGACTAAAATTAGCATCCCGAATTTTGCTTTTATGTCCCCCTCGAAGTATAGCTAACTGCTTACCTGAAATATCCCAAATCTGGGCACTCCCATACCAAGATATGGTGATGATATACTGACCATCGGGACTAAACTTAGCGCTAAGGATATCTTGTACAAGATTTTCAAGTATAGCTAACTGCTTACCTGAAATATCCCAAATCTGGGCAGTTTTATCAGAGGATACAGTAACTATGAGTTTACCATCTGGACTAAAATTAGCGCTTCTCACCCGTTGAATTTTTTTCTTGAGTCGAGTTTCTTCTATCAGAATCGGCGCTGGAGAAAGTTGGACTTGGCAAGCAGTGATTTGACTAAGAAGAACAAAAATTAAAACTAGAACAGCAAGAGAATGATATATGGGTTTGACTACGGTTAGTTTAAGCATAGAGGTCTAAATTAGATAATGAAACTTTAGGGAGCCACCCCACGAAAGGCATCTCTAAACCGTACTGGAATTCTATCCCCGGCGCTCGTGTCGATTACTTCTAATTCGCCAAATCTTCTAATTGGCATACTTTCTGACCAAAAAAAAGGTCGAAAATTGTCTTGTACTTGGGTGGTGTCAGTATTTTCAAGTAGATCAACAAATCTATTCCAATTTGGCAGTGCATTTTCATCGTTCCCATTAGAGGAAATACAACCAACCGATCCTCCTGGATGATGGAGTCTGAACTGATTGCGACCATCACCAGTACCCCCATCCACTCTGTCGTTTCTCGGCGAATTGTCTATTCGATCCAAGCGATAAAAACCATCCTGTCGTGCTTGCTCAAGAATTTCATATCTGCCGCGAGGAAGCGGGCCCCCAAACCTGTCCGAATGAGAAGAATCGTTTCTCCCGTCCCCACTTCCAGAAAAATAACCAGTAGCTGCTACTGTTCGACCCGTGGTAATGTCTCTTAAAATTAGAACCCCGGTTCCTATATCGAATATTCCGTCAACTAAAAGACCAGAAGGATCAATATAGTTTACTGGAGAGTTCCCCACATAGCGATAAAGATTCCAATCCTCACCCCCAAACCCAATAGGATCTAAACCAAGAAACCGACCCGTAGGAGAATAATAATACCGCGCCCGATAATAATACAGCCCCGTCTCGAAATCAAACTCCCGTCCAGTAAACAGACGGCGATTTTCCACTGTATTATCCGTCTGAGCAATCACATTGCCAAAAGAATCATAGATATAGTGATTCATCACCTCCCCACTATTATCTACCAAATCTCGAATCGTCCCCAAATGGTCGCCCAAATGCCACAATAAATTGCTATCACCATCCTCCTGAGCCAACACCTCATCCACCCTAGAACCGTGTACATAGCGTTGAGTTAAAACTGGTTCTACAGAACCTGCAACTCCATCTTCATCCC
>JH611098.1 GCA_000252485.1 Prochloron didemni P4-Papua_New_Guinea | reverse complement strand
AATAGTCCGTAGCTCCATCAATATCTGTAATCTGAGTGATACGACTAGCCTCATCGTAAACAAAATCGTAAAACGCTACAGTTGAGGTGTTATTGCTGTGGGTTAGGTTGGTTAAACGGTTCAAGGAGTCGTAGGTATAGTCGCTACCAACTACCAACTCAGTGCCATCCAAATTTGAATAGCGCTCGATCAACTCAATTTGACCGATGGCATCGTAGCTAAAATCAACCCGTTTATCTGCTACCTCATTGCCAGTCTGGGTAATCTGGGTAACTCGGTCTAACTCATCGTAAGTATAAGCTGTCACTCCTCCAGCTTCTCCATCGATAGCATCCCTCACGGAAATAATATTGCCATTGCCATCATAGCTATAAGTCAAAACCACATTGGGAACCCCAGGAGTACCCCCATTATCTATGGTTAGTAAACGACGGAGTTCGTCGTAACTATAGCTATAGCTTGAATCTGGGTCCCTCACAGCAATTAACTGGCTGGCGGCATCGTAGCTATTGGAAATAGTGTGAATCGTATTACCAACAGTATCGAGCCAGTTTTCCGAGATTAGACGGTTGAGACCATCGTAAGTAAACTCCCTCACCCGACCGTTGCGGTCCGTAGTAGAAAGCCGATTTCCTACTCCATCGTATTCAAAGGAACGAGTATGACCTAACTGGTTCTCTATATACTAATCAAAACGAAATTTTGTTTTATTTTTACCCCGTTGTATTTCTAGAGTAGGTCTGCCATCAGTACTCTGTTCTCTAACAATAATTGTTCTACCGTCTTCTAGCTTACCAACTCGACCACCACACTGAGAATATCATCTGAATTTGGAAATCTACCCCCTGCTCCACCAATATCAAAAAACGGATTACAGAAGAGGGATATATTAGACTTGGCCTAAAGCCTTGCATGGCCAGCCTTTCAACCTCTATGTCCCTCTCTCAGCCATTAGGCAATTAATGAATCCACTGAACCTGTGGCGGATAAGCAGAAAGAATATCAAAACAGTCATTAGGTGTATATATGGCATAGTGATTTATAACTTTGCCTTCATAAATGCCTTGACTGGTCAGTTCAAACCATGCCAAATAATCTGAGTCTTCAATTATGAAAAATCCCCATCTTCCAAGGTTGTCCTCGCCATCTAAGCGATTATAAAAGAGTAAGTCTCCTTCATCTATATTTCTGTAAACTAAAGCAGCATCAAACACTACCTCTAATATGTCTCCTTCCTCATCAGAGCCTTTCAGCCGGAGTATTAGATTTCCATCTATTTGATGAAGCTCTTCTAAATAAATTTCATTCGGAATATTTTCTAGTGGAACCCATCTTTTGAAAAGATTTTTACTCATTACATTCAATCTCCAAAACGGAATTTTATCTTTTTTTTCCCTTTCTGTATTTCCAGTGTAGGGGGACCATCATTTGAACTACCAGATCTTACTATAACAGTGCGGCCATCAGGTAACTGTCCTACCCTTCCTGGTCCAAAAGGGGTATCAATTTGCTTGACATTAGAAGGGTTTAGAGCATCAAATGCGTCATTAGCTTCTTGCAAACCGCCTGGAATATCACGCTGCAATGTACGCCCTTTTGTTTTGCGACCAGGAGTAGAGCGCTTGAATAGATCATCGATAACGTCGTCTGAGCCACTGTCAAAAAACGGTGGAAAGAGGTCATCACAGCCACCAGGGAAAGTCAGAGGACGATTGAAAACATCATCATTATTAGGGAAAGGAGGAGGAAAAGAAGGAGGAACAGTAGGATGATCAAAACCAGGTATTGGGGCAAAATCTCCAAAATCCCCAAGCCCAAAATCCTCATCAAAAGGAGGGAACTCAAAAGGAGGAGTATTTAGAGGTGGTGGGTCACTGGGAAAAGTAGTGGGAGACGGAGAGTTATCTGGCCAATTCTGGATTATTAAACCAATACCACTTATAGTTACTAAACAATCCCCAATCAAAACCCCAACACCAGCAGCATCACCAAATGGTAGCGGACCGTCAGCAAGTGCAACACCCCCTGCAGTTGGTAGTGATGGAATCTCAAGGTTAAAGTGGAATACGTGTGTAATCCATCAAGGCTATAAATATCTTTTTAAAAGAAGTTCAATGTTTTCGATAGTTTCAATAACCAGATTATGATCTTCTGGTGATAACGTTGTTTGCTCTCTATCGAGAGCAACGGCATAGACTTGTTCTAAAGTCCACCATTCACTTCTGAAATTTTCTTTCCACTTTTCGTCGGGCATTTGTAGTGCCTCTAAAAGAGCTTCAAGAACGTTGATTAATCGATCTAATTGCAGTTGCCCTTTCTTAAACTGATGCAAGTAATTTGCCATTAATTGATATTGTTTTTGATCCTGTTCTAGTAGGGACATAGTCTTTGCCTTGACTTAATTACTTCATTGTTTGATTCGACCGGGAGCTGCTGTGACTACGCGACCTGAAGTCGTATCTGTAATTACAGCGACATCGTTGACAGGATCATAGTGGGCAGTTGTCCCAGGTACTTTTCCAGGAATTTTTTGCCCAGACTGGATAGTATTTTCGACTACTGTGGGAGTTAAACCTCGTCCTTGTATTTGATCTAATGCATGACCAGTATAATCACGCCCACCTAAGTGGTCAGACAAAATTAATTGTGCAAAAAAATGGCTGAAACCCAAAAGAGTCAAGACAGATTATATCCGATTAATTTTGTCCAAGTACTAGCTATCATCCCGAAAATATGCGACGCCGGTGGCCGTGCATGAGCCAACAATTTATCCAAGGCTTTGAGTATTGTTGACGTGGCTAAGAAGAGCATCCATTTTAGCCAGAGTATCTTCTAAGAGCTGATACAACTTAGGCTTTGAAGAATAGTCAGGATAGGTAGATAGAGAACTCAAAGTAGCAATCTCTGAGGTGAATTTTTCTTCCCAATCCAAATCCATTTCTTCGATTTTGTCACGCAAGAACATTAGCTCTCCTATTAGAATTGGAAGCTCTAAGTTCCCTTCCCTAAAGGTATAAATGCGTTCTCGCATGAAGGCATATTTTTCTTTGTCCGTATTATTCATCTTATTATCTTTGTCTCCCTGGAACAACTGTAATTACATCTCCTCCCTCGGTTATTACCGTGATACGGTTGTCTGGCGAGAAGCTTCTTTGTCGTCCTGGAATCGGATCTTGAGACTGAATGCCATTCACAATGGCATCTTCAACAACTGATGGTGGAATACCTCTGTTTTGCATTTCGTCAAGAGCATGGCCAGTGAAACGTCGCCCACCAATAATACTATCTGAATTCCTAGGTACTCCAGGAGGGTTCATCGGAGTGTTATTTAATGGGGAACCTCGACGACCAACTGGCGCACTTGCATCAATATCTAAAAACGGTGGAAAGAGGTCATCACAGCCACCAGGGAAAGTCAGAGGACGATTGAAAACATCATCATTATTAGGGAAAGGAGGAGGAAAAGAAGGAGGAACAATAGGATGATCAAAACCAGGTATTGGGGCAAAATCTCCAAAATCCCCAAGCCCAAAATCCTCATCAAAAGGAGGGAACTCAAAAGGAGGAGTATTTAGAGGTGGTGGGTCACTGGGAAAAGTAGTGGGAGACGGAGAGTTATCTGGCCAATTCTGGATTATTAAACCAATACCACTTATAGTTACTAAACAATCCCCAATCAAAACCCCAACACCAGCAGCATCACCAAATGGTAGCGGACCGTCAGCAGTCGCTAATCCTCCTGCTATCCCTAGCCCTACAAGTGATACACAATGTCCAGAGGGGTCAGTAAAATTAGTAGGGGAGTTGAAAGTATAGCGATAGAGGTTCCC
>JH611097.1 GCA_000252485.1 Prochloron didemni P4-Papua_New_Guinea | reverse complement strand
AGAAAAAAGTCGCGAGGAGATTGAAGCCATGTTTGGATTGAGTGAATTGAAGCAAACCTTAGTTTATCAGGAAGCCAAGTTGGAAGGGCAGTTAGAGGGGAAGTTGGAAATGATTTCTAAATTACTTGAACAGGGATTTAAAATCGAAGAAGTTGCGAGACTATCAGATTTACCTCTAGAAGTAGTGCGAAAAGCAGCAAAAGGAGAAAATAACTAACTCCTTATAATGCTAATGCTCAATTGATTTGGTCCCGTAGGGTGGGCATTGCCCACCTTACACCCAAGCCAAGGAAGAGTTAACCGATGGAGTAATTCGAGAAAAACTAATCGTTTAATTGAAACAGTTATTTTTCCCTGCTACTAATTATTGAGTATTGTAGGTTGGATTAAGGCAACGAAACCCAACAGACCAGTGCCTGTGACACAGGCAAGATTTGTGTCACAGGCAAGATTTGTGTCACAGGCAAGATTTGTGTCACAGGCAAGATGCCTGTGCCACGATTAATGCAGATGAATACGGATATTTTATATCAAATCTAAAAAAGAATGCTAAAGAAGATGGTGTCCTGGTAGGATAGAAATGAAACAGTTATTTTTCCTTGCTAGTAATTATGGAGTCTCAACTATGGAACCTATTTCTCTGATTATTGCTGCCTTAGTTGCTGGTGCTACTGCTGCGGCTAAGGATACAGCAGAAAAAACTGTTAAAGATGCCTATGAAGGTTTGAAAACCTTGATTAAGCGCAAGTTTGAAGGGGATTCTCTCGCACAAGGTTTGGTAGATGCCAAACCAGAAGAAATTAAGCAAGTGGAAGGATTGTTAAAAGATAAAATTAGCAAGGCGGGTATCGATCGAGATGAGGAAGTTTTAAAAGTAGCAGAGGAAATAATGAAACAAGAAGATCCTGACGGATTTCAAGACGGTAAAGATAATATTAATGTAAAAGTTGGAGGTGATGTAATTGGTGTTGCTGGGAAAAGCATAGGAACGGTTAACGTAGGTGGAGTTCATAAGGGTTAATCGAGAGTTTCTAATTCCTATCTCATGAAACTTACAGGACTTACGCAAAATTTGGTTTAAGACACTGTGGATAGTGTGGTGCGTTGCGCCTCGCGAAGCGCCGCTCTTAGCGACCGCACCCTACTAATAGCTGTCAACTATTAAAATGAATGACAATATTTCTCAAACAACTAAAGGTGATGTACAAGGAGTTGCCGGACTAAATACAGGAACGGTTAATATCACTTATATTTCTGACAAATCCGATGCTGAAATTCACTCTCGAACTCTGAAGCAAGGTTCTCCCTATTTAGGATTAAGGAAGTTTTACGAAGGAGATAGCAGTAAATTTTTTGGTCGCAATGACTGGATCGATAAATTAACGGCATATTTAGAAAACCACAATATTCTTTTGCTTTTAGGAGCATCGGGAAGCGGGAAATCATCTTTAATTCGAGCAGGAGTAATTCCTAAGTTAAAAGATAATTGGGGTTCCAATCAATTAATCAATCTCACTTTTGAACCGGATCGAAATCCTTTTAAGTCTTTCTCTGTTGCCCTGATAAATAACCAATACAAACAAGAGCGAGCGGCACTAGCTGAAGTTGTTGAAGAAGATACTCTTAGTGAAGTAGTAAAAGCACTAAAGGGCAACAAGCCCTGGTTAATTTTTATCGACCAATTTGAAGAATTATTTACTCTCACACCCAAGACCCAGCGGGATATTTTCCTCACAAGTCTGATGCAATTAATGGAGGGTTCCCATGCTTCGGTTAAAGTTATTCTGACCATGCGGGCTGATTTTCTCGGTGAATTCGGTTCTTATCCCGATTTAGGAGCAATACATGACCAATACGGTCAAATCTTGACGGATATGGAGGATGGCAATCTCCGGTTGGCAATTGCGGAACCGGCTGCGAGAAATGGAGTAACTTTTGAAACTGGTTTAATCGACAGGATTATTGATGATTTTTCCCATCGCAATCAGCAGCGATCAGGTTCTCTACCTTTATTGCAATATACTCTGGATTTATTGTGGCAAGAAAGTAAAATTTCTGCAGATAATCGAATTTTGCAGTTGAAAACCTACGAAGAGTTAGAAGGTGTTGCTGGGGCACTACAAAAACAAGCTAACGATTTTCTCAATGGAGAACTGAAGACTAAGGCGGAAAAAGAAGCTGCTGAGAAAATTTTTATCGCCTTGGTGGATCTAGTAGGGAAAGAACCTGTTAGTAAAAGGGTTGAGAAATCTAGTTTCAAAAATGATGAGGTTACGAGCAAGACTTTAGCTAAACTGATCGATTCTCGTCTGTTGGTTAGTGGCAAAGACCAGCAAACTGTGGAAGTTGCTCACGAAGAATTGTTGCGCTCTTGGGGGTTTATCCAGGATTTAATTGCCAAAAAAGAAGAAATTATTATTCTCAACCACCGATTGACTAGCGATGCGGCTGGATGGAATGAATTGAGAAAGGAAGATGAAGAGCAAGCCAAAGATGAACTGTGGACTGGTTTTAAGTTACAGCGAGTTCTGGAACTAAGGGAGAAAAAAGAGCTTGACAGTTGGGATGATTTGAGGGAGGAATTTATCCAGGCAAGTGTTGAGAGTCGGGAACGTAAGGAAAAAGAAAAGAAAGAAAAAATACAGCAAGAGAAAGAA
>JH611096.1 GCA_000252485.1 Prochloron didemni P4-Papua_New_Guinea | reverse complement strand
GATAATAAAAAGCTGCGTCTGGGGGCAATATTTCTTGCTGTTGCTTTGGTGGGAGCTGCAATTGCATCTGTAATTGCTTGGAATCAATCAAAACAGGCGCAACTCAGTCAGGCAGATTCCCTCGCTCGCTATTCTCTTTCTTTGTTGAATGAAGGGAAAGATTTAGATGCTTTACGGGAAGCGATTCGAGCTGGAAAAATATTGCAACAACATAAGGCAAGAGATCCAGAGGTGATGGCTGCTTTGATCGGAAATATCTATGAGGGTAGGGAACGGAACCGCTTGGAAGGGCATGATGATGAGGTCTGGAGCGTAAGTTTCAGTCCCGATGGCAAGACTTTGGCCTCTGGCAGTCTTAACGGCACCATCAAACTCTGGGATGTAGAGAAAGGAGCAGAAATCTGCTCTCTCCCAGGCCACGATAGCTCGGTCAATAGCGTCAGTTTTAGTCCTGATGGCCAAACCTTAGCTTCTGGCAGTTCTGAGGGCACCATCAAACTCTGGGATGTAGAGAAAGGAGTAGAAATCCGCACTCTGCCAGGCCATGATAGCTCGGTCTGGAGCATCAGTTTTAGTCCTGATGGCCAAACCTTAGCTTCTGGCAGTTCTGAGGGCACCATCAAACTCTGGGATGTAGAGACGAGAGCAGAAATCCACTCTCTCCCAGGCCATGATGACTTGGTCAGGAGCTTAAGTTTCAGTCGAGATGGCCAAATCTTAGCTTCTGGCAGTTCTGAGGGCACCATCAAACTCTGGAATGTACAGACCAGAAAAGAATTGCGCTCTCTGCCCGGCCCCGATGAAGAGGTCATGAGCGTCAGTTTCAGTCCCGATGGCAACACCTTAGCTTTTAGCAGTCGTGACAGAACCATCAAACTCTGGGATATACAGACGGGAAAAGAAATCCGCTCTCTGTCAGGCCACGATAAGCAGGTCATGAGCGTCAGTTTCAGTCCAGATGGCAACACCTTGGCGAATTGCAGTCGTGACAGGACCATCAAACTCTGGGATATACAGACGGGAAAAGAAATCCGTACCCTCCGAGGCCATGATGCTAATGTCTATAGCATCAGTTTCAGCTCCGATGGCCAAACCTTGGCGAATTGCAGTCGTGATAACAACATCAAACTCTGGGATGTACAGACGGTCGCAGAAATACCCTCTCTGTCAGGCTATTATGCTAATATCTATAGCGTCAGTTTCAGTCGAGATCTCAAGACCTTCGCTTCTGGCAGTTTTGACGGCACCATCAAACTCTGGGATGTACAGACCGGAGAAGAAATCCGCACCTTCCCAGGCCATGATAAGTGGGTCTATAGCGTCAGTTTCAGTCCTGATGGCAAGACCTTAGCTTCTGGCAGTTCCGATCGCACTATCAAACTCTGGGATGTACAGACCGGAAAAGAATTGCGCCCTCTGCCCGGCCACGGTGAGGAGGTCTGGAGCGTCAGTTTCAGTCCCGATAGCAAGACCTTGGCGAATTGCAGTGCTGACAATACCATCAAACTCTGGGATGTAGAAACGGGAGCAGAAATCCGTACCCTCCCAGGCCATGATGACTGGGTCAATAGCGTCAGTTTTAGTCCAGATGGCAAGACCTTGGCTTCTGGTGGTAGGAACAACACTATCAAACTCTGGGATGTACAAACTGGAAAAGAAATCGACTCTCTGGAAGGCCACAATCGCTCGGTCATTAGCGTCAGTTTCAGTCCAGATGGCAAGACCTTAGCTTCTGGCAGTTGGGACACGACCATCAAACTTTGGGATGTAGAGACGGGAGTAGAAATCCGCACCCTCCTGGGACATGCTGATGAGGTCAATAGCGTCAGTTTCAGCCCCGATGGCCGCACCTTAGCTTCTGGCAGTGCTGACAACACCATCAAACTCTGGAATCTGGACTTTGACTATTTAATGGAGCTCGGATGCGATCGCATTCGCAATTATTTGCTCCACAATCCCAATGTGAAGGAAGAAGATAGGGGCTTGTGCGACGGTATTGGAACGCAAAATTAAAGTAGAGTAAGAATAGAATAGATTTGAGTCAAGAAACCGGGTTTCTCCTATTACTTTGGTAAGTACCTAGGCAAAATTAATTGGATATTCGCTCATTGCGGTCGCTTGTATTTATGGGTTGCGGTGCGTTGCGAACGCACCCTACTGTTGCTGCGTAAGTCCTGAAGACTAGGATTTTAGCAAGAAACCCGGTTTCTAATTTGAGGCAGTCTCTTCGCAAATCTCCGTCGCTTTTCTATCTTCTTTTCAACCAGCAATCGCACGGACTCATTTGGCTGCTATATTAGGGATGGAAAAAATTGTTCATTGTCTCATTGGTCTAAATGAAAACAGACAGCATCTTTTACCGTCTCTTCTTAGAATTTCCCAGCATCTTCTTTGAATTAATTCAAGTACCGGAGTTGAACCCAGATGATTATGAGTTTACCTCCCGGGAAGTCAAACAGTTGGCCTTTCGCATGGACGGTTTATTTTTACCAAAAACCTCGGCAGGAAATAAACCTTTCTATCTGGTGGAAGTTCAGTTTCAGCCGGATGATGACTTATACCGCCGTATTTTTAGTGAATTATTCCTTTACCTGCGGCAGTATAATCCCAGCAATCCTTGGAATGTAGTCGTAATTTATCCTCGACGCAGTACGGAAAGGTTGGATAACGACCAGTTCTCTCGTCTTCTCAGTCTTGCCACAGTGCAAAGGATTTATCTTAATGAGTTAGAGTCCGAAGAACCGAATTTGGGCCTGGGAGTTGTTAAACTGATAATGGAAAAGGAGCAAAAAGCGCTCTCTCAGGCAAAAGGTTTAATCGAACAAGCCAAGGAAGAGTTAACCGATGAAGCAGTTCGAGAAAAACTAATCGATTTAATTAAAACAATTTTTGTTTACAAATTACCAGAAAAAAGTCGCGAGGAGATTGAAGCCATGTTTGGATTGAGCGAGTTGAAGCAAACTAAGGTTTATCAGGAAGCCAAGTTGGAAGGGCAGTTAGAGGGGAAGTTAGAAGTAATTCCTAAATTACTTCAAGAAGGATTTAATGTCCAAGGAGTGGCTAAAATCTTGAATTTACCTCTAGAAATAGTGCAAAAAGCAGCAAAAGGAGAAAATAACTAACTCCTTATGATGCTAATGCTAGATTTATTTGGTCCTGTAGGGTGGGCATTGCCCACCTTACACCCAAGCCAAAGAAGAGTTAACAGATAGTTCCAGAAAAACTCATCGATTTCCCCAAAAATATTCTTATATGAAATACGATAATGTTTGCTATCCCCCTAAATCCCCCTTATCAAAGGGGGACTTTGAGAATAAATAGAGTGTCTTAAGCATTGACAAACACTCTCGAACTGTTATTGTATTTGTAGCATTCTTTTTCAGATTTGATATTATTTAAGAACGCACAGAGAGAGCTATAATTTGGAGAAGGGAGAAAAAATTATTCTTTATATATCGACAGTTTTAGCCTCTGCTTTCTGACAAGGGGTTTTAAGCGATCGCTCGTGGAGGGAAAATTAAACCTTATGGTATTTACGATTTAGAAGAGTTATTTGGTGCGGTTAATTACGTTATATCTTCTATTTTAGAAAAATAAACCTCCACGGTCAATTTCCATGGAAGTTTATTAAAGCACCAGATTAAACACTGGGGGTAGATTGATGAGCCATTGATGGCCTGAGTAAATGAAGTCTAAGAATATATTTCTCAGCCTTTTTTCTCGCCGCTTTCAGAACTCACTTCTGTTGATTCAGATTTTGAATCAACTGGGGTTGTCTCTGGTGTTTCCTCTTCCGGTGTTTCAACCTCTGCAGCTGCTATTTCCGCTTCAATGGCTTCTTGCTGTTCCGTTGCAGTTGCTTCAACTTCCTGTTGCACTGTTGCTTCTTTGTCCTCAACAGTAGGAGTTGCTTCAACTTCCTGTTGCACTGTTGTTTCCTTGTCCTCAACAGCAGCAGTTGATTCCACCGTATCAGTTTCTGCAGCCTCCGTGTCACCTTCAGATTCTACAATTACTTCTACCTCTGTAGAGGATTTTGTGTCCTCTTCCGTAACTACTGTTGCGGTCTGCACTTCCGGTGGTGATTTCTTGCTAAAGGGAGCAATAATTTTACCCAATAAATTTGGAAGCGCCGATGTGATGGAACCTTGCACTTCCGTTTTTTCTTCTGGAAGAGCAATTTCCTGTCTTAATGTCAGAGTTTGCCAACCGAACCAACCCAGTAGAGCTACTGCCGATAATTGACCCAATAAAACTCCCCCAGTGATTCTTCCAGCGCAGACCCAGAGTACCAAGGCGTAAAACAATCCCACTGCACTCCAGAAAAAATCTAGCTCGCGGTGAATTTTTGGAAAAAAGAAAGCCCCCATGCAAAGGGCAAAACTTCCAAGACCTACGGCGATCGCCAGGATATATGCCAGCATTATGATTTTCCCTACTCCTTCGACAATGAACAATTATCAATAAACAATGAACAATCAATAATTTTCAATGAAATCAATTATAAAATAACTTGCCACTTTTAGATCGAATAAAAAGAAGCATAGTTTAGCCCTCTTCTCCTCCCTGTTCCCCTTGCTCCTCACGAACCAACATAGTAGAATCTGGAGAAAACCAAAAATCTCCCTCACCTTGTTTTATTTCTCCTCTTTCAGCGGACCCGAGTTGTTTCAACTCTTCAACCTTCAACAAAATGAGATACTCATAAAAAGCTTGTAAAGTACACCAAGCAAAACCTGCCTTCCCATCTAGAAGACCCCCGAGAATAAAATACATATACAGCCAGCGCAATAGAGGTCTGAAGGGCAAGCGGAGGGATACATCTTTTAATGCTCGCCTTTTTTCTACTTCTGACTTACCAAAGAACAAATTGTACCAATTAACATTACCCTTTTCTAATTGACTGAGAGTTTCCATGGCTTCATCAGTAGAATAGCGATTATGCTTTTCCAGCCAGCGACTTATACCTTTACCGGAAGTATAATGGGGATAGGTTGCCTTGAGGAAACTGGTTTTGCCAAGACAAACTTCCCGTTCCGTGTGACCGTAGTCCTCAAACCAGACCTTGTCTTTGCGAAAGAGGCGCATTTGGTAGCGAGGATATTGGGTACTGCGGCGAATCCATTTCCCCATAAACATCACTCTTTCTGCCACATAATAACCGATTATTTCTTCACTTTTGATTGCCTCCAAACATTCCTGAAATAGCTCTCCTGTCATTCTTTCATCCGCTTCTAAAATATAAACCCATTCATACTTGGTAGCAATATGCTTTAGCATCCAAGTTCTCTGCCTTCCATGACTTTTAAATTTATGCTTATATATTTTAATTGGATAGGAAGAAGCAATTTCTACAGTGCGATCGGTACTAAAAGAATCAACCACAATAACCTCATCGGCAAGCATAGCCGAGTCCAGACAAGGGGCAATATCTATTTCTTCGTTATAAGTGAGAATGTAAATTGAGAACATTAATAGTTGCGGTCTTATATGGGCTGAACCAGTAAGTAAAACAAGCTTATCTTTACCATAATTGAAGTAACTAAGATATAATTTGAAGAAATGTTAAAAACTAATAATTAGCATGGACTGGCAAGAAATTTTGGGGAGCTGGGTTTTAATTCCAAAACAACCCATAGCAATTGTACATTTTCTCGGAGGCGCTTTTGTTGCAGCAGCGCCTAATTTAACTTATCGTTGGTTATTAGAACAACTGGCAAAAGAAGGATATGGAATAATTACAACACCTTTTATCAGTACTCTCAATCATCAAGCGATCGCCCTTTTTGCCCTCAATCGCTTTGAGGAAGTCAAATCTCGCTTGCAACAGCACAATATCTTAATTCCGGGCTATCTTCCAATTTACGGCATGGGACACTCATTAGGCTGCAAGCTTCACTTACTCATTGGCAGTCTTTTTGAGGTACAAAGAGCTGGGAATATTTTAATATCTTTTAACAATTACCCCATAGATCGAGCAATTCCCTTAATAGGACAGTTAGAATTGGATAGGAGCTTGGGTCTTGAGTTTACCCCAACACCGCACGAAACGAAGAAAATAATTGCCCAGGCTTATCAAATTCGCCGCAATCTTTTAATCCGCTTCAATAACGACGACATCGACCAAACTAGAAGTTTAAACCCTATTTTACAGCAGCGTTTTCCCAATTTGGTTTCTACCCTCACACTTCCAGGCAATCATTTAACTCCCCTGGGACAAAATCTTGACTGGCAACCAGGAGAAACTTTTACCCCATTAGACGCAATAGGACAATGGGTTAAACAAGGATTATATGGGGATTTAAATCGGCTCCAACAAGAAATATGCCGTTGGTTGAATCCAGTTAGGGGTGGCCCCGCAAGCTAAATAATTGGGCTGACTTTGGCGCGAATCAAAAGCTTATGCTGATAGAGATAGCCCAGGTGACGTACCACTACTGTTTCCCCAGGTTCAGCAAAACCATTAATCAATTGATGGAACTGGGGATTGTAAGGTATTTGATCGCCAAGAGAAGCGATCGCTTCTAATCCCCACCCTGCAAGTAACTGATCTATTGGTTTAACCAAAGACAAAAGCTTAGTAGCTGGAAACTGAGGATTTGCTCTCGCTGCCGCCGCTGCATTGGGCCAATATAACAACCAAGATTCCAGCAGATCCAGACTCTTACGCTGAAACTCTCCTAAAAAAATTTCTTGCTGGCGTTCCATCTCAATTCGCAAGCGATGATATTCTTCTTTTAATGCTATGAACTCATCCTGCAGTTGCTCTACTGGATTTTCTGGAACTGTATCTTGAGGACAGAAGTAAGCGATTAGCTTTTCCAAAGGCAGTTCTAAAGTTTCAGCCAGTTGTAGCAGAGTACAGAGACGCATTTGTAACGCTTGTCCTTGGCGCAAACGCATCAGCTGGCGTTCTGAAACCCCAGCAGTAGAAATCAGTTGCTTAAAAGTAGTAATCCCAACTTGCTCCATGAGCTGTTTCAATAAAGTAGTATAATCAAAATCATTCATTACCTAAACCAAATTGCTAAAATAAGCCGAGAATACAAAAAATAACAAGAGAAAAGAGTATCTAACCGTACAAATTAGTATAGAATTACAATTAGAGTTAAAATATTAAATTTCTGGCTATTGTCGAGCTAGATAGGAAAATTTAAACCTTCGCAGAAAGCAAAGCAATTAATGATGGCCGCCAAAGATACGGATTATATGGTCCCGATAAGGGAGTTTGTAGCTTCAAAACAGGCTAGTTTGTTTCAAACTTTGAAACAGCCGCAATTTAGCGGTCAACTGTTGCTCACGGATCCCAAGGGCAGAAGCTGGACATTTTATATCTACCTGGGTAGAATAATATATGCCACTGGAGGGGTACATCCAGTAAGAAGATGGCGGCGGAATTTAATCGCCCACACACCAGCAATAGCACCAGAGCTGTCCAAGTTACTGCAAAGAGCAGCAAATGGATTCAACTTTAAGACCTGTTGGGATTACGAACTGTTATGCTTGTGGGTAGAGCAGGAGAAAATAAATCGGGAACAAGTAGCTAAAATAATTCGCTCCGCCATCGTGGAGGTGTTCTTCGATATGACCCAAGCAGTGCAGGTGACATATGAATTTAAGCCGGACAACGAATTATCTTTGAAGCAACTAGTATTGATCGATGCAGATCAGGTAATTGCTGAAGCTTGGAAAATATGGCAAGCATGGCAAGGATCAAAAATAGCAAATCGCTCTCCCAATGAGGCTCCAGTAATTAGACAACAGTCCCAATTACAAGCTCAAACATCGCCGAAAACCTACCAGGTGTTGACCAAACTTTTAGACGGACAACACACTTTGCGAGATCTGGCAATACAGATGAAACGAGATTTAGTTCAAGTTACTCGCTCTCTCATGCCTTATATTCAATTAGGGTTGATAGAATTGGTAGATATTCCAGATCTGACAACTTCAATAGCCGCTACGCCAAAGCGAAAAAGCCCTCCTCGGAAGCAACAAGATCAGAAAGGAACTTTGATCGCCTGTGTAGATGATAGTCCAATGATTTGTCAAACTATGGAGAAGATTCTCAAAGAAGCAGGCTATCAGTTTGTTGCCATAAATGATGCTCTAAGGGCGATAGCTATTTTGCTGGCACGCAAGCCAGATTTGATTTTCCTCGATTTAGTTATGCCAAATGGTAATGGCTACGAAATTTGCGGTCAGTTGAGGAAACTTTCCATCTTCCGTAATACCCCCATCGTTATCTTGACAGGAAATGACGGTTTAGTAGATAGAGTCAGAGCGAAAATGGTTGGTTCCGATGACTTTCTCGGCAAACCAGTGGAAGCAAATAAAGTACTAGGGACGATTAGAAAATACCTGAATCCAGAAAATACTAGAGAAGATACGCAAACATAAGCAGGTGCAGTAATAATGACATTAGATTTTATTATACTATTGTGGCAAAAATCTCGAAGGCTAAAACGCTTAAGCTTTTAGTTGTTTGAGATTGACAAGAGAATTGAGTAAGTTGGCGCTGTTTTGATAAAGTGGACTAGATAAGATCTATTGGTAATATTTTTCAGCTTGAGGTGAATTTTATGGCTACTGTTCTAATTGTGGATGATTCCAGCACGGAAAGAGAAATTATCTCTAAGTATTTGCAAGAAAGTGGTTTGAATATATCCACAGCCTACAGTGGTGAAGAAGCATTGCAAACAATTAGTCAATCTAAACCAGATCTGATAGTTTTAGATGTTGTTTTACCTGGACTCAGTGGATTTGAGATTTGTCGCCAACTCAAATCGGAAGAAAATACGAAGAAAATCCCCATTATAATCTGCTCCACCAAAGGAACTGAAATGGACAAGTTTTGGGGGTTGAAACAAGGAGCAGATGCCTACCTAGCTAAACCTATTAATGGGGAAGAACTACTGCGTAATGTTAAAAACCTGCTCCGCCTTACTGAATGCTCTTAGTTCTCTTGATTTGCCTTCAATAATATGAACTAGAGATCTATTGGTAAAAAAGATTACAGCATGTTATTAGATTTTTCAGCCATTACCCTGACACCGCAACAGAATGAAACTGATGCAGATCGGGATGGGGAACAGTTTTTACGCTTCTATCTGGTTCCCGATACCACAGCAGTATTGCCAATTTCTCAGATCGTTGAAGTCCTAACCATTCCCATTGGCCAGATAGTGCCAATTCCCCACATGCCTGTTTGGGTCATGGGGGTTTACAATTGGCGAGGGGAAATTCTCTGGATAGTAGATCTAGGACACTCTATCGGACTAACTCCTTGGTACGAACAAGGAAGTGCGGCAGCAGTATATAGGGCTCTTGTTCTCAGAGAAGGAGCTAGCAGCAAAATAAAACCCAAAATGCTAGGACTGATAGTCAAGCGGGTAGAAGATATTGACAGGTTTTACCCAGATCTAATTCAATCACCACCAGCATCTGCTGTTTCACCTGAATTAGTTAAATTTTTGCGAGGTTATTTGGTCAAACCTAATGGAGATATAATAGTAGTTTTGGAAGGTTCGGCAATTTTGACAGCTCTGGGCAAATTATAGGGTTTTTTCCAATAAGATTATATTGCATTTTAATCGATACTCCCGGAGAGATTTATGACCCAGACTCCTGAATCCCTAAAGAAAAACAATAGCAAGCAAAACAATTTATTACCTCAAAGTTTACAGGCTCCCCTTTATTATAGCTCTTTATGGGAGAGAATGCATAAAACTTGGGAAAACTTTAATTTTCGCAAAAAACTCCTAGTTATACTGGCTGGTGGAGCAGTTTTGCCAACTATTATCGTGACAGGAGTAATGGTATCTATTACCGAGAAGCAGTTTATTGATGACTTAAAGGTAATATTAAAGGTACAATTGATTTTATTGGAGCAGGAAATAGAGGAGGAAGAGCATGCAGTTGCAGATGCAGCGGAGAATTTGGCCACATTAGTAACAACAAAAGGATTAGAACCTACCCAAGGTAATTCCCTTGCAGCAAAAAAGACTTTGGAAGAGCTAATCCAGAAAACTCAGGCAGAAGAACCAAATAACAGTTTCTATCTGATTGCCAATGCCCAGGGTAAAACTGTAGCCCAATACATCCAAATAATAGATGGAGAAGATTTTACAACTTTCCCTCCTCTACCAAACAATACAGAGCCAAAAGAACAAGATACAAAGCAACAATACCGTCCCATAGCTAATGAACCGGTAGGCATAGATTTAACTAAAGTTTCTATTGTGGAAAAAGCTAGGAGCGATCGCCAGTCTTTAGCTGGCATTGAATTGCTTCCTGGTGAGTTCTGGAAAATTCTAGGTTTGTCCGAACAAGTTGCTATTGACTTGCGGGAACAACCAACAAAAAATTTGCCAGAAAACCAACAACCTGTTAAGCCAGGAACCTATGATATTGATAATGGTTCGGCAGGTTTGGCGTTTATCGCCGTAGAACCGATCCTTGTGAACAATGACTTGGTGGGAACTGTTATTGTCGGCAGTATAATCAATCGGAACTATCAAATAGTAGATCGCCTTCACAAAACAACGGAAGTATCTACAGCCACTATCTTTGCCCAGGACTGGCTCGTTAGCACCAACGTTCCTTACACCGATGGAGAAACTAGAGCGATCGGCACGCGGGTTTCCCGAGAAGTGGCTGAAACAGTATTGAATCGCCAAGAAGAGTTTGTTGGCGATGCTAATATTATTGGTATTCCATACCTTACTGCCTACAGTCCCATTAAAAACCACGAAGGAAAGAGCGTTGGAATTGCTTATGTGGGGGAATCAAAAACCACAGTAAATACTCATTTAAATGAGTTGAAGCTAACAGGGGTTATCTTGGGGTTTGTGATTATCATTATTATTATTGGCGTATCTATTCCCATTGCCAATAATATTTCTAAGCCCTTACGCCGTCTCGCCCAGTTTGCTAAAGACGTGCGATCGGGTGAAGAAGGCGATCGATTAGAAGAAACAGATCGCCTTGATGAAATCGGCATTCTCTCTCAGGAAATTAATCAGATGCTCGCCAGCGTCGAGGCAAATGAAGAACTGCTGCTTAGGAGAGCAGAACTCGCAAGCTTTCTCAATCAGATCACCACTGCTATCAGTCGTTGCAATGGAAAAGAAGAAGTCTTTCAAACTGCAGTTACCGAAAGTAAAAAAGCTTTAAAAGCTGATCGCGTAGTTATCTATTCCTTGGACGAGCAAGGCGTGGGTAAAATTATTGCCGAATCAGTAGATAAAAATTGGCCTACAGCCCTAGGAGCGGAAATTAACGACCGTTGTTTTACCCAGGAATACAGAGAAAAATACCAGCAAGGTCGCATTCAACCTGTTAGCAATATTTATGAAGCGGGTTTGACTCAATGCCATCTGGAACAACTGGAACGTTTTGCCGTTAAAGCCAATTTAATCACGCCAATTATAGTAAGCGATCAACTAATGGGTTTATTAATTGCTCATCAGTGTTCTGCGCCTCGCCTTTGGCAGCAACAGGAAAGAGATTTGGTAGCACAAGTTGCCACTCAAATCGGTTTTGCTCTTGAGCGGGAAAATTTATTGCAACAGCAAATTAAAGCAGAAGAAGAACAGCGACAAGGGAAAGAAGAATTGCAACGGAGAGCTTTGGAATTGCTGATGCAAGTAGATCCGGTCAGTAAAGGAGACCTGAGCATCCGCGCTATCGTTACTCCCGATGAAATCGGTACTATTGCCGACTCATACAATGCCACCATTGAAAGCTTGCGCAAAATTGTCACCCAAGTGAAAACGGCAGTAGAACAAGTGGCTACAACCACTGAGAACAATCAGCAGTCCATTTCGGAACTTTCTCAAGGAGCATTGGCACAGACAGAGGAAATCTCTGCTGCTCTGGATCGGATTTTGGCTATGGCGGAATCGGTGCGTGCGGTGGCTACTAATGCTGAAGAAGCAGAACTTGCAGTTCAACAAGCCAATCAGACTGTAGAAGTTGGAGATGCCGCTATGGATAGAACTGTGGAAGGGATTATGGCAATCAGGGAAACAGTGGCAGAAACAGCGAAGAAAGTTAAAAGACTGGGAGAGTCATCTCAAAAGATTTCTAAGGTAGTTAACCTGATTAGTAACTTTGCAGACCAAACTAACTTGTTAGCTTTAAATGCCTCTATTGAAGCAGCCCACGCTGGAGAAGAAGGACGTGGCTTTGCGGTGGTTGCTGATGAAGTGCGCTCTCTCGCCAGACAGTCAGCAGAAGCAACGGCAGAAATCGAAAGCCTTGTAGCAGAAATTCAAGCAGAAACCAATGAGGTGGTAGCGGCAATGGAAGCGGGGACAGAACAGGTGGTGAGTGGGACTAAACTGGTGGAAGAAGCCCGCAAGAGTTTGACTCAGATCCAAGCAGCAAGTACTCAAATTGATAAATTAGTAGCCTCTATTGCCGAGGCAGCTTCCGAGCAATCTCAGGATTCGGAAGTTGTTATCCAAACTATGGCCCAGGTGGCAGCGATTACGGACAAAACTTCAACTTCAGCTAATGAGGTATCTGCGTCTTTTCAAGAATTACTAGAAGTTGGAAATAATTTGCAAAATACTGTAGATCAGTTTAAGGTGAGCTAGTATTGTTTAATAAGTACCTAGGCAAAATTAATTTGATATTCGCTCATTGCGGTCGCTTGGTAACGAGTCAAAATTATATACAAATAATTTTGCACGACTACTTAAAGGATAAAGTTTTAACCAGATACGCTCATGACTTTTGGAAATTTTGACGAAAAATTAACTGGTAATAAGCAAGATCGGCCAGGAGAAGAATCAAAACCTACTCTGCGCATTACCTTATTTAAAACAATTATACCAACCATATTAATTCCCCTCGTGATTGCCAGCACAGTGGGATACGTTAATATTCAACAAAAAACTGAAAAGCAGATTGCAACTAAGCTGAAAAATCAAGCTCTTATCATTGGGGAAGTAACGGCAAGTTTGTTGGAAGATGCCTTCCAAATTACCGTAGCAGTTGCCACTAATCCGTTAGTGATTAATGCTGCTCGTACTGGCAGTCAAGAAGCTGAAAGTTTAGGACTGCCGGAACAACCAAATGAGCAGTTAGATGTGCGTTTTAAGCAAACAAATCTGCTGCGCTCCAATCCAATACTTAATGATTATTTAGAGCGCACGGTAGACAAGACAGATATTGCCCAGTTATTTTTTACCGAACGCAATGGTTTTAATCTTGCTTACTCTAATAAAACCGCAGATTTCGTGCAGCGGGATGAATCTTGGTGGCAAAAGGGCAAAAGCCAAGGTCAATTTATTGATGATTTAGACTTCGACCAATCTGCCAAGACTTATAGTATAGATTTAGTTTTGGCAATTAAAGATCCTCGCTCAGGAGAATTACTTGGCGTTCTTAAAGCAGTTTTGCCTTCTAGTCAATTTGGTAAAAAACTAGGGACCTATTTAAAACATTCCCAACTCACTGATTCCGAGCAAATACAAGTAGTTGACACTAACTCTCAAAAGGCAATTTATACCATAACAGCTGATGGGATCGTAGATACTCTAAATGTAGAGGGAGGGGAAGAGATTGTTGAAATTGCTGTCTCTATGGTCAAAAAAATATCAGAAAAGGAGATAGATACAGAGGAATTTTCCTCCCAATTACAAACTCTAAATTCATCTCTGGAATCTGTAAATGTAAATTTAGTTGCAGAAACTGACAGGAAAATTTTGACTGCTGCATTTAGTTATAAAAGTAGAGAATACCATATAGCTACTGTACCCAAAACTAATTGGGTAACAATTGCTTCTATTAAAGAGTCAGACATAACAAGTGCAGGCCAAGAAATATTAGGCATATTTGTCTTGACATCATTAATAGTAGGGGTAGTTGTTATTATTTTAATTGAGCGTTTAGCTAATTTTTTAGCTAAACCTTTAAGTAATTTGTCAGCTAAAGCAAAAGAGTTAGCAACGGGAAATTTGGATGTAATGATGGAACCGAGGGGTACTCTCGAAACTCAAACTTTAGCAACAACTTTTAACAATCTGCTGATTCAGATTAAGAAACTTTTAGAAGAACAAAAAAAGGCTGCTCGAGAGGCGAGGCTGTTAACAGCGATCAGCAGCGAGCGAGTTATGGATTGGGAGAGTTCTAAGTCTATTTTTCAGTCAGCACTTGAAGATGTCCGTCAATTTCTCCAGGCTGATCGCCTTGTTATCTACCAATTTAACCCAGATGGTAGCGGTTATATCGGGGTTGAATCTTTAGGGGTAGGGTATTCGAGCGCCTTGAATAAGGAAATTAAAGATGGCTGCATTCCCGACAAGTTGAAGGAGGAATATAAACAAGGTCGAGTGGTGGCAATCGATAATCTTGACCATGCTTCTTTGCATCCGGATCATCGAAAGTTAATGCAAAGCTTGGAAATCAAGGCTAATTTGGTGGCACCCATTGGGAGTCAGGAGCGGTTGTTTGGGCTGCTGATTGCCCATCAATGTGGCGAACCCCGCCAATGGCAAGAAGGAGAAATTAATTTCCTCAAACGAGTAGGGTTTCAATTCGGCATTATCCTCGAGCGGATCACCTTGATTGAAGAGCAGCAACAATCAGAACAAGAACAAAGAGAAGCAAAGGAACAATTGCAGCAAAGAGCCTTAGAATTGTTAATGGAAGTTGAGCCCATCAGTCAAGGGGATCTCACCGTCAGAGCTAGGGTTACCTCCGATGAAATCGGTACGGTGGCAGACTCTTACAATTCCACAGTGGAAAATTTGCGCAAACTTGTTACCCAAGTGCAAACAACAACAACTAAAGTGGCAAGCACTACCACTAGCAATGAAACTTCCGTTATCGCTTTATCAGCGGGAGCTAAAGAGCAAAGAGAGGAAATTACCACAGCGCTGGAGCGAATTCAAGCTATGGCGGAATCTATTTCTGCTGTTGCTGCAGGAGCAGAACAAGCTGAAATTGCAGTGCAAAAAGCTGCAGAAACTCTGGGAATAGGAGATGTGGCTATGAACCGCACTGTAGAAGATATCCAAGCAATTAAGGAGAGTGTAGCAGAAACTGCTAAGAAAATCAAGGAATTAGGGGAATCTTCCCAAAAAATTTCCCAAGTGGTGAACTTGATTAGTCGATTTGCAGCTCAAACCCACTTATTGGCTCTGAAGGCATCCATTGAGGCAGCTCGAGCGGGGGAAGAAGGTCGGGGCTTTGCGGTAATTGCGGATGAAGTGAGAATCCTAGCCCAACAATCAGCAGAAGCAACGGCAGATATTGAAAACCTAGTGGCAGAAATCCAAAGCGAAACAGATCTGGTGATAGCAGCGATGGAAACGGGGAGGGAACAGGTAGTAGCTGGTAGCAAACGAGTAGAGTTTGTCAGGGAGAATCTGAATCAGATCCAAACGGCGAGCAGGGAAATTAATGAATTGGTAGCAGCGATCGCCCAAGCTGCGATAGAACAATCTCAAGACTCCCGAGTAGTGACTCAAACCATGACCGATGTGGCCGCCATTGCAGAAAAAACTGACCGGTCTGCCATTGAGGTATCTGCTTCTTTTGGAGAATTATTGACAGTGGCACGAGAGTTAGAAGATAGTGTGGGTAGATTTAGAGTAGATTGACTTATTCTGTAGGTATAATCTTGGATTTGCAGGGGATTAACTAGTTTAACAATAGCAGAAAGATAAATATAGCATTTCTTGGACTCATGAGGTACATCTATGATAATATCGGCCTATGAAAGTGTTTACTATTGAGTTCCAGCATTTATACAGGTTGCTGTATAACTATCAACTGTCCACTATCAACTGTCAACTGCTATAATTAGTTTAAAATAGATAATTAGAATAATAATATCAAATTCTATAGGTCATGGTTTATTAATTTTCAATTGTGAGTCATGAGTCATGGATGGAACGAATAACAAACAACCAACAACCAATAACCAACAACGATTTCGATGATCGATCCAGAATTCCGCGATCAAGCCTATCAATTTTTTATCGAAGAAGCAACAGAGCTTTTGCAAATCATCGAATCCGGTTTGCTGACTCTGCGGCAAGATACCAGTAATAATAAAATACACGAAATTATGCGAGCAGCTCATTCCATTAAAGGAGGAGCAGCTAGCGTTGAATTAAATGTAATTAAAACTCTGTCTCATCGTCTGGAAGATATATTTAAAGCTCTATATAATCAAGAAATAGATACTGAGTTAGAAAGCTTACTGCTTCAAGCTTTTGACTGCTTGCGCAATCCTCTTATAGAACAAATTAATACACTTCGTTTTGATGAAGAGGCTGCCCTAGAGCTAGCAGAGCCTATTTTAACCAAAATTGAGGCCAAGCTAGAAGATGCCATGCAGGCTGCTGAGGATTATATTCCCACCAGCGCAGATTTGGGAGTGGATTTAGTAGAGAATATTTTTGAGGTGGATGTAGCGAAAGAATTAGAAAGCTTGGAAAGAGTGATCGCTAATCCAGAAGAATACCAAGTAGCTGGAGAATTAAGAGCCGCTGCGGAAGTATTAGCAGGTTTTGCGGAACTATTGAGTTTGCCAGGTTTCGGCAGGTTGGCTAATGTTGCAGAGCAAGCAGTAAATTTGCACCCAGATCGAGCTTTGGAGATTACCCAACTAGCTCTAGCAGATTTTAATGCAGCAAGAGATAAGGTTTTGGCAGGCGATCGCGCCGAAGGAGGCAGTCCCTCTGCAGCTCTGTTAGCATTTATAGAATCTTCTCCTTCTCCCAAAACTGCTGCTGAGTTATCTCAAACTTTAACAGAACCAGATGTTTCTTTCCTAGAGACAGTAATAGAGACTGAAGCAGGATCTCTGGATGATGTATTTGGTGGTTGGGGACAGGGAGAATCTCAAGATGATAGGGTACAAGAGAGGGAAATAGATGTATCAGTAATTTCTCTAGATGATGTCTTTGGCGGTTGGGGAGAACAAGAATCTCAAGATGATACAGCACCAGAGTCTAAATCTTTAGACAATCAGCAAGAGATAGAAGTTCCTTCTTTAGATAATGTTTTTGGTAGTCCTCCAGAAGAACAACCAGAAGAGGAAAATGTTTTAGTCCAGCAAGGGGGAGAGATACCAGCTCCTTCTTTAGATGATGTTTTTGGTAGTCCTCCAAAAGAACTACCAGAAGAGGAAAATGTTTTAGTCCAGCAAGGGGGAGAGATACCAGCACCCTCTTTAGATGATGTTTTTGGTAGTTCTCCAGAACAAATACCAGAAGAGGAAAATGTTCTAGTCCAGCAAGGGGGAGAGATACCAGCACCTTCTTTAGATGATGTTTTTGCTAGTCCTCCAGAACAACAACCAGAAGAGAAAAATTTTGTAGTCCAGCAAGAGGGAAAGATACCAGCACCTTCTTTAGATGATGTTTTTGGTAGTCCTCCAGAACAACAACCAGAAGAGGAAAATGTTTTAGTCCAGCAAGGGGGAGAGATACCAGGACCTTCTTTAGATGATGTTTTTGGTAGTCCTCCAGAAGAACAAGAAGAAATAGAAGTAGAAGTAAATACACCAACAAGCATTAAAGAAGCAGTAGACTCCATTGAGAATATTTTCCTGACCCTGCCATCTGTAGAACAAGCCCCTGTCCCAAAAGTAGCAACCAAGGTAGCCAAGTTAGTTGCTCCATCAGCATATTCCCAACAGAAGAATGGAACTGAGAAACAGGAAAAGAAAAGCAAGGCAAAAACACCCAGTGGCAAGAACCTTTCCATTAGAGTGGATCTCAGCCGCTTGGAACAAATGAATAATCTGGTGGGGGAATTAACTATTAACCGCAACGGTCTTGCGCTGCAAAACGAGCAACTGCAGGATACGGTAAAAGAACTGCTCCGTCGCTTTCGTAACTTTAAGAAGATTGCCGGAAGTTTGCAGGAACTATCAGATCGCATGGTAGTTGCTAAAGAACGAAGTGATCGCCCACCGAGGTCGGAAAATGGAAATTTGCCCCCAACCAATATGGGTGTGGCAGACAAGGAAGATTTTGACTCTCTGGAGATGGATAGTTATTCTCAAGTGTACACAGTACTGCAAGAGGTTCTGGAAGAAACTCTCCAGTTAGAAGAAGCGGTAGATGATGTGGCTCTGTTTGCCCAACAATCCAATCGAACTATTGAAGAACAGCGACAAACGCTGGTGTATCTTCGGGACGAACTAATGTGGGCGAGGATGTTACCTCTTTCAGAAGTTCTTAACCGCTTTCCTCGGGTCTTGAGAGACTTGTGTACCCAGTATGAAAAAAATGTCGGCTTGAAGATGACTGGCACTTCTGTATTGGTGGACAAAGCAATACTTGAAAAATTATACGATCCTTTAGTTCATTTACTGCGCAATGCTTTCGACCACGGGATGGAAATGCCAGAGGTTAGAGAGCAACAGGGCAAACCAAAACAAGGTACGATTGAAATTAATTCCTATCATAAAGGCAATCAAACTATTGTAGAAATTAAGGATGATGGTGGGGGTATAGATTTGGATAAAATCGCCAAGAAGGCAGTAGAAAGGGGGATTTTATCCGCGAAAGAACTAGACTTAACCACTACGGAGCGATTGTTAGATTTGATTTTTGAACCGGGATTTTCTACAGCAAAGCAAGTAAGCGAAATTTCTGGACGGGGAGTAGGACTGGATATCGTGCGCTCCCAACTGCGGGAAATTAAAGGAACGGTTAGCGTTAATTCCGTACAAGGGAAAGGAACCACTTTTACTTTACGCTTACCTTTAACTCTAACTATTGCCAAATTACTGGTTTGTTCTATCGGTTCTACTGCTTTGGCATTGCCTTCTGACAGTATTGAAGAAATTATCATTCCTCAGCCGGAGCAAATCAAGCGTTCTGGAAAAGAAAGGTTTTTGTTCTGGCAGCAACAGGTGATTCCCATTTATCCTTTGGTGGACTTGCTCGAATATGCCTGTCCCATTCCTTCTACCGTACCGAGTAAGGTATTAGCGGCTTCGGTTAATGCACCGGAGGATTGGGCCTTACCTTTGATTTTACTGCGCTGGCAAGACCAAGTTTTTGCTTTGGAAATCGAGCGATTGGTGACGGAACAGGAACTGGTAATTAAACCTTTGGGTGAGTCTATCTCTCCTCCCAGTTATATCTACGGTTCTACTATTCTTGGGGATGGCACTCTCATTCCCACCATGGACGGTTCGCTGTTAATTGAATATGTTTTGGGTGCCAGTGCTGCACCTACAGTCACAAGAGGAGGTGAGGTGGCGATTGTTCCTGAAATGCTTCAAGAGGATCAATCGGAGGAAATCCCCCTATCTCGTCAAACTATTAGGGCCAACCGAGTTCTCGTAGTAGACGATTCTGCTGCCTTGCGGCGTACTTTGGCTTTGAGCTTGCAAAAAGCTGGCTATATGGTACTGCAAGCGCGAGATGGCAAGGAAGCATTGACACAATTGGAGAAAAATGACCAAGTGGAGTTGGTGATTTGCGATATTGAAATGCCCAATATGAATGGTTTTGAGTTTCTGGCTCAACGTCGGAAACAACCAAAAATGACTGGTATCCCGGTAGCCATGCTAACTTCCCGCAGCAGCCCCAAACACCGCCAGTTGGCCATGCAATTGGGTGCGACTGCTTATTTTACTAAGCCTTATATCGAACAAGATTTTCTCAGTCAAATAGAAGGTTTGATTGGTAAGGGTGTTTCTGCAACTGCTGCAGCAAGATAGATTTGGTTGTTGGTTGTTGGTTGTTGGTTATTTGTTGTTGGTTATTTGTTGTTTGTTGGACATTATTGTTAATTGTTAATTGTTAATTGTTCATTGCTATAGATAGTTTTTTAACTAACAGCAAATCCAGTATGAGGCCGAATTTCAGGGGGATGAAAAGCGAGAACAATCTCTTCTTTTCCTATTCCTGCGTCAATCAAATCATTAGCTATTCCATCTTCTAATCCATCTCGATGTATCCAGATTTTATTGCCAATAATTTCTAGGTGAACTAGACAACCATGCACTTTAATGCCATTTTCCCAACCTATAGTCATCAGGAGATAATGATGGCGATCGCTACTGATAATTAATTGGTGTTTTAAGTCGTCATAAGTATAAGGAAGAGCGGCGTATTCTCGGAGTATTTTTTCAATAATGTGGTGTATTCTATTTAATCTATCCATTGTCTTATCTCTTCAGTAGTTGGCTCGAAAATCAAGAGTTTATATGAATTACGAAAATATTTGCTACAAATAGTTTATCCAATGGTAGTATAGATTGAGGTTATCCCGTAGGTTGAGAAACCGGGTTTCTTTCCAAAATTTTAGCATTAATCCTTAAAATAATAGGAGAAACCCGGTTTCTGGGCTGAAATCATTCACTATTGTATCTGTAGCAAACATTTTTAGATTTCATATTAAATCTTTTTTTTGCTAATAAAATTTTACCAATCGGCTCTTCAAATATTTCAGCAAAAGTTTTTGCTCTAATGGCTAGGTAAAGCAGACGTTCTGGTTCTTTATCTGCTAGTATATCTAAATATAGGGTATATTGTCCTAAAGCTTTCTCTAGGTCATTAACTAATGATACACCGATGAAGCTTTTAATTTCTACCGCGATTTTTCGTTCTCCCTTTTCAGCAGAAATTAGCTTTTTTGCTCCTAAATCAACAAATAAGTCTTTTTTTCCTATAGTTAGGATAAGAGGATCTTTAGTAATTGTCCAGCCGTCTGTAACAAGGGCATTTTTGACGTTGTTGTGGTAAATGTCTTTGGCGGGCATTTGATGGAATTCGAGAATAATTAAACAAAATAAGCTAGGACATTTTGTAGGGGAGACAAGGCATGCACCATCCCAAAAATTGTGTCCTCAGCATCATGACGACTGCTATAAGTAGCAAGTAGGGTGGGCATCGCCCACCGAGAGCGTTATTGATTTGTCCAATTCAGATAAGTTTACTCCATTGGACAACGAAGGTCGCTGAGATGTGTTAAAATATGCAAGTGGTCACTGCACTTCGACTTCCCTTCGACTTCGCTCAGGGCAAGCGCTCAGTGACCGCGTAGTCGAAGTGTCAAATTTCCTCCGCGAGTTGTTTCGTCGCGGTTCCCATTCTCCCGTGAAGTTTAGATGGCTAATGACCGAGAAATAGAATCACTTAAATTACTCATGTTTAATATTGGCAGTCTGAATTTAGCTGTGCCAGTAGAATTGGTGGTAAAAGTAGTTAATTATACCAATATTTACAGTAGCGGACTGAATCACTTGGGGATGGCTCGTGTGGGCGATGGCGATATAACAATCATCGATCTGCATAAGCGCTTGTTTGAAGTTAGCCAAATTCCCCAATCTGGTGAGAAAGCTTACTTTATTGTGGTTAGAAATAATAGTGGCGAACAGTTTGGCATTTTAGTCACCAAAACACCAAGTTTAATCGACGTGCAATCATCTTTAATTCGTGCCTTACCGGAATCCTATCGCCGAGCTGATACCCTAGAAATTGCCAGTCATGTAGCAGTTATTCCTCAAGAAGACACGAATTCAACAATATTTATTTTGGATGCCGATATGTTATTGCCAACAGTGGCAGGAGTCAAATAATTAAATTATGAAAAGCAAAAACATTTTATCAGTAGTCACGAACTAATTAGTAAATTAGTTATTAAATATATTAAATATTTTGATTCAGCCAAGAAATATATATATTAATACATTTTAATTTTTCCTAGCGCGAAGTGCTAGATATTAACTGTCAACTATCAATTATCAACTATCAACTGCTATATGTCTAAATTAAGACTAGTTTCCAAGAGATTAAAACGCAAGAATAAATCCAATTCATTCCAGAGAAAGCTCAAAAAACTATCTCCTAATTGGCAAGCTTCCATTGTTTTAGCCAGTATTATTCTTTTGCTTTCCGGTTACGCTGCCTTAGCCCAGGATAATCTGCCAACAGAAAACATGGTGTCTGAACTCAAGGTTGGACTGGATACATTGTGGGTGGTTTTAGCTTCAGTATTGGTAATTTTGATGAATGCTGGCTTTGCCATGTTAGAAACTGGTTTTTGCCGCCGTAAAAATGCTGTCAATCTCTTAGCAAAAAACCTAATTGTCTTTGCCATTTCCACTCTTGCTTTTTGGTCAGTAGGCTTTGCTTTGATGTTTGGGGATGGCAATTCTGTCTTTGGTAGCAATGGCTTTTTTCTCAATGGCTCTGATAATAGTCCAGCCATAGGAGATGAATATCAGGGAGTATACAGTTCCCTCAATTGGACGGGAGTTCCTCTCGCAGCTAAATTCTTATTTCAAGTAGCCTTCGCTGGAACTGCGGCAACCATTGTATCTGGTGCTGTAGCGGAACGAATTAAATTTCTTGACTTTATTTTATTTAGCTTTCTGCTAGTAAGTTTCTGGTATCCTCTTGTGGGTCACTGGGTTTGGGGTGGTGGCTGGCTGGCAGAAATGGGGTTTTGGGATTTTGCAGGTTCTACAGTGGTCCATTCCGTAGGGGGTTGGGCTGCTTTACTAGGTGCGGCAATTTTGGGCCCGCGCATTGGCAAATACAGGAACGACGACATGACCTTGCCCTTACCAGGTCACAATTTAGGTCTTGCTACTCTCGGTGCTTTCATTCTTTGGATCGGTTGGTTCGGTTTCAATCCCGGATCCACTATGGCGGTAGATGGCAGTATTGCTCGTATTGCTCTCACTACTAACTTAGCTGCGGCAGCGGGAGCAACCTTAGCCACAGCAACTTCTTGGTTTATTACTGGCAAGCCAGACTTATCCATGATTATTAATGGGATACTGGCAGGTTTGGTAGCCATTACCGCTTCCTGTGCTTTTGTCAGCTATCAGTCTGCGGTGTTGATTGGCTGCATTGCTGGGATATTGGTGGTTTTATCTGTCTTTTTCTTCGACAGCATTAATATTGACGATCCAGTGGGTGCAATTTCGGTTCACTTGATCAATGGTATTTGGGGAACATTGGCGGTGGGTTTGTTTGCTAATCCCGATATTTACGGCAATGGTAATGGTCCAGAAGCGGGATTATTTATCTCTGGGGATCTGGCTCAAATTGGAGTACAAATACTCGGTATTGCTGCTGTAGGGGTTATGGCTGCAGTTTCTAGTGCGATTTTCTGGCTGGCACTGAAGGCTATTTTTGGTTTGCGAGTATCAGAGGAAGAAGAACTTCAGGGTTTGGATATCGGTGAACACGGTATGGAAGCTTATAGCGGTTTCTATGGGGATACTAGTAGGATGAATTAATTGACTGAGGGGCTCACATTGAGCCAATCTCTTCGCGATCGCTGTTACCAGTTTGGATCTAATAGATCGAAGATTGGCGATCGCTCTTTAACCTATCGATAGA
>JH611095.1 GCA_000252485.1 Prochloron didemni P4-Papua_New_Guinea | reverse complement strand
GATTCAGGAGACAATACCCTCGTTGTTAAATTAACCGCAGATGGACCAGTTGACCAATTTCTGGAAGGACTGCCAAAGGAGAAATTGAGACTTGAACCAGGTGAAAGTAAAACCATTAAAGTGGAGGTTTTGGATATGCTAGCTGATATTCCCATGCATGTAGCGGACCAACTCTACGCAGCTCAAATTACAGTACAGGCTTACCAACAAGGAGACCCCAGCAATCTTCTAGTAGATAAGAAGTTTAACGTAGCTCGCTTCCTATCGGTGGTGGATCCGGAAGGACCGAGTAATGTGGCTCTTTTTGTGAAAACCCTAGCTGATGGTTCGGGAGGTTTCGTTCGTAAAAAGGAATTGGAATATCATCTACCCACCAAGATAACAACCACCTTCAGCAATTTGGACGGTCCATTTTACTCAGAAGAGTTAACCAACGGGGTCAGCGGTAGCGGTACAGCCACCTTGACTTTCGACCCATGGAATGAGGGGAATAGTGAGGGCCGCATGGGGATTAAACTTGGGGATAGACCTTTTCAGATCAAACCGATATCTGACGGTGAGTTTACGTATGTGAGTTTTGACTATATTTTGCTTAAAGGTACCGCCGTTGCCCCCACCACTATTGGCGTTAGCAAGGCAGCATTTGAGACTTTGCTGAGGGATTATCTCACAGACCCCCTCAACTTTGATGGGATAAGGATTGATGGGCAATTTCAGGAAGCTTCAGACCTGTTTAAGAAGGAGTTTTCCGGTGTACTACCGAATCAAAACCCAACAAACCAGCAGCTAGATGAAGCTATATCCAACGCTGGAGAGCGGCTGGTTTCTTTTGTGAAGCAAAACTTTGCACCAGTTAACTTTGGAGGAAATGCCATTGAGGTTGGTGATGAAGAAGGTCAGCTGAAAATTATATGGGATTTAGCATTGAGCGGGAGGGATTTTGGTAGGACTAGTATCGATCAGACGGCTAGTTTAGAAGAATTATTAGCTGATGATAGCTTGTCTGAGGCATCGAGAGAGTACACTTTTGCTGAACAATTAAACACAAGACCTCATAGCTTGGAGGGTGTGCCTCTTGTTTTCTTCGATGCAATAGCCTCAAGAAAGAGTCTTTTTGACGTATCTTCATCTGATGTATCTTTTACGGAAAACGCAGCCCGAATTGCTTCCCATGAATTAGGCCACGAACTGGGTCTTTATGAAGCATACCAGAGAAGATATCCCATATATCCCGATGATATCCAGGGTCCAGGCATAATCAGGACGGAATCGAACCGCCGTTTTTCTACGGAGCATGTTTTTGTTTTGAGGGCGGCTACTGGAGTGGCACCTAATGATGTAGGTCGTTACCATTTCCCCATAACCGAGCCGTTACAGTTAACTTCAAACTCCCAGTCGAGGCCACTTTCAATCCTTGAATTGTACGAACGCAATCGCCAGATAAATCGGGGAATAATTCGGGGAATTGCCCGTAGCGTTGAACTGAATTACCCGGAAACACCTGCGTTAAGTTTGTCTGTCTTTGGCTCTGACTATTATAACTTTGGCGATGTTGCAGCTGACGGGATCGGGGGAGAGCTAGCTGTGAGCTATTTAACCTTAAAAAATCTTGGTAAGAAACCCCTAGTGATTGAAAGCATTACCTTGGCTAACGGCAACAATGACTTCTTAATTATCAACGATCTAGCAGGTACTACCTTACCACCAGTTGTTCCTTTTTACGTTCCTGAAGGGGAGGTAGAACTAAAGGTGCTGTTCGATCCCACAACCGTTGGCGATTTTACCGAGACTCTCATAATTCACACCAACGATCCAGAATCCCCCTATATGGCAAGATTAGAGGGTCGCGGACTGGAGCCTCGCTCTGAGATTGCCGTAAAATGGAAGGACAACAATAATTTTGGCGGTATAGGGTTAGGAGAGAAGCCAAGCACCAAGGAAGACTTTGTCACCATTACCAATAAGGGGAACGTACCCCTGTCTATTACGGATATTGGCATGAATGAATGGGGTGCAGGTCAGTTTACCGTCTCCGGACTGCCAGAAGACTTCGGCCCGGATCGCCCTCTTCTTCTGGACCGAGGGGAGTCCTTGAAGTTGGATGTCCATTTCGATGCCAACGAATTGGGACTGCAACGGGGACAGTTGCAAATTGTTTCTAACGACCCCGACCAGCCCTTAATTACTAAATCCTTGGTGGGAACGGGATTCCCGGATTTGGATAATAACCCCTTCCCGGACAGCGTCCGTCCTACAGATACGTACAATAATCATATTAGGGGCTATCGTATAGAGTATCCAACTCATAATTATATAGTCGTAGAAACTGGGAATTCCAATATCCCCCAACGCACTCGCAGCAATGCTGAGGGGCACTACAGATTCATCCTCCCAGCCAGTACCCCTTACAAGGTAACCTTGTTTGACCCCCTTACTCAACTGGTAGGCAGCACTCAGGGAACCACAGCCCCTTCCGGTGAACAGACACGGCTTCGCTATAATCCTCGATTCGGAGCCAGTGAGTCTCCAGACACAGACGGGGACGGCTTACCAGATGATATAGAATTTACCATCGGCACCTCGGACAGTAACCCAGACACCGATGGTGACGGCATAGACGACTTCCAGGAAATCGAACTAGGACTGGATCCCCTCAGCGGTCTAGTGGCTACCACAGGCATTATGGCCAGCCTTCCCCTACAAGGTGAAGCTAAAGCAGTAGTAGTAGAAAACCAAACAGCCTACGTAGCCACAGGTACATTCGGACTGACCATAGTAGATATTGGGCAGTTCAACAACCCCATCATCCAAGGTCAACTGGACTTACCAGGAGATGCCACCGATGTAGCAGTGGACTCCGACTTACAGACTGTTGTGGTAGCCACCAATGGGGGGGGACTGCAACTGATAGATATACCTGACCCCATGCTCCCCAGTTTAAGAGCAACTCTGCAGATAGCTGCTAACCAAGTAGAAATCTTCGATGGTATTGCCTATGCCACGGAGGGTACTTCCTTAATAGCCATGGACCTGCTCACCGGGTTCCGACTGCCGAATACTAGCTTACCCGGGGACGGCATAGTAACAGGACTAGCCAGGGAAGGAACCCATCTCTACGGTTATATCAGCGGTTCAGACACCTTCTTCGTCGTCGATATTGCGGACCCAACAGCAATCAAGGTTACCGGACAACTCGATCTGGCAATCGCCAGTTCTGATGTGGGAGTATTTGCCGCTGACGGAGTGGCTTATTTAGCCGGGAGCGGTTTGCGCACCATTGATATTTCCAACCCCAACAACCCCAGCCTCATTGGCGATGCAGACTTGTTCTTTACAGCTCGTAACGTTGCCCTGAACGGTTCTGGCTTGGCTTTAGTAGCCGCAGAAGATCTGGGTTTGTCTGTTTACGATGTTACTGACCCATCTGCAACAGATGCTTTTAGTGGCGGGATTTGGG
>JH611094.1 GCA_000252485.1 Prochloron didemni P4-Papua_New_Guinea | reverse complement strand
AAAGATTCTCGCAACTTTGAGGTGCGAACCGAATACGATCGGTTGCACCGCCCGACACAAGTGCGGGTCCAAGGTGGGGATGGTGCGACAAGGCTTGACCAAGTAGTAGAACGCTTGGTGTATGGCGAAAGCATTAATAATGCAGAAAATCACAATCTACGGGGTCAAGTTTACCAGCATTATGACCAAGCAGGGTTATTACAGGTTGATGGGTACGATATCCTGGGTGCGCCTCTGACGACTAAGCGGCAATTGAGGCAGGAGTACAAGCTTGAAGCGAACTGGAACAGTATTGACCCCAGCGATTTGCAACCGACTATCTACCAGACCCAATATGAATACGATGCTCTGGGTCGCGTTACGGAACAAACTGACGCCGACAATAACGTTTATCAACCAGTTTACCATGAATCGGGTCGGTTGAATCAGATTCAGGTGGAGCATCAGGGAGGGGCAACTTCGACTTATGTGGAGAGTATTGACTACAATTCCAAGGGACAGCGCAGTCAAATTACCTATGGCAACGGGGTAACCACGGAGTATGAATACGAAAGCACTACTTTCCGCCTGACGCGCATTCTGACTAAAAGACAGAGCGACAGCAAAATCCTGCAAGATTTACGCTACACCTACGATCCGGTTGGGAATATTACCCAAATCTGGGATAAGGCTTGGCAAACAGTCTTCAACAAAAATCAGCAAGTCGATCCGAAATCGACCTATACCTACGATGCTTTATACCGTTTGCTTGAGGCTACGGGACGAGAACACCCCGCCCTCACCGCAGAGGACGAACGGTGGGGCAACCCTGAAGACCATTGGTTTGTTCCTCTCCCGAATCTTAACAACGGACAGGCGGTGCAAAACTACACCCGCCACTATGACTATGACGATGGGGGAAATTTGTACGGCATCCGGCATCGGGGGGCGACTTCGAGGACGCGGGAACTGGTGGTTTCCAATGGTTCTAACCGCGCTGTCGAGCAGGATACATCGGGAAGCATTACGCCCGAGGAGGTAGATGGTTATTTTGATGCCAATGGCAATCAGACCCAGTTAGAAGGGTTGAAGGGTATTACTTGGAATTATCGGAATAATATTGCTAGCGTCACGATTATTCCTCGGGAAAATGTCCTGGATGATGGGGAATATTACGTTTACGATAGTGGGGGAAATCGCATCCGCAAGGTGACGGAACGTTACGGCAGTGGGGGGACGGTTACTCAGATTGACGAGACGATTTATCTGGGGATGCTGGAAATCCGGCAAACGAGGCAAGAGGATGACCCACCCCTAACCCCTCCTGGGAGGGGAACACCCCTAACCCCTCCTGGGAGGGGAACCGGAGATGACCCACCCCTAACCCCTCCTGGGAGGGGAATAAGGGAGGAACGTCGTTCTCTGCGGGTGATGGATGACAATTGCTGTCTGGCTACTAAGTTGCGTTGGACTGAGGGGACACCACCAGCAGGAGTTAGTCAGAATCAAGTTCGCTATAAGTTAGAGAATCATCTGAGTTCTGCGGTGATGGAGGTGGATGATGGGGGGCAAATTATCAGTTACGAGGAGTATTTCCCCTACGGCGGGACGTCTTTCATGGCGGGACGGAGTTTGGCCGAGGTGAAGTTGAAGCAGTATCGCTATTCCTGCAAGGAACGGGATGCTAGTACGGGTCTTTATTATTATGGGGCGCGGTATTATGCCCCTTGGTTGGGTCGGTGGATGAGTTGCGATCCGGCGGGGACTGTTGATGGGTTGAATTTGTATGAGTTTGTGGGGGGTAATCCAATTTCCCACATTGATGTCGGAGGCATGGGGAAAGAGTTTCCTCAAGAATATCAGGATTTTGGGGATTTAGACCTACTTGCATACACTATACTGGCGCTTCAGTATTCAGGTGTTCATAATGAAAAAGTAATCAAAGATCCAGAAAATTTTCAAAATGTGGAGCAAAAAAAATGGCCTAAGGAAAAGGAGAAAAAACTAAAGCAAATTGGACAAAATCAATCCATAAACGAAAGGATTGAACGAACGAGAGGAAGAACTATATATTCTCTTTACACTAGCAAAGAAGCACAAAACGAAAAAATACCTAGCTCAGACATAGGACTAGATACAGTAGCTGTCGCTCACCACAAAGAAACGTTATACGTAGCGGTAAACACGAAAACTAGAAGACAGAAAGTTTCTCCAGAAAACTGGTCAGGAAAAAACGATGTGACGGGTAGGCGATATAGCAACTTCAATGAATTAAATCTAGAAGCAATAGAGGGTGAGTTAAGCTCAGCACTAGAGGAATATGAATGGGGTGACCAAATAAAACAAATAAAAGTTATAAAGGGTACTTATAGTCGAAACAACAGTGAATATGAAAAAAAAGCACCTGAAGAGCAAGCGTCAGGTCTGCACGCAGAAATGGTACTAATTTCTTATTTACAAGCTGCTGATGTAGATCTATCTAGAGTGGAGTTAGGTATCTCAAAAGCTGCGTGCGAAAAATGCTATGAACAGATCGAAAAAACAAAAATGGTGTTGAGCCAACAAAAAGGAAATAAAAAAGTTTCAAATTGGAATACTCCAGAGAACATTCAATCAGAGGTAGCCCATACAAAAACGATTTCTAGAAAAAGACAAAGAAGAGCCTCAGCATCATTTTAGACATTTGGTGCGATCGCTGACTTGTAGTAACGCACCGCAGTCCAGCGATCGCCGATCTTGTAGGGTGCGTTAACGAAGTGTAACGCACCGAAATCCAACCCAACCACCCGATTAAAACAACAAAAATGCAAAAAATGTCAGACTTAACTGCAATCAAAACAATGAAATTCTCAAACCATTCTTTGATCGCCATCCCGAATTCGACCTCAAAACCTTCAACTTTTTCGATAAAGATGCTGTGACGGCATTAAATTGGCAAGGTTTAGAGCAAGAGCAAATAAGCGATCGCCTCAAATAATGACAACCGTTAAAATCTCAGTTCACCTCGAATTTTTATCCCTCTAATTCCCCTTCTTTCTAATTCCCCTTCTTTCTAATTCCCCTCCTTTCTAATTCCCCTTCTTTCTAATTCCCCTTCTTTCTAATTCCCCTTCTTTCTAATTCCCCTTCTTTCTAATTCCCCTCCTGGGAGGGGTTAGGGGTGGGTTAGTAACGCACAGAAATTCAAGCCAAGTATTTGATTTAAACAACAAAAAAGGAGCCAAAAATGTCAGAGTTAACCGCAACAAAAACAATGAAATTCTCAAACCATTCTTCATCGCAACCCCGAATTAGACCTCAACACCTTCAACTTTTTCGATAAAGATGCTGTGATGGCATTAAATTGGGAAGGTTTAGAGCAAGAGCAAATAAGCGATCACCTCAAAATTCACAAATTATGGGCATGGGTGTGAATCCCAAAAAAGCTCTCGCCCCGGGAAAAGCGATGGCAAGCTAGAGACAAAGAGCGATCGCCTATTGCGTCGGGTGATACCAAAAGTCAATTAATCTAAATTTACACGAGTTAACGAACCATGGCTAACCAAAACCTTACTGCTAAAGAAGCGCTGAAACGGTTTCTGGAATGGAACACGGACTACAATTCTATCCAGAAAATAACAGCTGTCCAAAAGGAAGAAGACTTTATCCAACAGACTGCTGACAAGTACCTGGGGGGCGATCGGCGGCAGGCACGATTGATTTACCGGGCGGCTGAGGACATTAAAACCAAAGCTCTGCTGCTGTGGGCTAACCTGGCTGACATGGGTGGCCCTACCACCACCCAGCACCCGCTGTTCTCTGGCCTTGCGAAGCTACCAGACGACTTTCTGAACAAGCAAAAGGATATCCCAGGTTACGACCGATTGTTTGGCAGCCTGGACTATGTGGACTGCGACCATTGCCGCTCGATCTTGAGTCCAGCCGCTTACCTGGTGGACTTGTTGCGGTTCATCCAGACCCACATTACCGAGAAGAATACGGTTAAGACTCTAGATTCATGCAAGCTTGAAGATCGTAGACCCGATCTGTTTGACCTGCCCCTGACCTGCGATAACGCTTACACAGAATTTCCCTATATTGATATCGTTAATGAGATCCTTGAGAGCGTCATTGGCGAAGCAAATAAGAGTGCTTATGAGATGCTGGCGGGGAAACGGTTCCCGATGAATCTGCCGTTTCATTTGCCCTGGCTGCAGACGCGCCGCTATCTGGAGCAGTTCAACGTTGACTGGCCCGCAATCTACAAGGCTTTTGCCCCCAACCCGGAAGCCGACGCCACGCAACACCACATCAATCGGGAAGTGCTGGGTCTATCTCCGGAGGACTACGACCGGATTGTCAAGGTGCAACCGTCTTGGGCAGATCTGTCTGCCTACTACGGCCTGGGAGCGGAGATCGAGAATGTCAGAACGCTGGAAAAAGTGGAGACGTTTCTGGATCGGACGGGACTGGATCGCAAGCAGTTGCAGTCGCTGATCTATCAAGACCTGAGCAGTGAGGAAGTGCGGGCGGGGTTGACGCGACGATTTTTTATCAACAATGTGGGGGATGGCATAGCCGATCTGGCCATTGTGCAGGATACGAGCGATGCCAAAAATCCCTATGAACGTCTCGTAGGACTGAGCTTGCCCAAGCTGGATCGCATTTATCGTTTCCTCAAGCTCTCCCGCAAGCTGAACTGGTCGTTTGCCGACCTGGACTGGGCGCTGCAGTCGATGGCCCAACCTCCAAGCAATGGCGCTGAGGGCCCGACCATTGACCGGGAAACGGCGCTGAAGTTTGATGGCATCAACGATTATGTTGTGGCTAAAAATGTCACTAACCTGAAACTCACAAGTTTCACCCTAGAAGCCTGGGTCAACCCGGCCCAGGCGAAAAAGAATGTCATCCTCAGCAAGGGGGACTTTCCTACAGGGGTCACTTTCAAAAGCCATTTCCTCTTCTGGATTGAGGCGGACAACAAACTGGCTTTCCATACTGGTTCAACTCAGATTCCAGCTCGAGTACCAAATTCAGCAGCCAGAAGCGACCAACCGCTACCGCTCAATGCGTTTTCCCACGTCGCCGTGACCGTAAATAACACCGAAGTAAAACTCTATATCAACGGCATACTGAGTAAAACCGCGCCCTCACCAGGGGTTACCGCCGCTGGAACGGACCTTTATATTGGTCAGGGTTTTCCGGAATGGGGATGTTTTGCGGGCATCATCAAGGATGTGCGGATTTGGCATGGGGCACGGTCTCAGGCAGTGATCGCGGCGAACCGCTACCACCGCCTGACGGGTCGGGAAAACCACCTGGTGGGCTACTGGCCGCTGACGGAGAACCGCTGGCAGCAGCTATTTGACCGGACGCCGAACCGCAACGATGGCGTCATGGGGGGCGAGGAGTTCGTCACTCAGCCCCAGTGGGTGGAGCGGGATCTGGTACTGGATGCCATCCCCGACCCTTTAGCCCCCAAAGGGTACCAGTTCAATGGCACAGACCAGTACCTGGCGACTCGCAGCTTCAAGGGCCTGGATGGAGATCTCAGCGCCCTGACCCTGGAAGCCTGGATTAAAATCCCTGCTCACCAGAATGACAATGTCATCCTCTGTAAGGGCAACAAGCAAGGAGGTGAAAACCAATTTCTTTTGATGGTTGATGGTTCAGGGCAGCTTTTCTTTAAAAGCAGTTCTGGATCTCTATCCGAAAAGGCTTCAACCTCTATCCCCCCTAATACCCTCACCCATGTTTGTGTTACCTTCTCGCTAGAAGAACAATCGCCGACGTTTTATGTCAATGGCTTCCAAGCAGGCAGTAGCAAGCAAAAGAGGAACCGCAACCAAGCTGCCTTACCAAAAGAAGGGACAGATCTATTCGTCGGTCGCGATTTTGACAGTCATTACTTCAAAGGGTTGATTCAGGAAATGCGGCTGTGGAATCTGGTGCGCAGTCCGGACCAGATTGCCATGTACCAGCACCGGACGCTGACGGGCCAGGAGCCGGGGTTGGTGGGCTACTGGCGCCTGGATGAGATAAAGCCGTCGGGGGCAATTGCTCAGGCCATGGATTTGTCGCCCTACCAGAATCACCTGGAACTGGGGGGCCTCCTGAGCGAGTACCAGCCCACCTGGGAGCGCCTGACGTCGCGACTCCTACCCGCATCGGTCAGCGTTGAGGGGACAGCCCTGACGCTGGATGGGGATAATGATGTTGTCATCATCACCGATCCAAAGAATGCGGGGTTAGGGAAGTACGACCAGTTTACCCTGACGCTCTGGTTTAAGGCGACAGACCTCAACCGTTCGCGACAGATTCTCTACTCCCAGGGAGATGCTGAGGCGGGACTGAATATCTATCTATCTAGTGATAAGTTGTCTGTCCTGGTCTGGAAGGGTAACTACGAGCAAACCTCTGTTCAAGAAGTCAAGGTGCTTGTAGACTCAATTCAGCAAAATACCTGGAATCATCTTGCGGTTACGATTAATGAGTCCCAGTTACCTGATAATGCTGCTGTCTTAAAGGTCTTCATCGATGGATCTGCAGTTGGAACAAAGACGTTTAAAGATTACCAGAATGGGACTGGCACAACCATCAGAGATCAAGCGGTTAATCAGTTGCGGCTTTTCCCGTTGAGTCCGGTGGGGCCTGCGTATCTGGGTGGCCTGGGTCGCGAGGGCGTGACGCGCTTTGTGGGGCAGTATTCCCAGCTGGGGGGCAAATATTATTTTGCTGGTCAGGTGGCCGATCTGCGCCTCTGGCAGGGAATTGAAGCCATTACTGCTAACTACGACAAGCGTTATGTGGCCCTGGATGAGGCGGCGGACAATCTAATTCTGTACCTGCCGCTGACGCAGAAGACAGCTCACCAGGAAGACAAAAAAGACTGTTTCTCCGATCCCCGTTCCCTGGAGCAGACGGATCGAAAGTTTGGCGAAGGGTATTTGCAACCGAGCAATCTGGTGCTGGTGAATGATGGCACAGATGCAGAGCAAGAAAATATGTATTCCCACTACACGGGGGTGGGGGTGTTGGAATGGAAAGATGATGCCCTGCTGGAGTGGAATGCTGGTCGCTCTGAATCGTGGACAAACTACGAATATACGGGTCGGTTGTGGATTACGGATGCTAAGGCGGGGATCGGGGTGACCTTCTTTAGCCACTACCCCAACAATCAGGAACGATACTATCAGCTCTACCGTCATGAGGGACAGCCCCAGTTCCATCTGACTTCTTCAAATCCCGGAACGGGGCTATCGGTAACAGCGGCGCCTGGGTTGCAAGTCGATCCAGTTATCAATGCCTGGTATCGGTTCCGCATCCAGGTGAAAGATGAAGGGTCGGCAACGACGATTCAAGCTAAGGTCTGGAAAGAGGGAACGACTGAACCGGGTGCGTTTCAAATCTCTGCCCATGACGATAGTCCCCAGCGGCTGAGGTTTGGTACGGTAGGCGTTTGGACCTTTGGCAGCGGGCGCAAGTATTTTGACAACCTGGAAGTGAAGCAGCTTGACGATGCAACGGTGCTGCTGTCGGAGGATTTTCAGGGGTATGCACCGTTCCAAAGTCCCAGCCATTGGAAAGATTCGGGGGTACGGATTAAGAACCTGTTGAAGGTGCTGGCGGTTGGCGGCCAGCAGGTTCTGGGAACTGTCTCGGAAATTGAGAATATCCATAGCCATTACAACGGTCCGGGGGCGATGGGTTGGACAAACTATTGCTATACGGGCAGGCTCTACATTAGCGATGGGGACGGCGGTATTGGGGTGACGTTCTTGAGTCAATATCCTAATGGCGTTGACCGGTATTATCGGTTACGGCGCGATCACACCACCCCCACCTTCCATCTAGCACCCCATCCGGCAGGCATCCAGACCGTTAGCGGCACAATTGATTCTGGCGTCAATCCAGCAGTCAACACCTGGTATTGCTTCCGGATTGAGGTGCAAGATACGGGCGTACAGACCCACATTCAGGCGAAAGTCTGGCCAGCAGCAGACCCGGAACCAACGGATTTTCAAATCGATGCCTATGACGCTAACCCGAACCGTATTACTGCAGGCACGGTTGGGGTCTGGACTGGGGGCAAGGGGGCAAAATACTTTGACGGCTTGCAGGTCACGCAGCGATCCCAGCCCAATCCGCCGTTGCTCAACGAAGACTTCCAGGGTTACGGGCTGAACCAGGCACCCAGCCAGTGGCTAGAAACGCGGGGCCGCAATCTCTACGAAGAAGATGCCAGCTTGTTCCGGGTGGAAGATGTTGAGAACAATACAGCCCAGTGGCAAGATATTAATGACTATCCCTTGCTGCTGCAGCCGCTCAATCGGGATGCGCTGAGGTTTGATGGTACGCGACAATACCTGGCAACAGATGGAGTGACAGGGCTGAATCTGGAAAAATTTACCCTGGAGGCTTGGGTACATCCCACTCAACTCGACAAGCCTAACCCAATTTTTAGCCTGGGTACTGAGCAGAGTCCAAACTTCCATGTTGGTCTTGATACTTCAGGCAATCTGATTCTTTCTTCAGGCTCAGTCAGTAAGACTAGCACTGACACTGTTGGTACGAGTTCATTTACCCATGTTGCGGTGAGTTGGGATGGGGCTACCGCCAAGTTCTATATCAATGGTGAAGACAAAGGCAATCACGCTATCTCCGGTAAGATGCAAGGCGTTTACCTGGAAATTGGCAAGAAGATTGCAGCTGCTGAATACTTTCAGGGTTCAATTAAGGAAGTGCGCCTTTGGAGTTGCGTTCTCACGCAACCGGAGATTGCACGGGCAAGGCACGAGCGCGTTGACCCGGTGCCTGCAGAGCTAGTAGGGTACTGGCCGTTTCCTGAAGGTAAGGGAGCAAAGACGGAAGATGTCTCTGCCAATGACAACGCTCTGCGGTTGGGTGGAATCGAGAGTGCCAGACGACCAACGCTCTTTGATGGGTCGTTGAGCTTTCCTGGATTGCCCGATCTGCTGCCGGATTATGCGCTGGAGTTTGATGGCGATCGCGACGTCTTGCATCTAGAATACGCTGGAGCGCAGGGAGCAAATGAACAAAAGCGCACGGTGGAGTTCTGGTTCAAGGCTACGGCTCAAACACCAGCTAGCAACCAGGTACTCTATCACGAGAGCAAGCCGCAACCAGGTCAGACGCCGGATGGGGGATTGAATATTTATATTGCCAATGATGGCAAACTGCATGTCTTCTTATGGCCTAACTCTTCGGAGCATGCCTGCCACATTCAGAGCAACGGGAGTGTCTTGGATCGGTGGCACCATGTGGCTGTGACCATCGATGGTAGCCAGACGAGCAATAACTTTACAGTCTATCTTGATGGGACGCTTCTAGGTATTGAGAGTAATGCGGTTTGGCATGGCAAACCTTCTCATACCATTGGTGTAGGAGGAGTAGTTGGCAGTACCCGGTTTGAGGGAAGTGGAGCGCAAATTTATGGTGCCTTCCTGAAGGGACAGGTGAGCGAATTGCGGATCTGGAATCAGGTTCGTACTCAAGATCGTCTTTATCGGCCTGTACCTTTAGATTCTCCAGGTTTAGTCTATGGCTGGCAGACCGATCGCGGCATGGAAAACCTGACTCAGCCCCATGTTGGCCATCAGTACTGCTACCGCCCCGGCCCAGAGGCAACCTGGAGGCAGCCCACCTGGGTGAATCTGTCTCCAGACCGGGGACTGTTCGATGCCAGTGCGCTGAAGCTGGATGGTCATGCCCTGACGTATACCTTGCCTCGATCGTTCACTTTGGCAGACCTGACGGTGGAAGCCTGGGTTAAACCCGATGGGTTGGAGGGAGGCAAGACTCTCTTGTCGAATGCAAATGGGGATTGGAAGATCGAGTGGGTTGGCAATAAGCTGCGTGTCCATATTCAGGGGAACGATCCGGAAGACCAAACATTTAGCTATGGCTTCAGCTGCCATGAATGGGTCCATATAGCGATTGTTTACAGTGTAACTCACAAGTGTGTTAACCTTTTTGTCAATTGCAAGCATGCTCATTCGGAGCCGGCCGCCTACACGGCCGCTTCACCAATCACTATTCAAGAGGTAAAAATAAAACAAGATCAGACAGGGAGTAACTGTTTCCAGGGGCTGATCAAGGAACTGCGGATTTGGTCTGCACGCCGCTTTGTGGGAAATATGGCAAGGTACCGATTCCGTCGTCTGGCTGGGACGGAACGCGGCTTGCTGGCTTACCTGCCCCTGAACGGGGACAAGTTCGGCCAGGAGAAATTAGTCAGTCCCGATCTGCTGGCCACGAGCATCGGTGAGGGATTCTGGCGATCGGGGCGTCCTGTCCTCAGTTTTGGCGCTGTGGATGATGAGGTGCTGGTACTGAACGATGGCCAGACAGACAAGGGTTTGGAACTGGCTCAACGACGGACGGTGGAGGTCTGGTTTAAGACGGACAATAAGTCGATTTACCAGCACAAGCAAGTCATTTACCAGGAAGGAGATGGTACCCAGGGGCTGACGATTTATGTCCACGACGGCAAGCTCTATTTTGGTGGCTATGATCGGTCGGACGCAGACGAGGGCTGGGCAACCTGGCTGTCTACGGACCGGATTGAATCGGATCGCTGGCATCATGTCGCCCTGGTACTGGATGGTCGGGCGGAGGTGCGACCGGCTTCGCTGTACGGCCTTTTGGATGGCAAGTTGGTCGATATTGGAGCCGGACGCCAGCTCAAGGGAGACTCCGGTCCGATAGCGTTGGGGGGAACGGATGCGTCGGGGACGACGGCGTCGATCTGTTTCCATGATGGGTCTGCGGCTGCGGGAGAAACCCACGGCTTGCAGGGCCAGGTGCTGGAGTTGCGGGTCTGGGATACGGTGCGCAGCCTGGAAGAGATCGCATCTTACCGTTATCGGCAGTTAACGGGCGAGGAGGCCGATCTGGCCCTGTGGTGGCAGTTTGATCGGCTTGCACTCCACCAGGATAATCAGACTGTCCTGGATGGGTCGGGGCACGATCGCACGGTTCAAGTTCAGCATTCGAGTCAAATCCAGACGCTTGGCTCCCTGCCCCGGTATGCCTTGCCGCAGACGCCGTTAGACAAGGGGGATTTGCACCAGCTAGCGGAGATTAAGACGCTGTATGAGGGGCAGAAGCTGTCGATGGATCGGTTGTGCGCTCTGTGGTACGAAATTAAGCATATTGGCAAGGCGGACAATAAGGTGTTGTTTGACCAGGTGTTCAATCCACCGGAGCAGGCGGAGGATGCCTGGGCTTATGGGCTGGATCGACCGATCCTGTGGGCAGTGACCGAGGACACGCCCGAGGCGCGAGGGATTCGGACGCGCTTAATGGGGGCGCTGCGGGTGTCCCAGGGGGATTTGGGCGTGATCGCAGCCCATCTCAGCGGCGAAGGCGAAACCCAAATCGAACTCACCATCCCCTACCTGACCCGGATGTATCAGATCGCCCAGCGGGCCAAACTGCTGCACCTGAAGGTTAAAGACTTCCTGGCCCTGCAGCAATTGATGCCTGCCACCCCCGCAAGCAGCAAAACAGAAGGCATCGCAGACGTCCGCAGCCTCAGCCAGCGAGCCGAGTGGATGAAGCAAACCCGCCTGGAGGTCGCCGACCTGGATTTCCTGCTCAGCGATAATAAAAACGATACAATCCAAAGTCATCGTTCCTATCTGAGCTATCGAGACAGCGACCTCTACAGCTTTGCCGACCAGTTGAGAACCCAGGCCAAAGACTTTCTGGTCCAGGCAAATTCCTTTGTAGCCAACGAGATTGACGAATCGGCATCTGCCGCCATCTTCCAGGAGTTGTGCCAGATGAATGTCATCGAGACCTTCGATTTTCTCAATCAAGTCCCTTTTAAATCTCAATTCCCGGAACTCTTTGGGGCTGTTGCGTTCACAGGAGACAGGTCAGCATTAGCCGTTGCCTTAGCCAAGTCGATGGATTGGCAAACAGCCGCTGCTAGCGGCATTGCAGAAACCCTGCAATGGTTGCAATCCTTTATGCTGGGAGTTGAAGAACTCTTTAATACACATAAAACTGGCTTGCCAGACCAACCGCAATGGCGACAACCGTTTGTGACATTGGTCCGAACAGTGGTCCAGAAACTACAAGCAGAGCACTGGATTGACGCCAATGGTCTGGTGCTGGAAGAAAAGCCGAACACAGACGATTTGACTGAACGGGTTACGGCAGCAGTTGGAGAAACAGCAGACAGTTTGTTGGCGCTCCAGAAAGCCTGGGAAGAAGACCAGAAAAAAGGCAAGGGAAAAGAGGCAAAAGCCGATTCTCCAGCAGAAGTTGACGCGACCCCTCCAGCAGCAGCGGATGCCACCCCAGATCCAGATGCCCTGTCGGCACTCCGAACTGCCTTGGCAGCAGGCAACAAACAAGAGGTAGAAAGGCTGCTGAGCGCAGATCTCGTCTCTGCTTTGCGGGCAGCACTAAAAGCAGGTGCCGAGAAAAAGAACCAACTGCTTGCCAATCTGTCAACTGTTGGTTTTATTGATGCGGAGGGCGTCATTATCGACGATCGTTTGAGCAACGAGAAGTTAACCAGCCTCATTCCTGGACATAAGAAGGATGACAAAGGCAAGTACGATACCACGCTCCTCGCTGATATTCGGAGCGTCTTGAAACGCCAGAAAGCCATTCAGGACAGCATTCTATCGACCCTGACTAAGCTGCGTCACGATCATCAGCAGGCGATTATCCAGGGACTGGCTGACTTTTTCGGCACTACTACTGACGTCGTAACAGCACTGACTGCGTACTTCCAGAACCAGAGCCATCTTGCCGGCCGGAGCAATTTGAGCTATTTGGGTTTCCTGAAGCAGATGTTGCAACTGCAGTCACCAACAAACAGTAACCAGTCCCAGAACACCCAGCCCCAGTCGGCAGTTCCCGCTGCAGTGACGGGCTACTTCTATCGCTTGAGCAAGCTGCTGAAGCTGGTTGAATGCTTCAACTTGCGACCCGATGAAACCCAGGCTCTGGCCCAACATTCCCAGGGGTTTGGCATCGCTGACCTGATGCAACTGAGTCTGGCAGATCTGGATAACCTGCAGACCTACAAAAAACTGAAGTCGGCATTCAAGAACGATCCAGACAATCAACTGGTTGCTCAATTGCAAGAGCAAACCTGGTTTACGCAGAAAGTCCAGAGCATCGTCACGCTTCAGCGAGAACGCGAAGCAGCAGCAGGGTCTGGTGCCGACAAGGCTGCGCTCGACGAACAAATCAAGACCAAGAAAGGTGAGCTAGCCCAGTGCCCTGAATGGCAAACGATCGCCAAACTGACCACCTGGGACGAAAAACAATTGGCGTCTCTGGTTGAAACCCTCGATCTGGGTCAGTGTCCCACTCTGTTAAGTGCCTTAAGTCGCCTGCAAAGCTGTTTCGAGCTGGCAACCGCCCTGGGGGTGTCCCCAGCTTTCCTGGTGAAGCTAGCGGCGACCGAGAAGCTGGACTTTGACTTCTACCAGACCCAGGCCGCCGCCCTGCTAGAAATGCTCCGCGCCCGCTACGGCGACGACCAGTGGGAACAACTCTACAAACCCGTGCGCGACGCCCTCGCCGTCCAGAGGCGGGATGCACTGCTGAGTCTGGCCATGGAAACCCTGTTCCTCAATACCCATACAGGACGCAAGGATGCCAATCTGCTCTACGAATATTTCTTGATTGACGTACAGATGGGCAGCGAAGTCAACACTTCCCGCATCGTTCAGGGAAAATCGAGCCTACAGTTGTATGTCGAGCGCTGCCTGATGAACCTGGAAGCAGGCGTCAAGCCCAGTTCTGTGCCGCTGAAACAATGGGAATGGATGAAGAACTATCGGGTCTGGGAAGCCAATCGCAAGGTGTTCCTCTATCCCGAAAGTTACATTCAACCGGGAACGCGCAAGCTGAAAACCGAACTGTTTGCGGATCTGGAAAAGCAACTGCGGCAGAACGATATTAACGAGGAAGTGGCTGAAGCCGCCTACAGCAAGTACCTGGAAGAGTTTACAACTGTTGCCAATTTGATTATTGTGGGCAGCTATCGGCATGTTAAGTATATTGCTGACCCCAACAATGCAAAACAGAAAAAGCCAGATGGGTCAACGCTGTATCTGATTGGCCGCACGGACAAACAACCCACCACCTACTATTATCGCGAACTGCTTGACGACACCCGCTGGCGGCCCTGGAAGAAAATTGATGTGGCGATTAACGCCGAATTTGCCACGCCGGTCTTTGCCTTCGGGCGGCTGTTCCTGTTCTGGGTGGAATTCGACAAAATTACCGAACAGCGCGATCGGGAACCCGTTAGCGAGGATCTTTACTGGCGGCTCTGGATGGGACGGTTCTTGTGCATGTGGGATAAATGGATGGCAGAGCACGACAAAGACGGACATGAAAAGTCAATGACTCAGGAGGAGCGGAAATCTTTGAAGACATTCTTCCAAAGGCGGGTTAAAGCTCTGGCCGATAGCACTGATGAAGTGAACGAGAAAGAAATTGAGGACTTTTTTGAAGGCAGAAAGGGTCTGGATGGGGAGCGATATTTCCTGACGAACGATGGTCTGAGCGATCGGGTACAGGTGGATGTGGATGTCTATCAACCGGTGATTAAATATTCCTTCTCCAGCTTCAGTCAGAACTGGGCCAAACCCCAGACCTATCTGAAACTGGAGGACACCAAGTTGGAAGAGGATCGCTACATCCGACCGGAGTGGCAGCGGGTTTACGCGCAGCAAACAGCGAACATTGCTCCGCCATCCCCGACAGGAACAAACCAAACACGGATAGAGACTAATGTCAAAGTTCTGGAAATTGATACCAATACCAGTTGTTCCAAGCAGGTGTCTTTGGCTAATACCTCTCTCCTCACCTGGTCGTTTTGGGTGAAGTTCAACTCTAAGAATATCCCTGCCGACAAGTTCAGCACTGCTGACAAACCCAAACGCCAGTTACCCATCCCGTTATTGAGTTACGGCACCGATGAGTTCAAGCTGGTAGCGACCAATTGCATTGAAGCAATGCCTGTGAATGTTGCTGTCGATAAGATAGTTAAATTGAAGCTTGGCACCATTACAAAAACAAATACACAACCAACTAAAGCTACCTTGATCAACAAGCTTAAGACTGCTCAAAATACAAAAACTACTGATAACATACAAAGACTCACAGAAGCGATTACCGAACTGGATACAGTTGTAAAGGCGCATTCCTCGACGCCAAAATTGTCTGAGACTTTGCAAAACGCAAAATTGACAGTGGAGGCGATGAAAGTTGCCGTTAAAAAGGCTGAGGCATTGTCTGACTCATGGACATCTGTTTATACAGCGAAAACGGAAGTGGCACAAAGTCAGGCTAACGCTTCAAGTCGGATCAACAAAGCTGCACATAGTGCAAAAACGCAGATGGAGAAGGTGCAGGCTAAAGCACAGACATGGCAAAATTTATCAACTGTATCTGATGCAGTTTCGGCTGCATTGACAAGTATAAAGAAGGTCAATACTTCTCAGAAAACGGTTTCTGATGAGAACGGTCAAAAGCAGCTGATTGTCGATCTGGTGGCAATGTTAGCGGATGTGGAGACTGTGGCTGCTGCCGTGTTAAAAGCTTTAGCTGAGCTAGTCAAAGCCTGTGAGCAATGGCAGAATACGAAAAAGGTAGCGATCGAGTACCAATTCCAGGGTCAACAGGCAACATCGCTGATGGAGCTAACTTACGATAACAACTGGTATCACCTTGCCCTGACAATGCAGTATGCAAGTGGGAAATACACTGTAACGCTATATCAAGATGGTGCAAGCAAAACTTCCCATGAGGCTACAGTTAGCCAGCTTTCAAATAAGCAAAAATTAGCAGTGGGAGAAGGAGTAACGCAGGCGGCGCTGGATGTATTTACGGTTCAGCTGAGCGAATTTCGCTTCTGGGATAAGGTCAGGCAAACCAGCGAGATTTTGAACGATAAGAGCAAGAGGCTGACGGGTGCGGAAGACAAGTTGCAACTGTACTTCCCATTCAATCGCCTGCAGTCTGGCCTGGTGATGAAGTTGGTGCAACCGAGTCCGATGCTCGCGTTTACCCTGCCGCCCGCGCCGCCGCAGGTTGATGTGAATGATGCAGAACGGGTGCTGATCTTTTATGGTGATCGCATTCGCTCCTGGCGCAGCAATCGGGAAGATAAAGAGTTTAAACTGACCCTGAGCACGGCTAACCAATCCAAGACCTATTACGATATCGATCTCTCTCCGCCAGGCGGGACTGGCAATTCAGCGACCTCGAAGCTCTTCCTGATGAGCACAAACGAACTGAGCATGTACGATTACCGGGAGGATGACAAATCGACCCTGAGTCGGTTCCAGCCGGAGCATTTGGAGAAGTTGATCGAAAAAGTGGACGAGATTGGCGATCACAAGCCTTCCCTGAAACAACTCAAAGCCAGTGTCGATGAATGGAGGCGCGCTGCCCCAAACGATCCATTGCTGGGCAAAGTATCAAGATTTGAGTCCTTTATCCTGGATATCAACAATCAACCGGGCTGGTATATCCTCAACAGCGGCGACGAGCAATTCCTGATCCAACCGACTAATGATAACGGGGACAAGGTAGCGCTGAAAGCAACAGACCAACAGCTGACGTTTGCCTACCAGAGCAAGACCCAAGCCAGCCAACCCCAACCCGTCACCCTCACCATTGGCACTGAATCTGCTCTAGAGCATAGCCAGATTGGGAGTCGTAAGTTCAAGTTTACCCGGCTGAGCACTTTTGCAGTACAAGCGCTGAGCGTCAGGCTGTTTGCAGGCGGGCTGGATGCTTTGCTCAGTCTGGACTCCCAGACCACGAAAGAGTTAGATTTTCAGACTCAGTATCAGCCTACTGCCAAGGTGACTCCTCCGCAAAAATTTCCGGGTTTGCCAGGAGATGCGGACGCAGATCGGATTGATTTTGAGGGGGCCTATGGGTTGTACTATTGGGAGATTTTCTTCCACATTCCCTTCTTGATTGCCAATCGCTTGAGCGACAATCAGCGGTTTAAGGAGGCCCAGAAGTGGTACCACTACATCTTTAATCCCCTGGCGGACGATCCCAATGCTGCAGGCAGCCATGACAAATCACATTACTGGCGGTTTCAGCCTTTCCGGAAAGAACCTCAAGAACATCTGGCGGCAATGCTGAAGAATAAAAATGCTCTGAAAGAGTACCAGGAAAATCCGATTGATGCCCATGCCATTGCCAGGTTGCGCATCAACGCCTACCGCAAAGCGATCGTGATGAAATACATCAAGAATCTGCTGGATTGGGGCGACTACCTCTTCCGCCAAGACAACCGAGAGTCCATTAACGAAGCGGTGATGCTCTACGTGCTGGCCTACAATCTCCTGGGACCCAAACCCAAAGTCAAAGAAGTGAAGTCCTTTGCCACCGTCGGCAGTTACCATGACATCCTCAAGGCCCATGGCGATTCAGTAGCACAGCTTACCGACTTCTTGATCGATACCGCAGGGCCTCAACAGCAAAGTAATGGAGCAGTGACGCCCCACAGCGATATGGTCACTAGCTTCTGCGTGGTGGAGAACGAGAAATTCCTGCAGTACTGGGATCTGGTGGAAGACCGGCTCTACAAGATTCGCCATAGCTTGAACATTGAAGGCGTCTTTCGCCAGCTGGCCCTGTTCCAGCCGCCCATCGATATCGATGCCCTGATGCAGGCCATGGCGGGCGGCATGAGCCTGAGCGGTGCCCTGGCGGAGAGCAACCGCCCGGTGCCCCACTACCGCTGTGGGGTACTGTTGGAAAAGGCGAAAGCAATGCTGGGGAATGTGATGAGCCTGGGGTCGGCGCTGCTGTCAGCCCTGGAGCGGCGGGATGCCGAAGAACTGGCCGCCATTGAGAACACCCATCAAGAGACCCTGCTGAGCCTCACTACCGATCTGAAGCGGCTGCAGCGAGATGAGGCGAAAGAGTCGATTAACGACCTGAAAATCACCAAGCAGAATATCGAAAACCGGAAGAAGTACTACGACCAGCTGGCCAATGGCGGTGTCGGGTTCCTCAGCCTTTCCGATGAAGAAACCGCTGAATTGACCTTGATTGGTGTGGCGGAAGCGACCAAACTGGTGGCCAGCACTCTGAAAGTGATTAAAGGAGCGGTTGGAGCGGTACCGCAAATGTATGTGGGTGGAGCTGGGTTTGGGGCCAGTCCCGTAGCTGTAGCTGAAATGGGCGGTGCCCAGGCGTCTTCGGTGGTCGGGGCAGCGGCAGATATGGCCCTGGTGGTGGCGGATGCGCTCCATGCAGCAGCCTCTATGACGGCCAAGATTGGCGACTACAAACGCCGGAAACACGATTGGGAATTTCAGCTGCAAACCGCCGATTATGACCTGAAGGGGGTGGAGAAGCAACTCGAAATTGCCCAGATCCGGCTGCAGATGGCGGAACAGGAACTGACTATCCATGAAAAGACGATCGAGCAGAACCAGGAAATTGCCGACTTCTATCGCGACAAATTCTCCAACTACGATCTCTACGACTGGATGGTGGGCCAGCTCTCGACCCTGTACTTCCAGGCGTACAAAATGGCCTATGACTTAGCCAAGTCGGCGGAAAAGGCGCTGCAGTACGAACTGGGGATTGATAGTACCTGCATCAGCTTTGGCCACTGGAACAGCCTGAAGAAAGGGTTGCTGGCGGGTGAGTCGCTGGTGCTGGAGTTGAGCCGCATGGAGAAGGCCCATCTGGAACAGAACAAGCGCACCTTTGAGATTGAGAAAACGATTTCGTTGCGGCAGTTGGATCCCCGTGCTTTTCTGGACCTGAAACACAAGGGCAGCTGCCAGTTTAGCCTGACTGAAGCCCTGTTCGATCTGGATTTCCCAGGTCATTATTGCCGCCAGATTAAGAGCCTCTCCCTGTCGATTCCTGCGGTCGTGGGCCCCTATCAAAATATCAACGCCACCTTAACCCAGGATGTGAACCGGGTGCTGATCCGACCGAATCCGACTGCACTTGAATATTTACTGACGGGCGAAGGCGACGAACCCGATGCTTCGGTGCTGCGAACTAATTGGCGTGCCAATCAACAAATCGCCATTTCGCGAGGAGTGAACGACAGCGGTCTGTTCCAACTGAACTTCGAGGACGAGCGCTACCTGCCCTTTGAAGGGACGGGGGTTGTGTCTCACTGGCGGCTAGATTTGCCGAAAGCGAGCAATCCGATTGACTTTGAGAGTATCAGCGATGTCATTATCAACCTCAGCTATACGGCGCTTCAGGGGGGATCGACCCTGTCTCAGGTGGTGACCGAAAAACTGACGGTGTTGAAAGGCAAGCGTATTTTCAGTCTGGCCCAGGAGTTTTCTACGGCCTGGTGTCCGTTTATGAATCCCGCGAGCGATGCGACGGAGCAAACGCTGTCGTTTACCCTGGCGGCGAATATGTTCCCAATGAATCTGAAAAGCTACAAGATTCCAAATACCGAGGGTAGTCTCTATATCCAGCTTGTTTTAGCAGCTGATGCCCGAACAGACGGCATTTTGCCCACCTTGACATTGAAAGATGAGGATGGTAACTCGTTAGGAACTTTTGCCTTGACTAAGGTAAACGGCGATGTCATCGTTGCCCCAATCGCTGAGTTCTCGGGAGCGGACGATTTCATTGGCAAGACGTTCTCGCTTGCCGTTGCGAAGGGAAATGGGGGGGATGCTTTGCGAGACCAGGATGGCTTCCTCGATCCAAAGCAGGTGACGAACATTGCCCTCGTGGTGGATTATGAAGGAGAGATTGACTGGCCGAATAGCTAAGGAAAAGGGGCGATCGCCTTTTTCCGAAATCGGGGAAGGGCGATCTGTCGCGGTGTTGGTTTTGGTGGTGGGGCGATCGGGCCAAGGTCGGTGAGGGAGAAACCGGGTTTCTACCAAAATTATTCATGGTGCCCGAGATCGGGTAAAGAAACCGGGTTTCTGGTCACCGGAGCGATCGGGCCTCTGGAACAAGAGCGAGAAACCGGGTTTCTACCAGAATTATTCATGGTACCCGAGATTACCGAAAAGAAACCCGGTTTCTGGTCACGGAGCGATCAGCCCACAGTCTCAGAGGGAGAATGTATGGACTGCGGTCCGGGTTTGAGGCGCTAAAATTGCTGCTACCCACGACCGGGACATGAAAGGCGATCGCTTTCTCGTGCAGGGGGTGTCCTAAGCAATTGCTAAATTCTCTCATTCAGAATTCAAAATTGGGAAAGTCCCTGAGAACAAGGATCTCGTAGGCCTATGCAATTTAAATGCACGACAGCTTATAGTTGTTGGCGGTCGATATTTTCTCCCGCATGAAACAGAAAAGCTGTGCCGAATGCTGTTGTTGTAGAATGGTTATAACCCAAGCAATACTATCTTTCATTTTCCTGGCGATCGGGCCACATAGCTACAAAGGATGAATTTTCTAAATCTAACGGTTTTGGTGCTTGTGGGTGGCGTTGCTTGAGAATAGCCATAAAATCTCAAACCATCGAAGCAATGACAACCTATAAGTAGTTCGTAGTTCGTAGTTCGTAGTTCGTAGTTTTTGGAATGTCAAATGGCTGAACCTCTTTCTGGGAGAGAATTTCAGCTATTTTATCAAACCTTACAAAAATTTACAGCCATTCAGTTTACCAATGCACACCTACTTATCCAAAACCTTGAAGTATTGGGGACCGAACCCAGTGGCGATCATAGGGAAAACCCATCCTTCGCAGTGAGAAACTATTGCGCAATAGTACGTCCCGATGTTACTAGCCATATCCTGCGAATTTCATCAAACCACGAACTCTATTGTCTCCCGGCAGGTTTGCTAACTCCCGACTATGCTCGCCAGTTACATTTTATCGATATGAGTGCTTGGTATCGAGAGGAAATTAATCCCCTGCAAGATTTACTGGATATACTCGGTCACGAATTGGATTTTAAGCCCGATGTTATTCTGCTGGATGCTCGCACGGGAATTACCCCCTTAAGTGGTCCCCTCCTCTTTGATTTAGCAGACCTTGTCATTATCGGATTTTCTCCCAATTCTCAAACTAAAATTGGCACTGAAGCCTTATTTAAAGCCTTATTAGCTTCTAAAACCAGACGCAAGTTGACGCCAGAACCGCGTTTTTTACTGTCGCCTATCCCGGCGAGTACGGCACCCGAGGTCGTCAAGCAATATCAAGACCGCGCCCAGAGATGGATCGATGATTGGCTGTCACTGTTATCAGATAAACTCAGGTCGGGTAACGGGTTGATGGCATCGGATATTACCCATTTCGTTCCCTATCGAGAGGCGATCGCTACCTCGGAGCAAATAGAGTGTGATCGCTCAAGGAGAGGCATAATGAGCAGATGAGGTAATCTATGAGCAACGTCCAAACCCAATTACCGACAGATGCCGAGAGTGTGGGTACAAGCTACTTGGGATGAGTACATCCAAACTGTTCGGCAACAAGAAGGAGCTAAATGCTATTATGACAACGGACAACTAAGAATTGAAATGGCACCCCAAGGTTACGATCGCTCCTATGATCGCTTCTCGATCAGGTATGCCGTGGCAATATTGCTGTGGCATCAAAGCCATTCCCGTGGTAGGACTCACTAACTGCTCTTTATCTTGCCTTCTACATCGGTGAAAATGCCGAAACTATTCCCCTGATACAACTATTGTCGATCTAATTGAAATTGCCAAAACGTCTTTTGCTGATGATATTGGCAGCAAACGCATGCTCTACGAACAGCTAAACTTTACTGAATATTGGGTGGTAAATGTAGCTGATGCTCGACTGATTGCTTTGGCGATCGCCTCTTGTGGGAGTAGGGCGATCCGGTGATCGCAAGTTTTACCTCCATTACCCTTTAGCTTACTCTCAGAGGCGTTGCGGCGGTGTCGGAAAACGGGTCGCAGTCAAATCTATGCTTGGTTAATTGCCCAAATTCAAAATCTTGATGATTGAAAGATTAAGCTTTCAGGTGGAAGGTGGGCGGTGCCCACCCTACTCAGATAATAGAGTCTGATCGGGAAATTTGGCAAGATTTAGAGCCAGTTGTTGAGTTTAAGATGGTATATAGCTAATCCTGAACAATAGACAAAGTCAATATTCCCTTGGGTTCATTCACTACCAGCTCCATCATCTTCAAAAACTTTCGTCCCAACAATATTTCGGGGATATTTTCCCCTACATGAACAGCTATTGTTAACTCATAACTGTCAATAATAACCCTCCCTGCATATATATCAAAATACTTGGTTCCCTGTACCGAAATCATTTCTACTTGCGATGCAAGTTTAGACCATCCCAATACCTCTACATCTTGAGAATCAATAGCTAGCCATCCGGTAGTAAATCCTGTATCCAAAAGTCCCTCTACTGTGAACCGTTCGCCCGCTAAATCCACCAATTCCAGTTCAAAGATTAGCTCCCCATTATCGCCAAACTTCCCATCAATCATATTTTACCACAAGCTCCCGATTCGTTTAGCCGAAAAGCTGTTAGTTTTACTTCTCCGTCTGGATAAACACTACGTACTTTCTCCATTAAATCTTCAAAATTGGGCGCTAGTAAATAATTACTACTATTGTCAGGGTTGATCGCAATAAACCAATTGTAATGGGTAGCGAGCAATTGCGGACGTACTTGTTCAAAGATTTGGCGACACTTATAACCTAAAGCCTTTCGTTGCTCGAAAAGTCTCGCTACCTCTTCTGGTGCTATAGTCCTTTCTGGAAATATTCTCCCTCGGTAAACTTGTCGTTTTTGTTCGGATACTTTCGTCGTCATATCGATTGACAATTAAACTACTACCCTATTATAGCAAGCCGGAGAGCCTTTGTTTAAAAGGAGCCTGACCGATTGATCGGATGTGTTTATTAGATGGTGGCGTTCTTGGCTCTCAACTGGCGCAGGGTTGAGTGATCGCTCTCCAAATCTTCTTCGTTGTAGTGGAGGTAAACATCGTGGACTTTGAGGAAAGCATCAACCGCCCAGCGAGAGGGAAGTTTGAGGATTTGTCCAACCTGAAAGTGGGTAATGTGATCGGTGCGGTAGGCTTCAATGACTAGTAGTTCCAGTAGGTAACGTCGCAATTGGTCAGAGTTTGTTGTGAGTTGCTGGGCTATGTCATCTGGGATGATATCATCTGGGATGTTGATCGTTACAAGCATAGTATTTTTTTCCTACAGTCTCATGAATCTGAACTGGAGTCGGAGAGGTGTTTTCGAGAAATAATTTTATCCAGGAGAACTTATTGCAGGGGGACATTTCTGTATTGAATCTCAAACCCCGAGTCAAGCCAAAAATAAACCTCAAGGACTTCAAGTTTTTTTACATCAGAAGCGACCCCAGGGAATGTAAATATGACAGGTGTTTCTATTTTTGAATACAGTTCTATATCATCCCCTCCATTACCAATTTTAACAGACCATGCTTTGTATATGTAATTGCCTTTCTCGACAGGGATTTTTCCATATGTTCGCTGGTCCTAAGAATGCCCTTGCTAATGAAGGGACGACCGTCGAATAAAGGAATTAGCCACAATAAATCCGCATTTATAAGCTCCTTCTACTCGACCCTGGGCGAGAAGCACCCGCAATCTGGCTCCTGTTATGCCTAAAACCCCTGCTGCTTTTTTGGTAGTGAACCATAAGACTCCGTGAGTTAGTAACTTGTTATTGCAATAGTTTTATTATAGGCAAGCTTTTGGCTAATGTCAAGGGGATAGGGAAAAAAATTTCAAGGTCGCTATTCCCCTGAATCCCCCCCCTCAGCGGAGCGGCCACCCGAGCTATTTACATTTAACCCACATTCCGCCGGTGGTGCTGTAGCACGAGGTGCTATGAAGCCTAGATCCTAAGTTTAAAGGTAGATAAAGCAAGACTTGGAAAATTAGCTTATGATAATGATAATCATTATCGTCTTTTGGATATACTTAAATAAGTAATAGAAAAAATTACTTTCGATTACTCAACTAAAAACTCTAAAAGAATAGCTGGAAATTTGAGTAGAGAAAATTAATTTTATCCAGAAGAAAAGAAATAGTATTTCTGACAAGGAGTTGGTAAATGTTTTAAAATCTCAATAAGGTCTTGAGTCAAATTATTAACGAGCTTCAGTCCATTAATAACAAGGATGTGAACTCCTCTGATTTCATTGGAATATCCATCTAAGCGTGGGACGGTCAGTTAATTTCCCTAATTGATTTTTTAATTTGGCATTAGATATTTCTAAATTACAACGAAGTGCTATGCAGGCTAATAGTATAAACCAATAAACATAAACCCATCAGCATGGCCATTGTTTCTATTCTCTGGGGATTTTTTAGGAAAATACTATCCGCAAAAAATAAAGGATCTTTTAGAAAACGAAAGCCCCGTTCTGCAGATTGTTGTTTAAAATACTAAATCAGTTCAAGCTCGTAATGGTCATCGTGGTGATCGCCTTCTTGAAAAAGAAAGAATTTGTTTGTCAGAAAAGAGCAACGGGCAACGTCTAGAGAACAGAACGCAAGTAGAAGATGCGGGTTTTTGAGTAGGGTGCGGCACTGCCCACCACAGCATCTACCGCTACAAGTCCCATGTCTTTTTATATGTAAAGAAAGTTTAAGAATTGCTAGACTTATCCACAAGTATCAGCTTTCCTAGATTGGAATAAAAAAAATATAATATGTTTGTGAGGAAAGAATCACCGTTCAGCTCGGATTAGTGCGCTACTACATTGGCTTGGTTTCTAATACCCGAGGGTGTAGTGCAATAAATTAAAACAGTTCAAGCTCGTAATGGTCATCGTGGCGATCGCCTTCAAGAATTTGAAAGAATTTGTTTGTCAGAAAAGAGCAACGGGCAAACGTCTAAAGAACAGAACGCGAAAATTCATTGGAGAAAAGACAATTGAGGCAAAATGTCAACTATGGACAGCAATAGGGAAACCAGCAACCAAATTACAGCCACCCAAGTATCCTTACCCAAAGGAGGCGGGGCGATTACTGGCATTGGCGAAACATTTCAACCAGACGAATTCAGTGGCACCGCCGGGCTTTCAATTCCCATTGCAACTACTCCCTGTCGCGGTTCAAAGCCGCAACTAAGCGTCAGTTACAGTTCTGGGGCCGGAAACGGAATTTTTGGCTTGGGTTTCGCTCTGTCCATTCCCAACATCTCCCGCAAGACCTCCAAAGGACTGCCCAAATACGACGGCACCGATACCTTTATCCTCTCCAACGCCGACGATTTAGTGCCGGTAGGTTGCCGCACCGAAGGCAGTTACCACATCATCGCCTACCGCCCCCGGACGGAAGGATTGTTTGCCAAAATCGAGCAATGGACCCACAACTCTACGGGAGAGTCCTATTGGCGAGTAACCAGTAAAGACAATATTACCAGTATTTTCGGCCAAACGCTTCAAGGGAGAATCTGCGACCCAGAAAATGCCAACCACATCTTTGAGTGGCTGCTAGAAGAAAGCTTTGATGCCCAAGGCAATTACATTATTTATCGCTACAAACAAGAAAATACCCAGGGGGTTCCCAACGCGATTTACGAAGGGAACCGGACGCAAACGGCAAATAAATATATAGAAAAAATTCAGTATGGAAACGACCAACCTCTGCAAGAAGGAAACGACCTCAGCACCGTTCTCTGGCACTTTGAAGTAATCTTTGACTACGGGGAATACGACATCAATGGGAACAACGTCACGCCCTATACCCCAGTCAAGGAGTGGGCGAGCCGACCGGATCCCTTCTCTACCTATCATGCAGGGTTTGAAATTCGCACCCATCGACTCTGTCGCAACGTTTTGATGTTCCACCGCTTTGCCGAATTGGGCAGGGAACCAGTTCTAGTTCGTGCCACGGGCTTCCATTATCAAGAAGATCCGAATATTACTTTTTTAAATGCTGTAGAGGCGATCGGCTATCGTTATGAAAACGGTCAGTATCAAACCAAGAATTTACCTCCTCTGGAGTTTCAATATACTCAATTCCAGCCTGAAGGACATGAGTTTGAACCATTCCTAGAAGAGGACAATCGCTTTTTGCCAGGTTTGGTTTCCTCAGAGTATCAAATCCTAGATTTATACGGGGAAGGCATTCCGGGAGTTTTGTACAACGACGGCATCACAACTCTGTACTGGGAGCCTGCAGCCAACGGTTCCGGAAGTAAAGCAGTAAGATATAACCGGGCCCAAGAACCTCAATCTTTGCCGATCGCCCATGGGAAAACTAACAACCAACAGTTAATCGATCTGACGGGAAATGGTCAATTAGACTTAGTTCTGAGTACCCCAAACGTTTCGGGATACTACGAAGTAAAAAGCGATCACAGTTGGCAGGGTTTTCAGACTTTTCCCGCTTTTCCCAACGAGTATCTAGACCCGGACAGTCAATTGACGGACATTACCGGCGATGGGTTGCTGGACTTGTTGCGACTGGAAGGCGATCGCGTCAAGTATTATCCGGGAAAAGGGAAAGCAGGTTTTGGCCCGCCCCTGATACAGCACCCGGAATACGATTTGCCTTTGGAGAAGAAAGGCGATCGCACCGAAGCCTTGCGGTTTGCGGATATTTTTGGCACTGGTAGGCAGCATTTAGTCAGAATTAAGAGTGGTTTGGTAGAATGCTGGCCTTCTTTAGGCTACGGCAAGTTTGGCAAAAAAGTGACCTTGGGCAACGCACCCAGGTTTGGCATAGACTTCGATATCTCCCGGTTGTTTTTAGCGGATATCGATGGTTCCGGCACAGCGGATATATTGTATGTGAAAAGCGATCGCGTCGAGATTTGGTTCAACCAAAGCGGTAACTTCTTCAGCCAAACCCCTCTGACCATCTATCTCCCCAGCAACTGGAATAATTTAGACCAGATTAGCTTTGCAGATGTTTACGGGAACGGGACAACTTGTTTAATCTTCAGCGAAGAAACCCCCACACCCCGTCATTGGTGCTACGACTTTTGCCAAAGGACAAAACCCCACCTGTTGAACCAAACAGACAACAATCTGGGAGCTACAACTCGCATTACCTATGGCACTTCCACCAAATATTATCTGGAAGATAAGCAAAACGGTCAACCGTGGATAACCAACCTGCCATTTCCCGTACAGGTCATTGAAAAAGTAGAAAGCTGGGATGCCATCTCCCAGACCAAGTTAGTCAGTTCCTACAGCTACCACCACGGTTACTACGACGGGGTAGAACGGGAATTCTTTGGGTTTGGCATGGTAGAACGTTGCGATGCGGAAACCCTATCCAGCGATGCCCAACCCAGCGATGCCCAACCCTACGATGTGCCGCCCGTATTGAGCAAGACTTGGTATCATACCGGAGCCTGGCAAGAACCCACCCCTAGCCCCTCCCACCCACCCCTAGCCCCTCCCAAGAACCCACCCCTAGCCCCTCCCAAGAACCCACCCCTAGCCCCTCCCAAGAACCCACCCCTAGCCCCTCCCAAGAGGGGAGAATCTCTCTCGAAA
>JH611093.1 GCA_000252485.1 Prochloron didemni P4-Papua_New_Guinea | reverse complement strand
CGGAGAACTTTTATCTGCTGGGGGTTCCTCAAGACAATCGCAGTTATGAAATCAAGAACCTCTCATTACCCGCTGGCCAGCAATACTTCGCCTTTGCAGATGTCAAAGACCACCTAGAGGAGGTTGACCACAGCCCCGAAACTCCGCTACTGAGTTGGCAGCGCCACTACTATTGGAATCCCGACAGTCAAGGGTTTTTCCCCCTCGGTCAAGTCAGTCCCCAAGCCTTGCTCTATCGCAGCGAAACAGCGGCGTTTTCTCCAGAACAAGTGGAAGCGGCATTTGAAGGGGCTTTGACCAAAGACGACTTGGACGCATTGCTGGAAAATCAGGGAAAATATGTCCTGGCTAACAAATACTGGTGGAAGCGGGGTTTGACTCAAGCTTACAACCCTGCGGACCATTTCTATTTGCCCCAAGCAACAACGGATCCTTTCGGCAATGGGACCCGCTACGAGTACGATGGTTATGACCTGCTAGCGGTGAAAGTCACCGATGCCCTGAATAACGAAACCCTCGTGCAGGCCATAGATTACCAAACCCTGCAACCGCTAAAAATGCGGGATATCAATCACAACATTTCCGAAGTGCGGTTCGACCCCTTGGGGATGGTAACAGTCACTTCCCATTACGGAACGGAACCCACCCCTAACCCCTCCCAGGAGGGGAAGGTTGGGTTTATGAAGCTGGAGGATTATCAGCAGCAGGAACCGCCGACTACAGAGGAGGTGATTGCCAATCCCCGCACTTATTTACAGAGGGCGGCGAGTTATTTCCACTACGACCTGTTCTCTTGGAAAAATAACCAAATTCCTGTTCATGCGGTCAATTTAGTCGCGGAAGACTACCAAGACGATGCCCGGGTGCAAACTCACATCACCTACAGCGACGGGTTGGGACGGGAAGTGCAAAGCAAGATGAAAGTCGAAGCGGGGGAAGCATTTGTCGTTAATCCC
>JH611092.1 GCA_000252485.1 Prochloron didemni P4-Papua_New_Guinea | reverse complement strand
TTTGGGGACGATTCGAGATTTGGTGGATAGTAGTGGGGAAGTGATGAATCACTATATCTACGATTCTTTCGGCAATGTTATTGCTCAGACGGATAATACAGTGGAAAATCGCCGTCTGTTTACTGGACGGGAGTTTGATTTCGAGACGGGGCTGTATTATTATCGGGCGCGGTATTATGATTCTCCTACGGGTCGGTTTATCGGTCTGGATCCTATTGGGTTTGAAGCTGGGGATAGTAATTTGTATCGCTATGTGGGAAATAGTCCTCTTAATGGGACGGATCCAACTGGTCAGTTTAAAGTTGAACTTCGTTATCGCGAGGCGGTTCCTAAGACCCAACTGTATCATGCAGATATTGTTGTGACTGATAAAAATGGGATGAGAGCTTACTGGGCTGGACCTAGACACGGATTTTTAGAGTTTTCTCCTCTAGGTATTTTCACTAATGGTTCCACTATTGGTTTCTTCCAGAATACACAAAACTATGGCCCAGGAGGAAGATTCTTTGTTAGTGCTCCTAATTTAATACAAGTGGTGTATGATGACGGCACTGATTGTCCTAATCAAGAATTAGAATCTAGGATTATTCAAGCGTTTCAGCGAATTAATAATGCAAGGATCCCTTATCATCCATCTGGACCAAATAGTAATTCATCGGCATTTCATGTGTTACGATCAACAGGGATTGGATATCCAAGACCACCAAGGGGAATTATAGCTCCTGGTTGGGAAGTTAACCCTTTTACAGCGTATCAAGATGGACGTGAAGAATTTCAGCGGGGTGTTTTAGAAGATATGAGACAACTTGGAATTCCAATTCCACAATAATGTAATTTTATTTAAACTACATTTAGTGCTTTTCACAGTTAAGTGTTTTGTAGTACACCTAAAATTATGATAAAAAATAATCTAATCCAAGCATTTATATGGCCTTTTATTTGCATATCTGTTTATCTTATTCTGTCTGAATGGCCTTGGAATATTTTTACTTCTACCAGCGCATATTGGGCACTGGCAGTTAGCGTTGGTATTGGTCTTGGATTTATTCTTTCACTTCCTGTCAGTATTCCAATACGTTTATTGGCGGCGACAATATATCTACCATTAATGATCGTGTTAGTCATTTTATACAGTTTTATCTTTGTATGTGTCGTGTTGGGAACTTGTCTTTAAATTACTTAATAATTTTTACGTAAATTTAATAGATACAACTTGCTCAATAATAGTGGGGAGGTGGTCTACCAGTAGTTCCAGCAGTAGTTCAGCAGTAGTTCCAGCTCCAGCTCCAGCTCCTCTTTCCGAAATCAAACAAAGATATGGTTTGAGAGAGCTATCGGAACAAGAAATAGAAGCAATCCAAAACACAAGAAGGACGATACCCAGCGAGTTTCCAACTGATAGAGCGAGTTCAACCACAGGTTATTCTTCTTCTCGTTGTAGTTCTGATAGGAGTAGAGGTAGTGTTTGTACTTCAGGATCTGGAAGTTCCAGCTCAAGTAGCAGACCTTCTAGTTCCACGACTAATAGCTCTAGCAGCGATTATTATCCAAGTCCCAACGGACCAACAGTTCCAGTACCTCGGTATTAACCCAATATGACTTTAAACAAAAATTCATTTCCCCCATTACAACAATGAAAAATCTAGCTACTTTATTTTTAGCAACAATTTTCCTGTACTTTGGCTCATTTTTTTCCTTTGCTACATTTGCTACACCAATTTCAAATTTTGAGTTGAGCGTTGCTATGATTATTTCAATCCTATCTAATATTGGTTCAATTCGGTGTTTTTCCAAACTTCCTAATAATCAAGTTAGTTGGCAATTTATTCGCTGTGTTGGTAAATTATTATCAGAGTTTTTGATAATTTATTCTATCATCAGATTTTTTTCATATGTGACGAATTAGGCAATCAAACTACCACAGAATATGACCCCGCCAGGAACGTCATCGCCATCACCGACGGTAGTGGTAATCGCACTAGTTATCGCTATGATGCACTCTATCGACGTACTGGTGTAACAGACGCTAGCGGTGAAACTACCACCTACACCTATGACCAGACTGGTAATCTTCTCTCTCTCACCGACCCAGTGGGAAACACCACCAGCTACACCTATGACGAATTAAACCGACTGTTAACAGAAACCAACCAATTAGGTTTTACTCGTTCCTACCAATACGACGCAGTAGGCAACTTATTGACCGTTGAAGACCGTAACGGCAGGGTTCGCAGCTTCAACTACGACCGACTCAACCGCAAAACCGCCGAACATTGGTTAGATGGGGATGATGGCAATCCTATTCGCACCATTAACTCCACTTACGATGCAGTTAGTCAACTGATTCACGCCAGTGACCCAGATTCCAGCTATACCTACACCTACGATTTAGCTGGTCGAGTAACTTCTGTAGATAACAGCGGAACTCCTGGAATTCCCCATGTAGTGCTAAATTATAGCTACGACC
>JH611091.1 GCA_000252485.1 Prochloron didemni P4-Papua_New_Guinea | reverse complement strand
CTACTGCTATTACTTTTGATTTGGATGGTCGTCCTGTCACTAGGATTCACACTACGGCGGTTGGGGAGGTTTTGGCTTATGGCTATGAGTTTGATGAGGTCAATCGCATCACAACTATTACTGGTCCGAATGGTGAGAGTAGTTTTTCCTATGACAGTACGGACCAATTAACCTCGGCTAGTTCTGATTTCCAGGAGGATGAAAGCTATGACTATGATGAGACGGGCAATCGGTTGGACAATGAGATTGGTCCCCACAACCGTCTGCTGAGTGATGGAGTTTATACCTATGAGTATGATGATGAAGGGAATCGCATTTCCCGGACGGAGATTGCTACTGGGGTAGTGACTGACTATGAGTGGGATTGGCGGAATCGTCTGGTGGAGGTGTCTGAGAGCAATGAGTTAGGGGAGGTTCTTTCTAGTTCTCAGTATCAATATGATGCTTTTGACCGCCGTTTGACTAAGTCTGTAGACTCGGATGGGGATGGGTCGTTTGAGCTGGTAGAAGGTTTTGTCTACAACGATGATTCTATTCTTCTGGTGTTGAATGGGGATGAGGTAAGTCAAAGGTATTTCTACGGTCCTGGCACTGATTGGGTTCTGGCGGAGGAAACTGCTGGGGAGGGTGTGGAGTACGCTCTGACTAATCATCTGAATTCGGTGGAGTTTATTCTGGACTCTGCTGGGGAAGTAATTAATCGGATTATTTACGATAGTTTTGGTGGTATTACTTCTGAGACTAATCCGGGTGTGGATGTGAGGTAC
>JH611090.1 GCA_000252485.1 Prochloron didemni P4-Papua_New_Guinea | reverse complement strand
CAATGCCCACCCTACCAAAATCCTAGTTATAGCACTACGTTTTCAGATTAGGACATATTTTAATTAACTCATATATATATGAAAGCGATCGCCTTTTTTGATATTGAGATAAGCGATCGCTCTTTCAGATATTACTTTGGTGTAGCAACAGAAACCCTATGGTGGGCAGTGCCGCACCCTACCAGAATCCATCGATAGAGTAGGTTGGTAAGATATAGTGACCAGCTAACTTCTATCAAAATCATGAGCGATCGCCAGCCTATTTCCCCTACAAATAAAATTGAACAAAAACAAAAGACAGCCAAAAGTACTGCCACCAGTCCTTCTCCTACTCCAAGGTGGCTATGGTTTGTCTGGGGAGTAGCTTCTACCCTGGTGGTAATGATGATTTTTGACGAAGTAGTGGGATTGAGCAAGGTGCGCAAGGGCATCGCCAATCTAGAACCGGAACCAACGGTTTCCTCCAACCCCACTCCTTCCCCAGAACCCAACTCTTCCCAGCAAACTGCAACGGAGAATCAAACTAGATTAAATGATGCCAGAGTTAATCTGCAATTCCTACAAGCCTATGGCTTCAATCGAGCCATTGAAATAGCTGCTGAGATAGAAACTAACGCGCCCTTATATTCTCAAGCGAGGGAAGATATTACCCGTTGGAGCGAGACTATCTTAGATATTGCCATAGGAAGGGGAGAAGACGGCAACTATATCGATGCTATTGCTACGGCTCAACTGGTTCCAGAGGAAGATTCTCGTTCCTACCTCCGTTCCCAACAGTTAATTGAAGAATGGAAAATTACAATTGGTCGCGAACAAATCAACGATGCTCTCCTCACAGCAGCTAAAGCACTTATAGACCCAGAACTAGCTTCCTCTTATCATCGGGCCATCGCCATTCTCGGACAAATAGATCGGCAACAATCCGGTTATCAGGAAGCAGAACTTTTAATTCGTCAGTGGAGCGAAAAAATTTATCTCATGGCTAGCGATCGCGCTACTGCAGGTAATTTGAAATTAGCTATTCAAACTGCTAATTTAGTACCGGAGAATACTCCTGCTTATGAAGATGCCCAGAAGGCGATCGCTCGGTGGGAAAAGATTAATTAGCGCTTTTATCGAGATAATCTTGTATAATTAAATCTTAGGATAAAGCGAGGGAAAAATTCTTAAGAGAATGGTAGATAGTTACAGACAAATAACACTATTTGAAAAAAACGACATAGATAGCACCAAGAGCTGCTTTACTCAAGCATTAGATATTTTAGACATTTCTGAAACACCTGGTTGGCCCGATGCTTTTGGAGATGCTCTGATAAAATGGAATTGTCAAAACCAAAGAACCCCAATCAAAGCCATCAGCTTATTTAGTGGTGCGGGTGGTTTAGATATTGGATTTCATGATGCTGGTTTTACTATAGTTGAATGTAATGAAATTGAGCCAGCTTTTGCCGCTACATTAAGGGAAAACTCTAAACCAAATTCCCGGTTAGAAGGAACAAATATTATCTGTTCGGATATCAAAAAATACGCTCCTTCTCTAAAAGATATTGACTTTATCATAGGTGGTCCTCCCTGTCAAACTTTTTCAGCAGCTGGAGCAAGAGCAGCAGGGGTAAATGGCACGGATGACGAGCGAGGCAACCTGTTTCAAGAATATGTTAGAATGCTAACAGAAATAAACCCCCGTGGATTTTTATTGGAAAATGTTTATCGAGTTGTGGGAGCCCAAGGAGGGAAGGCTTGGGAAGAGATTCAAAAAGCTTTTCAAGATGTTGGTTATAAACTATATTGGAGAATTTTAGATGCTGCTGATTATGGCGTGCCACAATTTCGAGAAAGACTCATAATTGTTGGTTTAATTGTAGGTAATCGTCAAAAAATTATTCATCAACTGGGAAACTCAGTACCACCACAATTAGCACGTATTCTGGCCTTAAGCATATTACAACAAGTTTTCAAAGCAAAAATCCCATTTGACTTAGAACTAATGCCCGACTCATATAAACTTGGTTTTAGATCGAGAAAAAGTGCTTTAACGAAAGTATATGCAAAAAAGGCTGCTGATGCTATATCTCGTTTGTCCAAAGCTACGCCAAAAGAAGCTGGTAAAAGTGAAGGGAAGGTCTATGGAAGATTAACAGATGACTTTCGATTACTTTCCTTGTCTGAACCAGATACCGCAGAGTTTATTTTAGAACATTCTCTAGGGGATGGACAATGGAGCTTGAATATTTTTGACCAAGAAAGAATTGAGAAACCCAAGTATGAATTATCTATTGATTCTCTTAGATTAGGATTAACTACTTGGCAAATAAAATCTATCTCAATGAGTTCTTATTCCATCAAGCCTAAATCGATTGTTGCCCTCTGGAAATATTTAGAAAAAATAGTCAAACAGTATTTGTATAAAGACGATTTAGTCCAGTTGTTTGGATATTATCAATATCGGCAAAATTATTCAGTCAATCTAAAGTTATTCGATCCTGCTTTATCAAAAAATTATTTTTGGCAAGTATTATCGGAGGTTAGCAAGGGTAATAGCACGGGCAAAATAATTAATCTAGATGAATTATCTAAAAGATATGGCGTACCAGAAGCTAAACTTTTTGCTGAATTAAAAGAACTGAAAAGGCTAGGATTTGAGATTAGAAATCATAACACGAACCAACAGATTGCTCCAGGAATGGTACTCATTCCTTATCCCTTCCCAAGTTTAAATGAAAGAAGTCTTCAAAGACTCACGGAACTATAGCAGTTGATGGTTGACAGTTTAGAGTTTATAGTTTATATAGCGCTTCTTAAGGTGTTGTTACAACTAAATAAAGAGCCTTTGATACATTTGGAGCCTCAGAAAAATCTGTAAATAGACGAGCTAATCGCCCTATATAGCAATATTAGAACGATTGCTACACGGATTAGCAACCGCTGCTGTGCTGTATTAACTCGACCGAATCTGAAAATTGACAACAAGCTAAAAAGCAAGAGGGATAAGGCGAGTATAGTTTCTGCCATTTTTTGCGGAGACATTCGTCAATTCTTCATTTTGAATTTTTAATTTTTAATTTTGAATTCGACCTCAGGAGCTATCAACTGTCAACTCGACCGAATCTGAAAATTGACAACAAGCTAAAACCTAAGAGGGATAAGGCTTTTGCAAGTTTCTGCCATTTTTTGCGGAGACATTCGCCAATTCTTAAATTTTGAATTTTGAATTTTGAATTTTGAATTCGACCTCAGGAGCTATCAACTGTCAACTGCTATAGCTTTGTAGGGGGGCATGCCATGGGCCCTCCCCGGTCTTCCCACTAGATAATATGGAATCTGAAAATGGTTGCTACAGATACATTAGTGAATGATTTCAGCCCAGAAACCGGGTTTCTCCTATTATTTTAAGGATTAATGCTAACATTTTGGAAAGAAACCCGGTTTCTCAACCC
>JH611089.1 GCA_000252485.1 Prochloron didemni P4-Papua_New_Guinea | reverse complement strand
CAGCTTCTAGCGAAGAAATAGAGCAGTGGACTGAGGAATTATTGACAGTTCTCAATGAACAAGCAAATAGTCAAGAAGCTGATGCTAGTTATGAGAATGCCTGGTTAATTAGACAACACTATGGGCAAATTGACCCCAATAACGGCAATAATTTGCTCAAGCTACTCTGGTTATCTATCAAAATCAAGATATTTACAGAACAAAATAGTATTATACCTCAACTAATTGAAATTTACTCGCATCAACAAGGGGAAGGAATCCAGAGCCAAGTTCTTTTGCAAGTAGTTGAAGCAGCTTTCCAGTTAAATCCTTTTCCTTGTTCTATTTTAGAGTTGGTAGAAGTTGTTTCTCCTTATATAAACTGTGAAGCTGTGATTAAAATACTGCTGCGGGAAGCCAATAATTTATTGTATAGCAATCAATATCAATTAGGAGTAACTATTACCAGACTTTGTCTTCGCCTCGCTCCTGATAACCTGGATGCTGTGTTGCTATTAGCAGCTTGTTGCCGACAACTTGGAATAGAGGGCAAGTGGGAAAGTATTGAGTTAGCGGAACAATATTTGGACCAATCCCAGGATTTAATTAGCAAGTTGATTGCTACCCATGTAATTTTATGCAATTTAATGGAAATTGGAGGCCAATTTAACAGAGCCACTGAAGTTTATCAGCTCTACAAAGGTTTGATGTTCAAGCTTAAGGAATCAATCAATGAGAGGGATAGAGGAGCTTTATGGAGATTAATGGATATGGGTATCTTTATCTTCTATTTTGAAGATTCACCAGAAACTAATCGTCCTTTGCGCAATAGTGTTGCTAGGATGTGTCAAGCTGATCTCCAATCCCATCTTAGTCAAGAAATCAACCTAGATAAAATAAGGCACTCTAAGAAGAAAAAGAGCAGAGCTAAAATTTTTAAAATTGGCTATTTGTCTAATTGTCTGAAAAGACATTCAATAGGCTGGTTAGTACGTTGGCTGCTGAAATATCATGATCGCAATTGTTTTGAGGTTCATCTCTACTCTCTTAACCAAAGCAAAGATTGGTTACAGCAAGAGTTTATTCTGGAATATGGAGATAAATTTCATTATCTTGATCCACCATTAGTAAAGATGACTGATCTAATATCTCAAGATGAACTGGATATTCTCGTGGATCTTGACAGTTTAACTTGCGGCCATACTTTGAAATGTATGGCAACTAAACTCGCCCCATTACAAATAACCTGGTTAGGATATGATGCTTCAGGACTACCAGCTATTGACTACTTTATTGCCGATCCCTACGTGCTACCAGATCGCGCTCAGGAGTATTATCAGGAGAAAATTTGGCGCTTACCCTCTACTTATATTGCTGTAGATGGTTTTGAGGTAGGAGTTCCCAATCTCTCTAGAGAACAACTAGATATTCCCCAAGAGGCAATTATCTATTTTAGTTCTCAAACTGGCTATAAACGACACCCAGATAACATTCGGTTGCAAATGAGAATTCTCAAAGCTGTTCCCAATAGTTACTTCTTGGTTAAAGGATTCGGCACCGATATTCAATCTGTAGCTAGTTTCTTCAATCGAATAGCAGAAGAAGAAGGAGTAAACAGCTCGCGCCTGCGTTTTTTACCTACAGTGAGTCATGAAACAATTCACCTGGCTAATTTAACTATTGCGGATGTGGTGCTGGATACCTATCCTTATAATGGAGCCACTACTACTCTGGAAACTCTTTGGATGGGCATTCCTATGGTTACTCGGGTGGGAGAACAGTTTGCTGCTCGCAATAGTTATACCATGATGATCAATGCGGGGATAACGGAAGGG
>JH611088.1 GCA_000252485.1 Prochloron didemni P4-Papua_New_Guinea | reverse complement strand
AAGCTTCTAGCGAAGAAATAGAGCAGTGGACTGAGGAATTATTGACAGTTCTCAATGAACAAGCAAATAGTCAAGAAGCTGATGCTAGTTATGAGAATGCCTGGTTAATTAGAAAACACTATGGGCACATTGACCCCAATAACGGCAATAATTTGCTCAAGCTTCTCTGGTTATCTATCAAAATCAAGATATTTACGGAACAAAATGGTATTATACCTCAACTAATTGAAATTTACTCGCATCAACAAGGGGAAGGAATCCAGAGTAAAGTTCTTTTGCAAGTAGTTGAAGCAGCTTTCCAGTTAAATCCTTTTCCTTGTTCTATTTTAGAGTTGGTAGAAGTTGCTGCTCCTTATATATCTAACTGCGAAGCTGCGATTGAAATATTGCTGTGGGGAGCCAATAATTTATTGTATAGCAATCAATATCAATTAGGAGTAACTATTACCCGACTTTGTCTTCGCCTCGCTCCTGAGAACCTGGATGCTGTGTTGCTATTATCAACTTTTTGCCGAGAACTTGGAATTGAGGGCAAGTGGGAAAGTATTGAGTTAGCAGAACAATATTTGGAGCAATCCCAGGATTTAGCTAGCAAGTTAGTGGCTACCCATGTAATTTTATGCAATTTAATGGAAATTGGAGGTCATTTTAACAGGGCCACTGAAGTTTATCAGCTCTACAAAGATTTAATCTTCAAGCTTAAGGAATCAATAAATGAGAGGGATAGAGGAGCTTTATCGAGATTATTATTTATGGGTTTCTTTTTCTTCTATTTTGAAGATTTACCACAAACTAATCGTCCCTTGCGCAATAGTATTGCTAGGATGTGTCAAGTTTATATCGAATCATATCTTAGTAAAGAAATCAACCTAAATAAAATAAAGCACTCTAAGAAGAAAAAGAGCCGAGCTAAAATTTTTAAAATTGGCTATTTGTCTGATTGTCTGCGACAACATTCAATAGGCTGGTTAGTACGTTGGCTGCTGAAATATCACGATCACAATTGTTTTGAGGTTCATCTCTACTCTCTTAACCAAAGCAAAGATTGGTTACAGCAACAGTTTATTCTGGAATATGGAGATAAGTTTCATTATCTTGATCCACCATTAGTAAAGATGACTGATCTAATATCTCAAGATGAACTGGATATTCTCGTGGATCTTGACAGTTTAACTTGCGGCCATACTTTGAAATGTATGGCAACTAAACTCGCCCCATTACAAATAACCTGGTTAGGATATGATGCTTCAGGACTACCAGCTATTGACTACTTTATTGCCGATCCCTACGTGCTACCAGATGATGCTCAGGAGTATTATCAGGAGAAAATTTGGCGTTTACCCTCTACTTATATTGCTGTAGATGGTTTTGAGGTAGGAGTTCCCAATCTCTCTAGAGAACAACTAGATATTCCCCAACAGGCAATTATCTATTTGAGTTCTCAAACTGGCTATAAACGACACCCGGATAACATTCGGTTGCAAATGAGAATTCTCAAAGCTGTTCCCAATAGTTACTTCTTGGTTAAAGGATTCGGCACCGATATTCAATCTGTAGGTAGTTTTTTCAATCAACTGGCTGAGGAAGAAGGAGTAAACAGCTCGCGCCTGCGTTTTTTACCTACAGTGAGTCATGAAGCAATTCACCGGGCTAATTTAACTATTGCGGACGTGATATTGGATACCTATCCCTATAATGGAGCCACTACTACTCTGGAAACTCTTTGGATGGGCATTCCTATGGTTACTCGGGTGGGAGAACAGTTTGCTGCTCGCAATAGTTATACCATGATGATGAATGTAGGGGTAACAGAAGGCATTGCTTGGACTGATGAAGAATATCTTGAGTGGGGAGTGCGCTTGGGCAAAGATGAAGCCTTGCGACAGCAAATTTACTGGAAATTACGCCAGTCTCGACACACTTCTCCTTTGTGGAATGGGAAGCAGTTTGCTCGGGAGATGGAAAATGCTTACCAGCAGATGTGGTGGAAATATGTTAATGATAATTAACAAGCAAATTTAGTTTTTTGTGTTTGGATTATTTTTTTTAGAAAACATGGCTATTACAACGCTAGAGTATTGGTTTTTATCTTGGATCGCCAAAAAGAATATAGCGGTGCAAATCCCAGATATAATAGAGCTGGGGGAACAACATTGGCATGGAGATGTTTCCATTGAATTGCTGAAAAATGATATTCAGGCTATAGTTAAAGATAAGGCCAAGCAACAAAACCTGTTGAATAATTTAGATATAATTATTGCCAAGAAGGACAAAAAGAAAATCTTCGATCTGGCGAAAATTGTTTATCAAACCTTTTTTAACTATGAAAATATATGTGCTATCGATCTACATGGAACGGAAGATGCACTCCAATTAGATTTAAATCAACCGGTTGAGCTGGACCAAACTTTCGATTTAGTTTTCAATTTCGGCACTGGAGAGCATATATTCAACGTTTATCAATTTTTCAAGACAATTCATGAGTTAACTAAACCAGGGGGTTTGATGTTACACGTCATGCCATTTCAGGGCTGGGTTGACCATGGATTTTTTAACTTTCAACCTACATTATACTGGGATTTGGCGGAAAGTAATAACTACGATGTAGTTGGTTTTTTCTTTCTGGCTGGCTCAAAAATAGTGGAAGTGAGAGATAGGCATGGAGTGGGGCAGTATTTGCAAAATAATCCCTCTCAATCTATCTCTTCTATTAATATTTATGCTGTTCTTCAGCAAAGTAATGAGCCTAGGAACTTTCAAATACCTATGCAGAAATTTTTCCAAGTTTCAACCGAGGAATATTGGAACTTAGCTAGGGATCCTTTTTCCTGTATTGCTGAGAAACTCCAACTGAGAGAGATAAACTTAATTGTTGCTCCTGATTGGACTCAGGCTGAAGAATTAGTAATGGCTGAGTTAGAAGCAGTTTTGGAGTCTCTGTCTAGCCATCCTGAAGTAAAAAAGATGAATCTACTTGTAGATTTTAGCAATTTTCAGGACGATTCAGAAATCAATCCGGAATCAGCATTGTCGGCAATTGTCCTCAACCTGTTAGTTGAAAAAGGTTTAGATCTTACCGATACTGGACCAGAAATATCTCCAATTAACAATCTCACAGAACCAGAATGGCAAGCTTTACTCCCTCAAGTTCAGTACCGCATTGCTTTAAAGGTAGAAAATACTGCTGTAATAGCTAAGTTAGGGAAGATGCAGTTATTTGAATTGAAGAAAATTAATTTGGATTTTTGAGTAAGAAAACCACATCAAATTCGTATTTCCAGTTGAAGTGTCGGTAACAAGTAAAATCGCCAAACATATTCAAAATATCATCTAGTTTAAAGTCATAGTAATGATAAGGGTTGTAGTGAGTTGTTTTTTTAGAAGGATAAGTTAGAATCAGATGCTTAATGGAATTGCGGGCTACAAATTGAGGTAAAATAGATTGGTCTTGGATATGCTCAATAGTTTCTACAGAAATAAGCATATCAATTGGTTGCTCGGACACCCAAGTTTTTAAGTCCGCAAGGTAGAATTGAGTTTTCTCAGTTTTATATTCTTGGTTAGCATAGGAAATAGTGTCTCCATCCCCATCTAAACCAATTACTGACTTTACATCTGGGTTGGTAGAGAGTAAATAACTACCATAACCACAACCACAAGCAGCATCGCAAACAACTCCGCGAGCAAACTGCCGTAAGAGGGCATATCGTTCAATGTGACGCTGAAGGCGGATTTGCTTTTCTAACTCCAACATTTCCTGGCGGTTAATATATATACGCAGGTCTACTTTTTTGGCATCATCAGCAGAAGGATTCATCAATATCTCAACACCTAATTATTAGTTCTGACACTGGCAAGATCTGCCATAATTCCGTCCCAAATTCTATTATAGATATTTTCCCAGCTATGTTCTCTCTCGATATATTCTCTGATTAAATGGCTGCGTTTGAGTAATTCTGATTCCGGTAAGTTTAACGCCCATTCAATAATCTGACGATTTTCTTCGGGAGATTGAGTTAGATAAATAGCATGGGGACAAGCAAAGCCACTTTCTGGGGTAACTAAAGGAATCAATCCCCTGGCTCCATTCTCTAAAATTGTTGTGGCTTGAGCATCCATAGTTGCTGTATGAATATAAAAATCGCAGTTGTCTACGATCCATTGATTGCATTCCGGATCGTTGTTATCAATGTCACCCATAAAATTAAAGACAAAGTTTTCTCCATTGATTTTTACATCTAATAATCCTACATCTGCTTGGATAGCAAAACTAGCTACATGGAGCAGGGTGTCTAAACCCTGAATACTGGCACAAGTATTTCCAAAACCTTTGTAACTAGCCAAGTTGCTCATATGGAGTAGCTGACGTTGGCCAATTTGATTAAATTTTTCTTTTTTAATGGGTAAGTTACGAGCTGCTACTCCCATGTTACAATGAACCACTTTATCTCTGACTTGATCTTGAATGGAATCATCTTGTTTCTCAAAGGTCTTTTCTAACCAAATTTCGCCCCCTAAACCAAAAATTTTCCTTGCACTCAGAAGCTGCTGTTGCCAAAAAGGCATGTTATGGGTCCATTCTGGAGGAAAATGCGGTACCCAAGGCATTAAGATATAGGTATTGGGATGGCATTCTTGTTTGGGGTCCATGGCGTTATCTCTAACCCAATTGCGCAATAAGGGAGGAAGGGATTGGAATTGATTGTACCAAGTAGGATGGCCGATTAAAATATCTTGGGGATTTTCGGTGACTTTCCCCGCTAACCAAGAAGATTGATGGAAAGCAGTTTTTTTACTTAAATAATATTCTGCCCATTTAGCAATTTCTAAATTAGCAATTTGATATAAATTGTAACTATCTTGGGTTAAAGTATATCCACACCAAAAAAAATGTAACATTGTCTATAAAATAAAATTGTTGATGGTTTATTAAATTTTAGAATGTCTTGCCTCGGGGTAAAGCTACTAGATTTAATTGTGATTGCAAGCTTTCTAAAGAATCCACAGGGATTAACTGTTGCAAGAAGGGTTGATAGCGAAATAATTGGTAGCCTTGAGCTTGGAGAAATTCAGCTACGGGGAGGTTGCTGCCTTTAGAACCGGCAATATTTTCATAGAGAATCTTGGGGCTAAATCGAGCTAAAATTTGTTCGCTGCCTTTTAAGACCTGCAGTTCATGACCTTCCGCATCAATTTTCAGCCAATCCACTTGACTGAGATTTTCCTGGCCGATTAAACTATCGAGAGTAAAACAGGCTATCTCTTCGACATTTCCCGATGCTAATAAAGGAGAATCAGCCACAATTACTTCATTTAATTCGTTGGCGGAATGGAGGGCGAGATGGGCAGTTCCAGGGCTATCGCTTGCTGCTCCCCTACAAATTGTAACCCAGGATAATTGATTAAGATGGCAAGTTTGCTGCAAACAACTCACGCAACCAGAAAAGGGTTCTACTGCCAGCACTTTACCGGTGGAACCCACTTGTTGTGCGGCGCTGAAAGTATATACTCCTACATTTGCTCCTACATCGATAACAGTCATTCCTGGTTTTAATTGACTGCGCCAAAACTCCATTTCTGGTTCAAACCAATCTTCTTGACCTAGCAAAACGGTAGTAACGATACTCCGCAAATTGGATTCTACGGCTAAGGATAGTCCTTCAAAGGGAACGTAAGTGAAAGGACTATCTAGTGGCAATTGAGCCCAGCTCCAGTTAGGAGAATCGGAAGTTTCTAGAGCAAGATTTCTGGCTTTTTGCTGCCAAAACTGGGAGATAGCTCCCCGTTTTAGTCCTTTATAAGTTAAATAAAGAGCTTGAATTATCTTAGCATTGTGAGGAGCTAATTTATTTGCTTCCTGCAAATAAAGCAATCCTTCCCATTTTCCATTCATTAAGCTGGAGAGTCCTAGCTGTAGATTAACTCTAGCAGAATTAGGAAGAAACCGAGCCCCCAGTTGGAGATATCGCAATCCTAGGGGACTGTAAAATACCATTGGGGCTTGACAAAGGGCAAGAGCAAACAATAATAAGGTTTGAGTCCAGCCATTTTCTGCTTCTAGTAACTGTTGTATTTCTTGTTTATCGGTTTTCGGTGGTAAATAAACCAGTCCTATCGGTAGAGAGGAGTTACTTTGATAAGCAGGCTGTAGAGTATCAAGAAAGTTAGCTAAAGCTATCTCACTTGCGGCAGTACTTTCCCCCAACATGGCTTTTACTAAGGCCAGATGAGCTGCACAAAGAGGATAATCTCCTAGTTCAATCCCTATATTTAAGGCTTCTATTGCCATTTCTAAATTTAATTGACGGATGGACAAGTCTTCTGCTTGTTCTGCTTCAATCAAGGCTAAAACGGCAAAGTTGTTCAAGTCTATGGCTGATTGGGGGTCTTCCCAATTCGTATCTCCAAGTGCCATCTCTATGGAAGACAATAAATTTGGGTCTAGTTTCAGACGGTTTTGACTGAGATATTGCCCATAGGAATCTAGAGGGGACTGGGGGGTTGAATTACTCACAATAATAAGCCAAATAAATATGTCAAATAAACCGCAGAGGCGCAGAGGAAGCAGAGAGGGAAGAGAGAAAAGAGAGGAAAGAGAGGAAAGAGAGAGATATAGCGTTTGTTCGTTTTTTTTATATTCTATAAAGAATCAAGCAATTTATTTCTTTGGGGTTGCAAGAGTAATTCTAGTTCTCGATTATACTTTGGGGATGGCAGCAATGGGGAAAACCATTTGACCATAGCTACATTTTCTACTACTGTCCAAAAGTCTGTGGGCTGAAACCCGTCAATATGACGGCTATTAACTCCAAAGCCAGCTCTTTGTCTACGATACTGCCAGACGGGAGCTTTTTCTGTCAACCATTGGCGGAAACTAGTGGAACTCTCCATACCGGTAATTAAATCTTGTTCTATTTTAGTGGGTAGCGGTTCTTGGGTTGTCTGGAGCCAAGCTTGTCGCAATAGTTCTAACCGGTTAGAAGAATCGAACCAAGCGGAAATGATTAATTTACTTGCTTTCGGGATTTTTGATAATTTCTCTTTAATCTCTTCAATTGGTTTCCCTTCTGCCAGTTCCAGCAGTAAGCGACTCAAAGGGGAACCGTAAGTTTCTAAGTCTTCTCGGGCTAAGGTTAAATCTCCTTGCCACCAAGATATACCTCCCCGACAGCGATGCCAATAAGCTGAATTAGAATTATCTTCTTGGATTAATTGGCTATATTTAGCTTTCATTCGTTCTAATACTTGAGTGTAAATTGGTTTTAGAGCGGGAGTATTCCAGATAGGACTGGTAATGAAGAGAGGGTTGCGCAAACCTTCTAGAGCCATGGCCTCTACTCCCAAATCTACTTTCCCTTGCGCAAGCAAACTCAAACCCAAGCCATAAAAGGTTCCTCTCTTTGCTGGGACCAATCCAGCGGAGCGAATAAAGGCAAGGGTTGCTGCTTTTGGATTATTATTGATGAGGAGTAACCAAGCTAAATTATTCTGTCCGAATTGGCTGTAGGGAGCAATTTCAATTCCTTTCTCAAACCAAGCAATACTTTCGGTTAATAACTGTTGTTGTTGTTGCGCGTTATTAGTTTGTAAAGCCAAATTTCCCAAATTCCAGCCCAACTGATAGGGATAATAGGGTTCCCAGGGAGCTAATTGATGGGCTTTGGTTAAAGCCTTGGTGAAATAAGCTACATCTGGCTCTTTGAGTCTGAGAGCGAGAAAACCTTGGCTGGATAACTGCCAAGCTCGATGTATTGGGATTAGCCAAATAATAACAGCTAAGAAGGTGGCGGAACCGGCTAGGGCAGTTTTCCTGGCAGTTTTCCTGGTAGTTTTTCTGGCAGTAGGGAAGGTTTGGTGTACCGACCCTCTAAACATTGCGGCAATAGTTGCTAAAAACAGCACTAAAGTGCCGCTAATAGCAAGATTGTCTAATTGAAAGTCCGTCAGACTGATGGTTCCATAGGCCAGTAAACCACCAGAGAGACTCCACAGGAGAATTCTATCTTGGGAGTCTGTAATACTTGCCCATCTGTAGCAAAAGAGATAAATTAATAAGGTAGTTAATCCTACTGCTGGGAGAATGCCCCACAAGCCCATTTCGGCCCAAAGCTGGGTGGGAGTACCGTGAAGTTGGTAAACCAGCTCTGACTCTCGCCCTGCCCAAAAAGGACGATATTGTTGATATAACAGGGGCACACCTCCTAAGCCCACTCCTGACCAAGGATGGCTACTACCCATACGCCAGCCGATAGTATTGTTAATGAAGCGATAGGCTAGTTCTCCTCCTCCTTTACCGCTGAATAGGGCGAGAATCAAACTGCGCAAGCGATTGTTGGCCAGGATAGAAAGAGTAAGAATTGTTACAGTTCCTACTGCGGCTAAGGCTAGCCAAAGACGAGAAATGGAACTGCGCAGGAGCAAGATGGTTAAACTAAAGATACAGAGTACTGCTAAACCGAGCCAGCCGCCCCGAGAACTAGTAGTATAGAGGTCCATTAATCCCAGGCAGACACCAGAGAGCCACAACCAACCATGCCAACCTTTATTCCATTCCAGAATAGTCAATCCTCCCAATAAGGGTAAAGCGAGAAGGAGATAGCCAGCGACGTAGTTTTGATGACCCAGGGGAGCCCAATTACGCAATTCTAGTACTGAGAAGTCGAAGGGGAGGTTGAGACCATATTGTTTGAGGGACTGGAGGCGAGATAGTTCTGGCAGTAAGGTTTGAGTTATCCACAAGCTAAGGCTGAGGAGGATAAAAGCTAAATTGACATAGCCTTGGAGGAGGAGTGCCCTGTAACGACGTTGGGGACTGTCCAGCCAATTATTAAGGGCGTAGAGAGCTGCCATCAAGCAGAATGGGGCCCAACTATACCAAATGGCTTGGTTGGGGAATTGGGCGAAGGTGGTGGAGACAATTAAGCCTATAATTGCCAGACCGATGCACCAGTCTAAGTGATTGCCTAGAGTGGGAAATGTTTGCTGATGCCAGATTTGCCACAATAGCCAAATTACGGGACAAATTAGGGCAATTTGCCAGAGAAATACCCACGGCCAAGCTACCATCAAGCTGTGACTATCTGGTAGGAGAGTGAAGAGGATGTAGAAACAGGCTGTTAGACGAGGGAGTAAGAATCCTTTTGTTGATAGTTGATAGTTGATAGTTGATAGTTGATAGTTGATAGTTAATATATTAGCAAAAAAAACAACAAATGATAAAACGTCGGCATTTTCTTTAGTTTACTGCTAGTGCGGCCATTGCTTCTCTTTTCTCTCCCGTAAAAGGGTTGGAAGTAGCCCCGATGGAATTTGAACTGAGGGTCTGGACTCCAGAGGGAGAACCTCATAATAAATATAACAGCCAAATCGCTCAACCCAACCTACTAAAACTTATATAGCTTTTCTTGTCCGAATGAGGTACACCTATAAACCCGCCTCCTGCTTCTGGACCTATTTCTGGGGTACCTCACAAGTATGAGAAATGCTGTATAACTATCAACTGTCCACTATCAACTGTCAACTGCTATAAATATGAACCACAGAGGACGCAGAGGACGCAGAGGGAAGAGAAGAGAGAGGGACGATCTCGCCTGTAGCAGGAAGTACAGAAAGTGGGTTAAATTTTCACAAAAACTTGTTCCGTGCGAATCAAATCAAGTTAGAATTGGGTCATCAATAGGGTATTATAGCACTACACATTTAGGTTAGGACATTAATAAAGCCTGAAACCTAGTCATAGCCATCTTTTTGAATTTTGAATTTTGAATTTTGAATTTTGAATTGCGCGTAGCGCTATAACACTATGATTGCCACCAAAACAAAGCTCTGGACCGTAAATGAATACCACAAGATGATTGAAACTGGCATTCTTGGTTCCCAAGACAAGGTGGAACTCTTAGAAGGAAGAATCGTTTACATGAGTCCTCAACGTCCTCCCCATGCAGCCACCACTCAACTTATCGATAAATACTTTCAAAAATTATTCCAAAATCGAGCTAATATTAGAGTTCAATTGCCAATCACCTTATCTACTTCAGAACCGGAACCAGATATTGCCATAGTGCCTGTGGATTCTCGTCAATATGCTGACCGTCATCCCAGTGCAGTAGAAGTATTGCTGTTAATTGAAGTTGCTGATACTACCTTAGATTCTGACCGAGAGGAGAAAAGTAGAATTTATGCTAGAGCAAATATTGCTGATTATTGGATTGTAGATGTTAATAGTCGGCAAATCTACATTTTGCGCGACCCAGTTAAGAATAATTACCAATCAGAAACCATTGTTAGGGAGGAAGGAGTTCTAACACCATTGGCTTTTCCAGAAATTGCCATTCCTGGTTCGGAACTATTGCTCGATCGCTCTTATTGGTAACTTTGCACTATCCGCTTTTAACTCAAGAATGGGAGATTGATTACAGTCTGCTACGCCAATAATCTGGCTTTCTATGCAAATGACATACCGCAACAATCAGAATTTCACTACCACCATCTCTAATCTGATATATCACGCCATAAGGGAAACGAGATGTTCGGCATCGTCTAGCGTTCCGACTAATCAACTGCCATGCTTCAGGATAACACTTTATTCGTTCTACTGTATCCAGGACTTCCTCAAAAAACTCGAAACCCAGACCTGTCTTTTGGGCTTCATAGTAATCAACAGCTTCATCAAGTTCCCGTTCTGCGGGTGGAAGAAAAGTTATTTTCAAGACTTTTGATACTTCTTAAATATATCTTCTGCTGGAATTCCTTCTAGTTTACCAGCATCATAAGCTTCAATCCTATCCTCAGCTTCTTTAGCCCATTGCTCATCAATAGATGGATCGGGCCTATCTAAACTGTCCAGGAGTCTCTCCACTAAAGCAGCCCTTGACCTAGGGGGAAAGGATAAAACCTGCTCTATAATAGCTTTTTCTTGGTCTAACATCTTGCAGTCCTAAGGGTCAGATTTATCCTATGATATCACTGCCTGAAGACCTCTCTTCTCTCTCTTTTCTTTTCTTCTCTGCGTCCTCTGCGTCTCTGCGGTTTATTATTCTATATCGCCATGAGGCAACGGACAGCCCAGAGGGCTATCCCACAGATATATGGCGCTTCGCAAGAAAGGTGTCTTTACATTATACATTTGTCTACAAAAATACTACATTGACTGGATCACCTTTATATAAAGCGTGCATGGGCATTTTTCTGATCAACTTCTTAATTGTTCATTGTTAATTGTTCATTGTTAATTGTTCATTGTTAATTGTTCATTGGCAATTGCTATAATCATGGAACTAAACCAAACTATCGCCAAACTCCGCCAACTCACTTCCTACAACGTCCAACACAACTGGCGTTTTTATCCCCAGGACCTGCCTACCCCCCCCAACTCCACCACAATTGAATCCTGGCCAACTGCCCCAGTCAATCATCAAGGCTACATTACCTGGTCCGCAGGGAGTCAAGTTCGATGGTTAGGGCAAAAATTCATCGTTCCCAACAGTTTAAACGGCTATCCCCTAGCTAACTTATCTCTACGCCTCCTTTTAACTTGGTGGAGTGAAGATACGAAAATCTTCATCAACGGCCAACTAGTACAAGAAGGAGATTTATTCGACTCCTCAGCCCGAGTTCTTCTCACCACTGCGGCGGTGAGTCAAGCAGAAATCCTGGTGCAATTGCGTCTGGTCAGTCCTGGACACGATATTGGCGCTTTAATGGCTTCCCAGTGCATTTACGAACATCCCTCAGAACCGGAACCTGGTTTTGTCGCCGACGAATTAACTGTTTTATCTCAATATCTCCAAACCTTCGCCCCAGAGAAATTAGATTTCTTAAATACTCAATTAACTAAAATAGATTGGAATAATCTTTCTAATCCAGAAATATTCAATAATTCCCTTTGCCAACTGCGTCGTTCCCTCCAACCTCTCTCCCACTTCTTGAAACAAAGGCGCTTACACTTACTGGGACACGCTCATTTAGACATGGCTTGGTTGTGGACGGTGGAAGAAACCTATGAAGTAGCCCAACGCACTTTCCAATCTGTTCTCAACCTACAAGAAGATTTCCCTTCTCTCACTTTCTGTCACAGTACTCCCGCACTTTACGCTTGGCTGGAAGAACATCGCCCCCAGCTTTTCCAAGCTATCCAACAAGCAGTTAGGGAGGGAAAATGGGAAATAGTGGGACCCATGTGGGTGGAACCGGAACTCAATTTAGTTGGGGGAGAATCCTTAATACGTCAATTACTCTACGGCCAACTTTACTGCGAAGAAAAATTTGGCACTATTATCGATGTAGCCTGGTTACCGGATAGTTTTGGTTTTTCCTGGCAATTACCCCAAATCTTCAAACAGGCGGGAATCGAATATTTCGTCACTGGGAAACTCCATTGGAACGATACTACTACCTTTCCCCACGGTCTTTTCTGGTGGCAATCCCCCGACGGAACTCGTTTGTTAACTCTCATGTCTCCTCCCAACGTCGCCGGAGTCATGGACACCAATCCCATTTCTATGGCTAATTATGCCGTCAGTTGGGAACAAACAACAGGACTGAAAGATGCCTTTTGGCTCCCAGGAGTAGGAGACCACGGGGGTGGACCTAGCCGGGATATGCTAGAAGTACAGCAAAGGTGGCAAAATTCTCCTTTCTTTCCGAAGATGGAGTTTACTACTGCGAGAAAGTATTTAACAGATTTAACAGCAACAATTGCTGGAAGTTCCAATCTAGAATCAATCCCTATTTGGAACGACGAACTTTACTTAGAACTGCATCGCGGTTGCTATACTACCCACGCCGAGCAAAAATTCTGCAATCGCTACTGTGAAGGATTGCTTTATGGAGCGGAGTTATTTAGTTCTTTAGTTCATCTTCTATGGGAAAAAAGGGGTTTAATGACCCCGATTCATCCACTTTTCCAGTATACAGTCCAGGGAACAGTTTGTCAAGGGGAATTAAAAAAAATTCAGGCTAAAATCCAGGAAGCTTGGCAAAAGGTTCTTTTCAATCAATTTCACGATATTTTACCGGGAACTTCTATTGGGGAAGTATTCCTGCGAGCCAAGGTGGAATGGCAAGAAGTAATTGCAGTGGGAGAAGAGATATTAGAGAATGCTTTGAAGGCGATCGCGGACCAAATCCAACTTCCCCCAGCACCCCGCCCAGAGGCCAAACCCATGGTTATTTTTAACCCCCTTTCTTGGAGGCGATCGCAAGTAGTCTCGGTGCCAGTTTCTGGTAACAACTGGCAAGTCTACAATCTAGAAGGGGAATTAGTTCCCTCTCAAACTGGGGAGGAACTGTTGTTTTGGGCTGAGGATGTGGGGGCGATAGGGTATAGTCTTTTTTGGTTATCTCACACAGAGATCCAGACTTCGACTACCCGGTCCCTGAGCGCTTGCCCAGAGGGTCGTCGAAGGGTAGTGGTCGGGCTCAGTCTCCTACACAGAGAAGAGGGAGAAAGAGAGTTTGTTTTGGAAAATGAGAAGTTGCGAGTGGTAGTTAATCCCCATACTGGTGATTTGAGCAGTATTTGGGATAAAATAGAGGGAAGAGAAGTACTGGGAGGGCCGGGAAATCAGCTCCAGGCTTTCCAAGATAAAGGACAATATTGGGATGCTTGGAATATCGACCCTAATTACGAACAATATCCTTTACCTCCCACAAAATTACAATCGATTGAATGGTTAGAAGTAGGACTAATTAGAAATTCTATTCGGGTGGTGCGACAATTAAATAAATCTCAATTCATTCAAGATTACGTCCTAGAAATTAATTCTCCCAGCTTAAAAATTGTCACTACTGTAGAATGGCAAGAAAGTCATGTACTAGTTAAAGCAGCCTTTCCTTTAAATCTAGAAAGGGATTTCGCCACCTATGAAATTCCCTGCGGAGTCATAGAACGGCCCACCAAACCCAATACTCCCGCAGAAAAAGCTAAATGGGAAGTTAGTGCTTTACATTGGGCAGATCTAAGTAATAATGAATATGGAGTTAGTTTGCTCAACAATTGCAAATATGGCTATGATAGTAAACCCAATCAATTGCGTTTAACCCTGTTAAAAAGTCCATCTTGGCCGGACCCTCAAGCGGACCGAGGCAAACATCAATTTACTTATAGTCTTTATCCCCATGGAGGTAACTGGAAATCTGCCAGAACTGTGAATCATGGCTACGAATTAAATTTACCTTTAATGGTAGTTCTTCCGGAAAAATGTCAAGGAGAATTGCCCCCAGCCAGTGAATTGTTAAATTTAGGCCATGACAATTTAATCTTAATCGCACTCAAACCTGCTGAAAAAGAAGAAGGTTGGATTCTCCGCTGTTACGAAAGTGGCGGTGAGGCAGTGGAGTTAAATTTAGAGGGAGATTTAGGGTTAGAAATAGACCATTCTGTAGACTTATTGGAACGGCCTCTTCTCAAACAAGATAAAGCAATTGCTCCTTGGAAAATTGCGAGCTTTAAGCTATAGCAATGAGCAATGAACAATGAACAATGAACAATTAAGAGTTCGTGCAAGAAAAATGCCCCTTTCGCTTTGTACAAAGGTGATGCAGCCAGCGTATTACTTTGGTATAAAAACGTAGTATGTAACGACACCAGCGCGAAGCGCTATAGTTTAAGTTATTTAAAGGTTGTTTAACTTTATTTAACTTCATGCTAAGTTTTGCAAAGCGATCGCGCCATCTCAATCTCATGGGAGAGAAATGCAAACTTTTGTATCAAAATACACATTTTTGTATCAAAATACACACGTTCTTGTGCCTTCTTCCTATTATTAAAAAGCGATATAGGTTTTCTTGGACTCATGAGGTACATGTATATACTGGTTTATGAATAGACATCAGGAGAAACTAGGGGTGCAATCTTGATATACAAGGGTTTCAGAACCAATTCTTACGATGTCTAATGTGTTTAGTATTGAGTAAGAGCAACCAATCGGTTGCGGTATAACTATCAACTGTCCACTATCAACTGTCAACTACTATAGATGTTAGGAGGAAATCCCATGGCCAGAGGGCAACAAACTAAATCCCATAGTCAAGCTAAGATCCAGTGGGGAGCTTGCCAATACATTCCTCAAAATAGCTCTAAGATTTTAGAAAGTGGAGACTGGGTTTCTCTGTTTACTTTACCTTCTGAATATGCCCACGATGAAGCATTGTTACTGTGCGAAATAGATGATGAAAACTGGGTAACTTGGATTCCCAACCATGGTGAAGCACAACTTTGCCTGCGGCAGTTTTGTCCTCTATAGCAATGAGCAATGAACAATAAACAATGAACAATAAACAATGAACAATTAAGAGGTTGATAAGCTACAAATAGTTTATTTTTCGTAGGTTGGGTTGAGGTAACGAAACCCAACAGCACGGGTTGTTGTGTTGGGTTTTGCTATCGGGAAACCCAACCTACATACAATTGCTTATAACACTATTGTATCTGTAGGCAACATTTTCAGATTTGATGTTAGAAATAATTCCTTTTCAAGATACTCGAGTAATCGCCATGAAGCTGGATGGCGGTATCTCCACAGCAGAAATTGAGCAAACCTGGGAATTAATTGAGGAGCTACGAAAAATTCATGAAAAATTGCGGGTTTATGTAGAATATCACAATTTTTCAGGCATTGATTTTCAAGGCTTGCTGATTAATATTCCTAAAAAGTTTGAACATTTTACCGACTTTGAACGGGAAGCAGTTGTTTCCGATCAGCAGTGGCTTTCTACTTCTATAAAAGTGGGCGATCGCTTTTTTCCCAGCATTGAAGTGAAGCATTTTGGCTTTGAGGAGATTCAACAAGCTCAACAATGGATTCAAGAGTGACACCTTATTGATATAGGGGGGAGTGAGGTTAATTCCTATTCAAGCTTCAATCAAACTAGTCAACTGCATAACTGTACAGTCATGTATTGATATAAGAAAGAGATAAAAATAATAGGTAATCTACTGGTTAAAATGATTAATATTCCCAAAAAGTTAGAACATTTTACTGACTTTGAACGGGAAGCAGTTGTTTCCGATCAGCAGTGGCTTTCTACTTCTATAAAAGTGGGCGATCGCTTTTTTCCCAGCATTGAAGTGAAGCATTTTGGCTTTGAGGAGATTCAACAAGCTCAACAATGGATTCAAGAGTGACACCTTATTGATATAGGGGGGAGTGAGGTTAATTCCTATTCAAGCTTCAATCAAACTAGTCAACTGTATAACTGTACAGTCATTGATTGATATAAGAAAGAGATAAAAATAATAGGTAATCTACTGGTTAAAATGATTAATATTCCCAAAAAGTTAGAACATTTTACTGACTTTGAACGGGAAGCAGTTGTTTCCGATCAGCAGTGGCTTTCTACTTCTATAAAAGTGGGCGATCGCTCAAAGTGGGCGATCGCTTTTTTCCCAGCATTGAAGTGAAGCATTTTGGCTTTGAGGAGATTCAACAAGCTCAACAATGGATTCAAGAGTGACTTTGTTGATTTAGTTTTTTAGTAGGGTGGGCATTGCCCACCACAGCATCTCTCTGCAGTTACAATATTCTCAAAAAACTAGATCTTAAACTCAACTGGTTTTGACCGCCACCTCATTCAACAAGCTCAACAATGGATTCAAGAGTGACCTTGTTGATGTAGAGGCACATGGCGATCAGGCTCCGCCTGGCACTGCGTGATCGCAGCGCCGCGAAAGGTGATCCGGAACGGATCCGCTTCGCGGCGCGCGCAGGGATCTGCTCCGCAGCACGCCTTGAACCAGTGACCAGTTAGTCAGTGTTAAATTAAAACTATATGACCACATCTTCATAGATTGATCTAAAAGCGAGATCAAAAATAATTGTCAATCTACCTTATTAAAATAACTGGGAAGACGAAAATGGGGAGCGATCCCCACAAGGATCTGCGAAGAGCCCGCGCAGAAATTTTCTTCGCAGTGCGATCAGGGAGCGACTTTGGGATGGGCGAACAGATCCGCTAATATGTCAAACGGGTGCGGTCAGAAAAAGTTGAATTTTTAATTCTCAATAGTCGCGGCTTATTCTGAAAGTTAGGCAGCCCAGAGGGCTACCCCACAATTGATAAATAGATATTTAGCCGCAAACAACTACTTTTGACCACACCCATGTCAAACTCCCATAGAATCCCGAAAAAATGGGGTTCAATCTTCATGGTCTTCAAAAGGATCCCCCAAAGAAGCCGAAGGTGGTCCGAAGGCAGTATAGATTGATAAAACAGTAAGACCTACAGTCAATACAGCGATCCCGATGATGATAGTAGTGGTTTGATCCATATAGAGAGATATAAAATAAGAGTCATCTTCATCTATAATATTACACAAGATTACGAAAAACAAACTTAGATAATCATTGGTGAAATATGGCACAACGTACTTGGTTAGGAGATGTTCTCAAACCCCTAAACTCAGAACAAGGTAAAGTTACTCCCGGTTGGGGAAGCACCTCACTCATGGGAGTTTTTATGCTCTTATTCTTCGTCTTTCTGCTGATCATCCTACAAATCTACAACTCGTCCTTACTGCTGGAAGGTCTTGATGTAGATTGGTCAACTCTAGGTAAATAGAGAGCAGAATTGACCCATAGACAAATATATTACCCGGCGCGTCCGGGTTTTTTGCTGTCATAATACAGGAGTTTCTCAATAGTAAGGAGTTTGAGATGAATGTTTTTGGCATTGGTCTGCCAGAAATGGCCTTGATTCTAGTAATAGCTTTATTAGTATTCGGTCCCAAGAAGTTACCAGAAATCGGTCGCAGTTTAGGTAAGGCGATTCGGGGCTTTCAAGAAGCATCGAAAGAATTTGAGAGCGAATTCAAGCGACAAGCCGAAGAGCTGGAAGAATCGGTGAAAATGAATGCTCAGTTAGAATCTTCTCAAGAAGGAAAAGAAGTTAAAGTAACAAAAGCTGAAACTACTTCTTCCCCAACAACACAATGAAATCAAGCATGTTTACCTAAATCCATCCCCACCAATAACCTTAGTGGGGTTGAAAGCAGTTGCCTAAAATACTACTATTTTCTAGTATTCACTTGGAGCTTTGAGCGGGTAAATCTACAAAGATGACGCAACTGTATTTAAGACGGCAGGATTATATGGTAGTAGATCCAAAAGACATCTCCAGAAAATCTGATCGCAATCTCCAGCAATCTATTGACAAGCTCCAAATGCTTGTTTATTATGATTTAAGGTAGACTATATAGCTCCATGAATAGTATAACTTACGTAAAAGGAATACCAACGGCAGAACAAGAGTTGAACAAGCTAGGCTTTTCTGAAGTTGAAATGTTCTTGACGAGCTACTCAAAAATATTCCATGCAGCAGCCTGTGAAACGGCCAATCATCTACTCTCTTGTTCTAGATTCAACTTATCTAATAGGTTTTAATGAGCGGCTTCTGTTTAAAATAACTAACGATCCTGGCCAGTTCAAGCTTGAAATTTATAACCCACTCCTCTAACGGTTTGAATTAAAGATGGATTGGAAGAATCCACTTCAATTTTTTTCCGAATTTGACCGATGTGAACGTCAACCACCCTTTGAGCCCCAATATAATCGTAGTCCCAAACCTTTTCTATTAGTTCCGAACGATGCCAAGCGCGACCGGGACTGCTGGCCAAAAGATACAGCAGCTCAAATTCTAAAGCGGTCAAGACAACCAGCTCCCCATTGACTTTCACTTCTCGACTGACTGGGTCAATAATCAAATTATTAAAAGCAAGAATTTCCTTTTCCTCTCCAGCAACAACAGTTCGCTGCCGTCGCAAAATCGCTTGCACTCGATATTCCAATTCTTGAAGATCGAAAGGCTTGGTGAGATAATCATCAGCTCCCTTGGAAAAACCTTCTATTTTATCGGAAGCATCAGTGCGACTGGTAAGCATGAGAACAAAAACATCGGTACGGGCTTGCATTTGTTGGCAGAGGGCGTAACCATTGATATCAGGTAAATTGACATCTAGGATAACTAAATCGGGCTTGAATTCATCAAATAGATCTAAAGCGGACTTGCCATTTTGAGCTGATTCCATTTGATAGTTTTTCTGAGAGAGAAAACGAAGAACTAATTTGCGGATTGCTGGGTCGTCGTCTACAAGAAGAATCTTAGTGTTGGCAATAGTCATAGTTGTTTTTATACAAAAATTCAGTCGTTAATTAAAGCTTAGGGGAAAAAGCAGAGACGACTTATTGTAAACAATGATCAAGCAATGAAGACAGCCACCAGGTTGCTAGTTCTTAGGAATAAATAGGTTTTCGAGCTAAATCTACTAGATAGGATTTACGCAAACAAACCTAGAAACCGGGTTTGGAGTCTGGATAAAATGGCAAAATCCAGAGTTTTAGTTCAGAAACCCGGCGAATGCTAAGTCCTACTAGAATGAGACTGCCTCCCGTGAGATGAATGCCTCTCAGCACCTATAACAATTCCCAATAAACAATGAACAATGAACAATTAAGAGTTCGTGCAGGAAAAATGCCCCTTTCGCTTTGTACAAAGGTGATACAGCCGATGCAGCACTTTTGTATAAAAAATGTAGCGTGTAACGACACTTTAGGAGCGAAGCGCTATAGATCTTTTTTGCAGCACGTGCTACTATTGATAAGTAGTGCGGTAGGGCATTCCGTGCTTAAAGCTCGTGGAGTCTGACCGGATAACGGGGCTGTGAAGCGAGAAGCCCACAGTAACCTAACGGTATAGCGTGGGAGTATGTCACTAAATCCAAGGGGGTTTTACATGTCCGCTGAAAGTCCCTATGAAAAGCTTGGGGTAAAGGAAACAGCTTCCTTTGAGGAGATCCAAGATGCAAAAAAAACGCCTCTGTGATCGCTATAATAAAGATACCAAGACCATGGAAACAATTGAGGCTGCTTACGATGCCATTATTATGGATCGCCTCAAATTGAGAGCTGAAGGAAAAATTACAGTTCCAGATCGAATTCGCTTTGCGGAACGAGCTGTTGAAGCTCCCTCAAATCCAACCCCCATCGCCGCCAATAATTCTCCGGCTTGGATACAAGAGCTAATGGATACTCCAACTAGATCTGATATTCTCTTATCTGCTGGAATATTTACTACCTTAGCGGTTTGGACTGCTCTTGCTGGCAACCAAATAGCTATGTTGCCCTTCCCCATTGCTTTGGGTTTTATGGCCACTATTTATTTGCTCAACCGCAAAGAAAACCGTTTTGGTCGCGGGCTCCTCATCAGTTCCCTTGGTTTGGTGGTGGGAATTGCATTGGGTAATGCACTGGGTCAGTTTTTAGCTAGCCAAGGGTCTGGAAACTTATTTAGTGCGGAACAGTTTACTTGTTTAGTGATATTTTCTCTTTTTTGGCTAATTAGTAGCTTCCTTCGTTGAGAGTCAATCTCAACTGTTTTTCTACCTAATTATATTGATTATACTTGTTTTAGCAAAACTGGTTCTATCCC
>JH611087.1 GCA_000252485.1 Prochloron didemni P4-Papua_New_Guinea | reverse complement strand
GGGGGGGAGGGGGCAGGGGGACTTTTAAAATAGCAAAAATTTTTGTATTTCAGATCAGATTTGATATTAGAACAGGATTTCTTGGAAAGGAGATGGCCAGATAGCCTCTCCATGATTTAATTTAATTATCTACTTTTTTCACATTACCTGCCTTAACCCAACCCTTGAGACCGCTAGAGGGAATGCGCACTTTTTGCCATTTTTTATCATTGCTCTCTTCCAGAATGACAATTTTGGCCTTGTGAGCAACTCCACCAATGCGTTGAGCATTGACACTAGGGCGATCGCGCAGGCTCAGTCCTTGAGGCCAAGTTACGGTGGCGTAGTAAGCTCCAGGTTCTAACTTTTCTTCCTTCACGGGAGCTGGCTGAGGACTTTCCTTCGGCCCGGAAGTTTCCCCATTGTTTTCTGCTTTTTCTGCTGTATTTTCTCCTTCAGGTACACTAGCTGCTTCAGGCTCCTCAGAAAATACTGGTTTGGGTGGATTCTCTGACATTTTTGCGAAATAATAATAAGCGGCAGCACCAGCACCACCAGCTAAAAGCATTACTCCAAGAAGAAAACCGAGAATAAACTGAATTAGAGATAAAACAAACTTCATAAGTCTTTCCTCTACTAACCTCTACTAAATTTTTTGAATCCGACTGCTCAAAGGAATCTCTCTCGAAGCCAGACGGGCTTTCCCAGCAGCAGCCCAGTTCTGCAAAAACTCTATTTGCTCGCTGGCAGTTCGAGCTAAAGGAACTAACTGGCTGGCAGCTTCTAAAATATCATCAGTTGTAAAATCCCGGTTTTGGCTAAAACCAATGTGCATGGCTTCAATGAGAGTCTGTTCTATTTCCGCTCCTGAAAAGTCTGGAGTTTCGTAAGCCAATCTAGAAATATCGTAATTATTGAGATTGTGGGGACGCAACCTGGATAAATGAACGGAAAAAATTGCTTTCCTTTCTTCTTGAGTGGGTAACCCCACAAAAAATATTTCGTCGAACCTGCCTTTACGGAGCATTTCTGGGGGTAAAGCCCGGATATTATTGGCAGTAGCCACCACAAAGACCGGAGATTTCTTTTCCGCCAGCCAATTGATAAAAGTCCCGAAGACTCGGCTAGTTGTACCAGAGTCTCCTTTGCCATCAATGCCAGCAAAACCCTTATCAATTTCATCAATCCAGAGAATACAGGGAGCTAGGGCTTCCGCTAAACTAATAGTCTGTCGGGTGCGGGATTCCGATTCTCCCACTAAACCGCCGAACAAACGACCCACATCTAGACGGAGTAAGGGTAGATGCCAGTGATGGGCGATCGCCTTTGCCGTGAGAGATTTGCCAGTTCCCTGAATTCCCACCAGTAGTAGACCTCGAGGGTGAGGCAAGCCGTAACTTCGGGCCCGTTCGCTAAAAGCACCCCCTCGACGCAAGAGCCAATCTTTCAAATTATCCAAACCACCGATTTGGTCAATTTGTTCCTTAGCGGGATAGAAATCTAAAATTTGGGTTTGGCGGATAGATTGACGCTTTTCTTCTAAAATTAGTCCCACGTCCATAGATTCTATTTGACCTTTGGAGGCGATCGCCCTGGTAAGAACCCGACGAATTCGTTCTAAAGAAAGACCTTGAGCGGAACGCACTAATTCGGCTAACAGTTTAGCTTCCAGGGACTGACCGCAACCAGTCAAAAGGCGCTGCACTTCCGTTTTAATTTCTGCTGTAGTCGGTAGGGGAAAATCCACCACCGTCAGCACTTCTGTCAACTCGTCAGGAATGGCAATTTGGGAAGAAACAATTATAATATTCTTCGGTTGAGATTTTAACAACCGGGCTAGATTGCGAAGTTTGCGAGAAATGGAAATATCTTCGAGAAAGCGGTTAAAATCTCGCAGAATAAATACTCCCGGTGCTGAGATAGGGAGTTTTTCAATTAATTCTAATGCTTGTAAGGGATTGCGCCTGCCAAATCCATTATGATTGGGATTATCTTGATAGCCATCCACAAAATCCCAAATATAGACAGTACGATTAGCAGCCTTAGCGCAAGAGGCGATGGCCTCTTCCACTCTTTCTTCTTCTACCGTTGGAATATAAATTAGAGGATAGCAAGCTCTTAATAGTAATTCAAATTCTTGAGAAAAACTCATGTTTGTTGTTTATTGTTTGTTGTTTGTTGTTTGTTGTTTGTTTTTTGAACTATTGATAGCCGTGACTAATTCTGCTTGAATTATACTATGCTTTCCTTGTGGCATTGGTTTTTGTTTAATTTCACGACTCTCTCTCGGGAAAACGG
>JH611086.1 GCA_000252485.1 Prochloron didemni P4-Papua_New_Guinea | reverse complement strand
ACTTCGCTCAGGGCGAGCGCTCAGTGACCACGGATTTACCCGCCATGAAACTGGTAGCTATATCCATCTTTGCGATGAATAGCTTGACAATATTTATAGCTAATCCCTGAAACCCTACCTTTTGCAGTAGTAATATCAAACGAACCAGTTTTTCTCGTTGCCACTCTGCCTATATAAGTACCGATTTTTTTACCTTTAGTTACAACGGCTTTTACAATATCTCCTGTCTGGAAACCTTTGTGAATTTTCTTTTTGGAGTTATGGCGAATCGGAAACCCATATTTATTTGTCCCGCATATCTGGCGCTTTCCATGCCCCTTGGCTGCAATTAATAAAGGCTGATAATCTTCAATGTATAAAGTTGAGACTTTGCCAACATTTGCAGCATCTAACCAATGAGTTTTAGGTAGGTTTTGGCGGCAACGATTATATTTAGTTAAACCACCTGAACCTACTTCAACTGGGAGTCCAATTAATTTTAGTTCATTGTGCAACTTCCACCGAGTTGCATTGACTGCCGCTGCATCTGCTAATGGTTTTTTTGCTTGAGATAGAATACGCTTGAGAATATTGGGTTTACTTGATAGAAACTCTTCTATTTCAAGATTTCCTTTAGCTTGATTGCAATTATGACAAGCAATCGCCAGGTTGGAGACTCTATGGTCACCTCCCTTTGATTTAGGCTTGATATGCTCAATCTCTAGCCTAGTATTTTTCGCTCCGCAATAGGCACAAGTTCTGTTCCATTTTTCCATTAGATATTCTCGCAACTCATAGCCATATAAAGTCCCTTGTTGGTATTCAATCCCAGAGATTTCAGGGTTTAGCATTTTTTGAGTATCAAACCTGACTAGTTCTTGCGAAATACCGGTTACTAGACAAAATTTAATTAGTTTGTTGACCCAAGTCAAAATATTATGAACCCGCGACATTAGACTGGGAGCCAGCCAACTCTTTGGTTTTTTTCTATTAAGAAATCTGGGCTGACGATAACGAGTTTTGCGGTTACGACGGGAGCGTCTAAGCTGTCTCCTGGAGGTTAAAGCATCTCTAATTTGAAACCCTCTATGAGTTAGCTCCGCACCCCAGATAACTCGGTTACCTTGAATGATCGCCAACCCTGTTGTCTTTGCCCCTGGATCTATTTTTAGTTGATGGTCATGAGTGGAGCAATTTTCTTCCTCTAAGTCTTTGATGATGATGGTAAATGGATATCTTCTAAGCACTTTGGCCCTTCCAGATTTCAGCAATTTTCTTGCTCTAGCAGGGTGACATGGGTCTAGTGGTTTTCGGTTTTTATCCAAAACGAATACACGCATAATGTGGGTACTCCTATTGCTAGGGTTAAGCTCGCTTCGTCAATGTTTTAAGAGCTTGTTGAGCTTGCTGCACTGCCTTACCCCTGTTTCCCCCCCACTGGGGGGGACCAAGGGGGGGAGCTGTTTAACAACAAGCGACAGGGCCATGAACTAGCGACGCATTCGTGGGTGTCATGACTCAAAAAACGTAGTCCACTAATAGACTTAGACTGGTCAGCTATCCTAGGAGGGAGGCACGAAGCCCCGCCTCTTCAGAGCGGGGTGCTGACCTTCAATATACTCTCCAGGAGGTTTGCTTTCTGGTAATTGCAGAAACTCTTCTAAAGTTAAAGGCTTGGATAAGGTTTGGAGCATAGTAAGTTGATAAACAAATAACCTGTTTAGTATTGAGTGAGAGCAACCGACCGGTTACTGTATAACTATAATACTCAGATGTTGAAAACCCGATTTTGAGCCAAATGGCAACGAATTTAATAGGGTTTCAGCCTCTCCAAATTAGGTTTTTGGTTTTTTTGAGGATGGTGTAAGATTTGAGATTAATAGACTTTTTCAGCAAACCCTACTTAGATGGGGAGATATGTAGGCTTGTTTAGACATTTATATTTATCCAATTGTTACTCTACTATCATAAGCGGATTTGGTATCAGTAGGTTTCAGTGATATTCCTGGAACGTACTCTACACAGACTAAGACAGTTAGATAATCAATTTGGCCAAAGATTGTTTCAAAGATAGGCTTAACATCTTCCCAGTTAAGCCCGCCTAAACCACAACCAATTTGAGGCATCAGCACTGATGATATCTTTTTATCATTTGCTATACATGCCATCTTCTTCAAGGAGCCTTCTATTGCATTGAGATTTGCTTTTGTCCTCCATGTCTTTTGGGTTGCTAGATTAAAAATGGTTTGCCCATGCTCCTGCCAGACAAAAACATCCCCAAGATGAAAAGAATTCTCTGCACATATCTGCCTGTAAGCTTCATACATCTTGGGCCAACGCTTGCGAAAATCCAGAGCAACCCCTTTGCCCATTGCTCCAGCACAATTACAACCATGGGCGAAGGCTGCTGAACCAGACCCAGCAAAAATATCTCCAGAGCAGTAAATTACTGGCATTGACTTCTACTCCTATTCCAGATCTCTTCAAATTCCTGAGCTGAGATTTCCACTCCATCTTCAGGAATATAATCAAATTCAGGTTGGTCAGTGAAAGGATAATTTGAGTCGCTGCAAGTGTCAAGAGTAGCCCAGTAAAACTTATCTCCAAAGACATTAACCTGTTTGGTAATTATTGAATCGGACGAAACCTCGCAGTAGAAGTTTCCTTCCTCACCTTTATGAGATTCTGCATATATTTGAAAGTATCTCATCAGAATGTCCTCCCATGTCTTACGATACGCTCACTAAGATCAAGATTACCTTGATTTATGAAAACTTGGACTCCATCTCTTATGGCTGTTCCTTCTGCGTTCAATCCCTGTCTAATTGGAAGGTCTGAGATATCAATTTCGACAAAATGTGTGAGTTTTCGCGATAGTCTTGGATCGTTAAACAACCTTTGTGCTGCTTGACCTGCTGAAATCTGTCCAGCTTGACGCTGGGCAGGTGTGAGATCCCGTAAAGTTCTACCACTAATTTGCTCTGGCAACAAATCTGTAAAATATTGACCGTCACCGAAACGCGCATGCTTAGGACCTGTCGATGGGAAAAGTTGTTGAGAATATAGAATTCCTTTCAAACCCTTTTCATCAGTGAAGTGAATAAGTGTCTTTCTTTGTCCTAAGTATGTAGTACTCGGTAACCTGTCAGCACCACCTGCAAATTCAGGAATAATGTTGCTAGCTGAATTGTTGGGACTACTAGGAATATCACCTGAACTTTTGCTCATACCTCTTAAGAAAAAGAGCTAGAGGAATCTTTGCGCAAACTAAGACTATTGGTTCTGAATCTAGAATTACTCTCCCCCACTCTTCATCGCCAGCTTCCCAATCAACTACTGAATTATCGACTGCTTGACAAACAAGATAAAGGAAACTCTTAAAATCTTCCTCGCTCCAACAATCAATTTTCTCCTGTGCCGCTCTAAAAACATTAGTTAATTCAATCACTGTGGACTCCCTGGTGCGCCGTGAATAAATCCATTTCGGTTTCTATAAACCCACTTTCCGCACTTCAACATGTATTACAATTATGTAGTGTAGAAAAACATCTTTTTCCCGTAAATTGGCGCACCGCTACGCGGATCTCTTCGAGATCGCCAATTTACGGGAAATCTAAGTATTTATACTCAACGACTTAGTCCATTTAACCAAGATTTTGTACTACTTTCTGTGTGACAAAACGAATTGCGGAATGTGGGCTAGAATTTTGCACGAATTAACTTGAGCCAATTAGCTATCAAAAGATCTTCAGCATGTGGGTCATAAAAACACCCTAATTTTTCTAGAAGTCTGCCAAGCTCTTCTTCATCTGAATTTGATTTAATAATTGTGTCTAGCTCGATACAAGCTAGGCTCTTTGTCTCTTGTGTCTCTGAGTTGATGTACGCTTCGACAGCTACTTCAGGAGACTCAAATTCGTCAATCCAGTCTTAATGAAAATAGCAGCTAAAAAATTGGTAGAGTGTTGGATACTTCTCATTAATCGTTGATCCCACATTGTTTTATCAAACTGTTAACCACCACAAGTCATTTGCACAGAATCCGGAAAAGTTGACTTGTTCTGAGACTTCTCGCTCAAACGTTGATTCTAAAAGTTTTTTGTCGATGCAAAAGACTTCGTTATCAAAACTATCAACTCCTAGCAATAGGGGCATTGTCAAAGGGAGCAATATCTGCTCATACCTCTTAAGAAAAAGAGCTAGAGGAATCTTTGCGCAAACTAAAACTATTGGTTCTGAATCTAGAATTACTCTCCCCCACTCTTCATCGCCAGCTTCCCAATCAACTACTGAATTATCGACTGCTTGACAAACAAGATAAAGGAAACTCTTAAAATCTTCCTCGCTCCAACAATCAATTTTCTCCTGTGCCGCTCTAAAAACATTAGTTAATTCAATCATTGTGGACTCCCTGGTGCGCCATGAATAAATCCATTTCTGTTTCTATAAATATTTATTACGTTGGTAGGCTGGCCTGTTCTGCCATGTACACCAATTGCTCTGTCAAGAATAATTTTAGCTTTACTTCCTACCCACAAGCCAGCCTCATCTGCATAAGCTGCCGCATCCAAAAGTAGGTGCTGATGGTTAACTCGGAAAAAGAATTGGCTCTTCCCCTGTGACAGAGTACCAGTTAGGTGTACCTGCATTCCAGTCTCATCTAGTGTGAACCTTCCATTTGTTAATTGACCATGACGATTTGTTGTTATCGATGGTGGTACAAATTCATTAGCCTGTAAACGTCCAAAGCTGAATGTATTTGGTATTGCCCCATGCGTAATTCTATCCGCATCCCTGGAACCAACACCATCGCCACACATATTGTGAACGAAGATCTCAAGGGAGGAGACATAATAAGTGTGATACTCCTCTATCTCAAAATTGTAGACCTTAAAATCTCCGGAGCGACACTCAACCCCATCCACAGGCCAATTAAGACCTGTTCGAGTTAAGAGGAAATCCCCAGGCTCCAACTCCCGTGCTAGCTTCCAGCCACATCCCATCACCCAGAAAGGATGCTCTCCAGAGGAAGTAATGGTGGTTCCATCTACTTTAATATCGTAGACGCAGTCTACTTGGCGCGTGAAGAGAGTCCGAACCGCAAAAGCACCCCCAATCCCGTTCTCATCGGTACTGTAAACCTTATCTCCAACTCTGAGATCCTCAATAGCTCGCAAGCCTTCAAAAGTTGCAATCAAAGTACCAGCAACAAAACATTCTTCTACCCTTCTAGTGACCCTGTTACCATTGGCATCCGTGAAAACTTCTAAATTGGTCCCATCCTCCGTAACCCTGTTGAACCGAGATGGGCTATCAGAGCGAGCTACAATTTCACCCCCAACAATCTCCTTATTTACAGCTCTAGCACTTTTGGGACCTCCAACAAAATTGAGGTCACATACACCAAGTTAATACCCATTCCCAACAGAAACTATTCGAACACCTTCTTCCAACATCTTCTGCTTTACCTTTTCATAAAGCTCATCCTGACGGATTAATAGCGCATTGCGTTCTTCAGTGTTAACTATTAGATATTGTGGAATCTCTTCTTTCCCAATGTTGATATGAAGTAATGCCCAGGATGCTGAGGAGCCATCCCACAAGTAGCCAAATTCCGCAAGTTCATTAGTCATCGTTTAACCTACTCCGATTCTTATTAAATTTAAAGGGTTTTCCACCTACTGGAACAATCTCTGATGTGCGCTGAGGAGACCCCAGTAATTCAAGGGCTTTTAAAAAATCCTTGTCAGCTTGGCTAGCAACACGAGTTCCTCCGGGATGTGTATGAGAGATGAATATTATATCCGCCTCTAATGGAAGTTGGACCTGGTCCACTACTCCCGAATAGAGAAAGTACTGACCTCCTCTTCCATTGGGACCAGGACCAAGCTTGTAGACGACACCAAATTCAACATTATGTTTAGTACTTAGCAGCTCAAGCTGATTTGCTGTTGGCCTCCGTGAAATCCTAACTCCTCCAGCCCCAGGTAAGCCTTCACCTACTCTTGCACCAAATAGCAGATCACTAACCGCATCTTCTTCCTGGAGTCGTCCAAACTGGACAGCATCACCAATTTCTCTGACTCCCCTATTTGACCAATCAGGAATACCACCTGAACTGATGCTTTCATTAGTAGATGCAGCAAAGCTGTCGCCCCCTTTCCCTTTGCTGCCTCCAACAAAATTAAACTTATCCAACAATTTCCCTACCGGGGCATTCTCAATAATCTCACCACCAAGCTGAGACAATGCACCCTGAACTATAGCGGACCTTACATCCTGAGACCAAGAATCGCCGTTAGCCAAATTGCGAACTACCTGCTCCCCACCTGCAAAAGCCCCCTCAAAAGCAGTACTGGCAGCAATCCTAGATACCAAACCGCCACCAGTTTTAGCAGCCACCCCAGCCCCTACAAAGGAACCCAAAGTTCCAAAGCCAAAATCCAGCGCTAAAGAACCGTAATCCAACTCACTGGAATCTCCCCCATTAAAAATTAGCTGGGTAGTTAGACCGATGCCAGCATTAATCAAACCAACGTTGATTGCTGCCGTGGCCGTTGCATTGAATGCTGCGCTTCCAGCAGCGTATGCCGATAGGGCAAAACCTCCCAATACTCAGCTATTGCTGTAAAACCTGTGCCACTTCTAGGTTGAATTTCTCACATTCCTCTATAGTTAGAGTACTATTCCTTCCAATAACCAGGACTCCATTATTGATAATTTCAATTCTATTAACTAAGGGAGTTATTCTAGAAAGTACTTTATTTAAGCTTAGGTTACACGCTTCTTTGCATAGTTTACTATCCATATAAAAGATAAAAAATCTTATAATTTTTTATTTTATCAACATTTTTCTATGTATTTTATTTGTTCAGTAATAACCTTTGTACAAGTTGGGTTATTCTTCTCCATTATTAAGATTTCAGATTCAATAACTGTAGTTGTCAGAGGTGACATAACTTCTCGTTCAACAATTGCTTGATATGCATAAAAAGCAATGTGAATAACAAAATTTAGACAAAAGCCTTCTTCAAGTCCTTCAAAGGTTATCAGTAATGCCATTAAAATGTCGTACAAACCTGGTGGGCTGTTGTAATTTTCAGTTATTTCTATATGCTTTTGAAGCTTTGTCATAAGAGTGCTAGTATCGATATTCATTTTTTCTGTAAAAGAAGTGTTTTTTATACTATGGAGTATCCTTAATGATTCTTCAATAGTTTGTTGTGAAGAGTTATCAATCTTGAGCTTGAACTCTTCACCTAGATGTATTAATGATCTATCAATGCAGAACAAACTAAAACAAAATTTTTGGTAAACGCTCATTTTGTCTATCTGCTCTTCATACTTTAAAACTGTTTCATTCCAAAATAGCATTTTTTTTCCTGATTTAAAGGTAGTCCTAGCATTATAACTGAGATGTTCCACTGCTATCAAAAAGTTTAAAAGAGCCGATCAGACAATAGTTTACTTGGATCCTCTTTTCTTGGACCTATTAATCTAACTCCAGGAGTTGAATCAATTCTTCCAGCACAGTTCTGTCTACTCGATCCGCAAGCTGGTCTGGATGGAGCTATTGGTGCATCAAAATCGTCTCTTAGTAAGTTTTTTATCTCGGCATAGTTGAGTAAAATTTGTTCGGCATCAGTTTGATTTGTGTCTGTAAATTTCTTGCCAGATACTCGTTTATATCCTAATTGTTCAGCTTTTTTCGCAACAGGAGGACTTATTCGATTACTACTCACTGCGTAAAGTTTAAGAGGTTGTTGAGTATCTGGATCGATAAAAACTCCGACAGCAACTGTTTTAGTATTTACAGCTTTTCCTACACCAAATTGGCTCACAATTTCCCTTGCATCATTTAATAGTTTTGCTTCTTCAAGTGAATTAACATTTGGTGTGCTATCCAATATTTGTTGAAGTATCTCTGTGTCGTTGGTTAGGACTTCATCATCTAAACTACTTGTTGTTTGTTTGGACTGTTTGAAAGCTTTGTTAAAATTTGACTCGTCAACAATTTCAATTGCAAAACGATCACCCCCTTTATTTACAGAAACATCAACATTCCTGGGCAAGGGACCATTACCAACACCTTCTAAAGCAAGCTGACGACCACCAAAAGCCCCCGATAAATCGTCCACCAGATTGTCACCAGCCCGCAACAATCGCCCACCAGCCAGCAAAATTTCCCGACCGTTACTGAGAATCTCAGAACCACCCTGCAAAAGGATGCTGGAAAGTATTGCGGACCTTACATCCTGAGACCAAGAACCGCCGTTAGCCAAATTGCGAACTACCTGCTCCCCACCTGCAAAAGCCCCCTCAAAAGCAGTACTAAAACCAATCCTAGATACCAAACCGCCACCAGTTTTAGCAGCCACCCCAGCCCCTACAAAGGAACCCAAAGTTCCAAAGCCAAAATCCAGCGCTAAAGAACCGTAATCCAACTCGCTGGAATCTCCCCCATTAAAAATTAGCTGGGTAGTTAGACCGATGCCAGCATTAATCAAACCAACGTTGATTGCTGCCGTGGCCGTTGCATTGAATGCTGCGCTTCCAGCAGCAAGTCCCGATAGGGCAAAACCTCCCAACACCAAAGTACCCGCCGTGCTGATAGTGACAATAGTTTCGTTGAGATTGTCGTTGACCTCCTCTCCGTACAGGTCTTCCCGGAATTCGCGAATATCAAAGCCCACAAAATTACCGGTTTGAGCTACCCCTACAGCTATAGAATCCCCTGTCCTTAATGCTGATTCAAGAGCATAATTATCAGCAAGAGACCGACCTACAGGCTCGTGGACGTTCCTGACAACAAAACCTGCTATCTCGTAAGCCGCACCTTCTAATTGATTTCCCAAAGTATCTAAGAAACCTTCGGCAATCAAACCAGTGGGGTCCGTATAATTGACGGGAGAATTCCCAACATAGCCATAGAGATTCTTATCCCCTCCATCGAACCCAAGAGGATCCTCTGATACGAATTGAGCGGGATTGGGGTCGTAATGCCTCTGGCGGTAATACGGGGAAATAGTTTCTTCATCCCACTTTCCCCTTGTTGCCTCCCTCCTAGCAAGCTCCAAGCTTGCAGTCTCTGAATCGTCAGCATCCAGATTGTAGCTGTACTGAAGGCGGCGGACTTGGAAGTTGCCATCATCCGCGACCCCTTTTAAGAATAGAACCGGATTTAAGGGCAAGAAATCAACATTTTCATCAGACACATTAACCTTGGCCCCAGCTCCATTAGCTGAGGGAGATTTTGGGGAATTGTGGTCGGTCGCGAAATATTTCAGGGTAAGGCGACTCATTGTTTTACTCCCAAACAATTGAGATTTGGCCAAATTTACATTAGTCTTATAGTATATACTCTATTTTGGCAATTAAGCCAAGATAAATTACGGCGGAGAGTGAACCAGGGCTGAAAAGCTCTTTGGGAAAAGCTTTAAGCATTCGGTAGCTTTTTCAAAAAAAGCAGTGACTATTTTTGCTCAATTTAACAAAACTTCAATAAAATTGTTTATTGGGGCGATCGCGAAGCGATCGCATTCCTCACTTGATATTATCAAGATTTAGAGCAAATTTGATTTTTTGTTTTGGAAAAATTTCTGATAGCTACTCTATCGATAGATTAACAATTGTAGCAATTGTAGAAAAATCAACTATCCACTATCAACTATCAACTATCCACTATCAACTATCAACTATCCACTGCTATAGTTGTTTTTTAAAATTTTCTAGACCTGCCCAACGACTGTCAATTAAAGGTTCCCTAGACCATTGAGAAGAAATTCCAGGACAAACAGTATCGCACAACTGACGCATTGGCATAGCCAAACAAAACTGCTCGTATAACCAAGTATCTGGTTCAAAATAGCCATGGGAAGATAGAGTTTCTGACAGGTCTTCTAGGGCAATTTCTTCTGAGGCAAATAATTCCCCTTCAGTTGCTTTTTCCGCAAGCCAAATCAATTCCGAAGTATTCACAGATAACCGATGATTGTATTGCTGTAAACAGCGATCACAAGTCAAAGTAATTATAGTTTCCCCTTGCGCCTCAACTTCTAAATAATTGCTACAATGTTTGACCACCATTGTCCCTCGCACTGGTGTCAATGTTTCCAAGTCGGCAAGATGTGAGTCAATCTCTATTTGCTCTTGCTGCTTTGGCGCTTTTAGTAGTTGAGGAATATAAATAGCTTCCATATGTCATCAGAGTTAGTTTCAAGCTGCAGCAATTAGCTGTTTTTTTTCCTAACTAATTGCTGCAACCTGTTGGCGATTACCTATTTCTCTAGGGTTCCAAGAAGATGAAATGCTTATTTCTTCTCAGCGCAAGCGAACCACAAGTCTTCTATCCGGTTCCTGACCTCGACTTTCAGTTGCCAAATCTCCTGTTCTTTTCAGAAAAGTGTGTATTTGCCGCCGCTCAGAGGAAGATAAAGATTTCATTTCCACTTCTTGACCAGTCTCCCTTACTCTTCGAGCAACCTTTTCGGCGAGCGCCAGCAGTTCTGCTTGCCGTCGGAGACGGTAACCATCGAGTTCAACTGTAAAAGCCCTTTGTTCTTGGGAAGTTACACCAATATTCAACAGAGTATTAGCGAGATATTGAATTGCATCAATATTTTCCCCATCTTCTCCAATTAAGATCTGGGTTTGTGCTGGAGTAAGGGCAGTTTCATCAATAGTCAACCAGCAAGTCTGCAAATCTGTTGACAATGTTGTTTGGACATCACCAAAACTCCCTGGAGCATTTTCAATTCCCACCTTGGCAGGAATGCCAATTAACTGTAAAAGTTGTTCCAACCACTGCTGACCTCGCTGAATTTGCTGCTCCATCTTTAATCTTATCCTGTGTTGCCTTTTTTCTTAGAACGCTTGCGCTCAAAGGGAAGTGATTCTCGGGTTTTTGCGGCTTTTTCCTGTTGCTCTACCAGTTTTTGCACGTTTTCTGGCAATGGCTCTTGAGACAGAATAAAGGTTTGACCCATCTGGAAAATATTGGCAATGACAATATACATCAAAACCCCAGCAGGTAGGGGGAAGAAGAGGAACATGCCACTAAAAAGAACAGGGGTGAGCTTATTAATGGTTTGCTGTTGCTGTTCGTTAGCCCCCCCTCCTGATTGACCGCCAGAAATTTGCTGATTGACATACAAACTGATGCCAAAAAACAAAACCATGATCAAGATATCCCAATTAACCCTTCCATCTGAACCAACTGCTCCTACACGTCCCAAAGCTTTAATGAAGAGAAATCCTTCATTGGCGGCGATACCGGGAACTGTGCCTTGAATTGTTGCCGAACCTGGTTCTAAGGCTTCTATAGTTCCATCTTCTTGTACCTGCAATCTTTCTTCGCCTTTAGTTACTGTCCATGTTGGTTTAATGTCCCGATTACCAGATTCGGCCACTAATTGATCTAAAGGTTTTCCTGACTCAGATTGGAACTCAATCTTGCTGGACTCACCAACCCCTAATTTATTACCTCCCGGTAGCAAAGCGCTAATTTGATAATGAACCCCATCATTGACATAGATATTTTGAGGTTTGGTGGAGAAGGGTTGAAGTTCAATGCGCTCGATCTGTTCTTGCGGAAAGATTTGAACATCCACTGTATAGTTAATGTTCGTAAACGGCGAACCCCGCAAGGTAGCAAACAGGGCGAAAAGAATGGGCATTTGCAGCAGTAACGGCAAACATCCAGCTAGAGGATTGCCAAACTCTTGCATTAGTTTGCCCATTTCCTCCTGCTGTTTAGCCGCATCGTTTTGATAACGCTTTTTTATTTCCTCTTGTCGTTCCTTCATCAGGGGTTGGGTGATTCGCATTTTCCTCATATTGCGAATCTGTCCCGCACTGAGAGGATAGACGGCAAAGCGAATTACTATTGTCAGAGCGACAATTGCAAAGCCATAGCTAGGAACCATCCCGTAGAATAAGTCCAGGATGGGCAGCATGATATTGTTAGAAAGAAATCCGATCCCAAAATCCATTAGTTCTTAGTAAATGGCGCTCAACATTTTATCTCTGTTTACTTTATCGAAAATTGGCGATCGCCATAGCATCGATCTAGATCGGTTATCGCATTTTAATCGACTCCAGAGACTTGCCTGTTTTTGCAGCAGCCTTTTCTGCTATGTAATCAGCTACTTCCCGAAAATTAGGCATAGCACGCAATTCCAAGCGACTTCCATCTTGGAGCGTCACCACCAAATCTCCCCAGAAACCGATTCCCCGAGGAATTCTCCCTATTTTCGTGATTTCCCCGTAAATAATATCAGTGCGATCGCGTCCTCTCCATCCTCCCGTAACGGAAATACGACGGTCTGTAATTCTGTAGCGCAACCAAATCGCTCGTGCAACAGCCCCCACCGTCAGAGGCAAGCAGATGACCGTAAACCCCAATAGAATATTGATTATTAAATCCCCAATATGAGGACCACCTTCATAGAAAGTGCTTTCCTTGATACCCATTGATTAAATTGGATTTTATTAACAACTCCTTTAATTGTCGCAAAAAATCTTCATATTTGCACTCAATGGCTCCAGGTCTTACTCCCACCACAATCTTCCAACCTGGTTCCATGTCCGGTAGAAGTTCTCTGAAAGCACTGCGGATTAGTCGCTTCAGCCGATTGCGCACCACCGCTTTTTTGCTAGTTTTCTTACCGATAGAGATCCCAATTTGGGTAGGAATAGTTTCTTCCTCTTCTAGAGAGGGGACAGGGTTTGGTTTTTGCCCCTCCCTGGCTCCTAGCAATACTCGCAGGGTCAAATGACGACTTTTGCGAGTTATACCATATTGATAAACAGCTTTAAAATCAAGCCGCGATCGAAGTCGATTAGCTTTAGGCAATCCCACAATCCCATCATCTGTATAGCTTTATCTAGCTTTATACTGCTAAACGATGCCTTCCTTTCTTTCTCCGAGCTTGGATTACCTTCCGACCGTTATGGGTACGCATTCTAGCTCGGAAACCAGAGGTTCTTTTTTGCTTGCGATTCGTACCCCCCAGAGTGCGCTTAGTCACTAACTATTCCCTCCTCAACTCACTAATTTACTCACAAACTACAATCCTATCATGTTTTGGTCTATGAATCAAATCAACTTGTAGGGTGGGCATTGCCCACCAAATATAGCGCAATTCAAACTGAGAAATTCAAAATTAAAAATTCATAAAGACGGCTATGACTAGGTTTCAGGCTTTATTAATGACAATACCTAAATGCGTAGTGCTATACCTTATTATCTATTAATCCCCAAAATCCAGGTTCCAATATATACAGGCTCTGAAGAACCAGTAATATTAACCACCTGACAATGAAAGTAATAAGTACCACCAAAGTCAGGATTTTTCACATTAGACAACTTAATTTGCACCTTCGTATCAGCTTCTAAAGGCTCTTCTAGCTCGATAGAGAGTTTATAATTTTCTTGATTCCAATCAACTTTAGCTATGGGAGCCGATTTCTTGTACTTTTTACCGTAATTAACCTCAATTTTTTCCGGATCGAACTTACCGTCGTAGTAATCTGGGTAAGTAATAATAAACTTGTGAACCGGTCGATTCATCTTTCTAGCAGGAATGCGCAATTTATAACGATCCCATTGGTTGGGACGACCGCCAAAATCAGTGTGGTAGTTGAGGATATATTCTCGCCGCACCCCGCTCCAGAGAGTCAAACCGGAACCACCCTGGGCTAGGGTTGTAGTGGGTGGTACGCTGGCCAGCAAACAACCAGATATGGCTAAAGTGCTAAGAATTGGTTTTAACATAGGATTTGAGAGAAAACTGCACATCATCCCTATCCTATACCAAAGAAATACGGAAGCTGCCAAGATAACTGCTTGTTTCAATTTTTTCACTTTCCCATAAGCTTAGAAACCGGGTTTCTTTTCAAAATCTCGGTCTTGACACCATAGTTTTAGGAGAAACCCGGTTTCTTTATCTGAAATAATAATAAACCGCAGAGGAAGTCACAGGCAAGATGCCTGTAGAGGAAGTCACAGGCAAGATGCCTGTAGAGGAAGTCACAGGCAAGATGCCTGTGCCACG
>JH611085.1 GCA_000252485.1 Prochloron didemni P4-Papua_New_Guinea | reverse complement strand
AGGAAAAAGAGAGAGCTACTTTTTATTTATTCATGTCTCAATTATGCAACGCCCCAAACTAAAACTAACCTTTGAACAGTTCTTAGAGCAATGCCCTCAAGATGGTCGCTACGAACTAGTAGATGGAGAAATTGTGAGAATACTAGCCACAAGACAACATGAAGATATTGCCGATTATATCGCTGATGCCATGAAAGAGGAAGTGAAGCGATTAAAACTGAATTATAAAGTATGCGATCGCATTGTCCAGAGAACCATCACCAAAGAGGGAAAAGAACAAGGACGACATCCCGATATTAGCGTGGTAGATAAGAAAGTGTGGCGCTCCCAGCGTTTTGCTTACACAGCATTGCTTCAACCGATTCAACTTGCAGTAGAAGTGGTGTCAACTAACTGGGAAGATGACTATATGGATAAATTAGAAGAGTATGAAAGAATCGGGATTGAGGAATATTGGATTGTAGATTATCTTGCTCTTGGAAGTAGAACTTATTTAGGTAACCCCAAAATTCCTTCCATCTTTGTTTATCTCTTAGAACAAGGAAAATATCAAGCTAGTCATTTTCAAAGAACGGACCGAATTATATCTCGAACTTTTCCGGAACTCAAACTAACTGTAGAAGAAATATTAGCAGCATGAATCAGATTTAACATTGATTTTATTGAATTATTTTTCCTGGATATTGTAGGTTGGGTTGAGTGATAGCGAAACCCAACACAAGTTTTCTGGGCTTGTTATATGAAATACAAAAATGATTGCTACAAATAGTTGATTGCATGATAGTATAGATTGAGGTTATCCCGTGGGTTGAGAAACCGGGTTTCTTTCCCAAATTTTAGCATTAATCCTTAAAATAATAGAAGAAACCCGGTTTCTGGGCTGAAATCATTCACTAATGTATTTGTAGCAAACATTTTCAGATTTGATATAAGCTTTAGATAAATGTAGTTGTTTTGTAATATTTTATCATGCAAAAAAGCGCTTCCAACTCGTCAATTTTTAGTTTATAATACAAAACACGTCAATTTGACGTGCGGAAAGTGGATTGGGGTGTGTTCAAAAGTAGTTGATATAGCGCTACGCGCAATTCAAAATTCAAAATTCAAAATTCAAAAAGATGGCTATGACTAGGTTTCAGGCTTTATTAATGTCCTAACCTAAATGCTTTGTGCTATAGAGTTTTTAGTAGGGTGGGCATTGCCCACCACAGCATCTATCGCTGTAGTCAAAAGCAGTATCAATAGTCTCCTAGTTTGAGAGCAAGTTCAACTCTCCCCTCTTTCTCTAACTCTTCTACTAGATCGTCGGGAATATTAGTTACTCTTCTAACTTTAGTTTTAACACTAGTACAAAAGGTTTCATCTTCCCTCTGAGTATAGGTTTTGATTTCCATGCGGTCTTGCTTACCATCTAAAATCAGATGACTCCCAAGAATAACATTACCTCTCGCTCTAAGATCTTCGTGAATTCGCCTAATATCCTGTTCAAGGAGATTATAGTCAAATTCTTCATTTTTATTAACACAGGCTAAATTAGTTGGATCACTCACTCCTTCTTGAACTGCGTTTTTAAGCTTCTGTGGAAAGGCTGAAAGAGTATTAAATATTCTACCAAGTTTCTGCTCAAGATTGTCTTTATCTGCCATATTTACCTCTTAAGTTGACTGGTACATTAGCTTGAGCCTGTTCGTCGCTTCTTGATCAAGCTGAGCGAGCAGCTCTGGAGGAACTTCATACGGAGAAACTTCTTCTTCCCTAAACTTCCTTATTATGTCGCCAGTAAATATATTTTTTACATAGATCTCCACTCTCTTGTAAATACGAGTCCCTACCTTCACAAGCTCAGTAATGGCAGGTGTCGCCACCTCAATTGCACTATTAACTGCATCAAGGATATATCCAACTACTTTAGTAGCCCAGGCTTTAATTTCATCCCAGAAACGAGCTACAGCAGCAATTCCTACTTCTACTACTACAATGGTACATATGATTATCCAGGTAATTGGGTCAATGGGCATAGTATATATTCTCCTTGTTTTCTAAATTGGGCTGTTGATTTGACCTGTTTTCTACTGACAAAAACTCATGGTTAGGCAAGCTATTTTGCCTGCGGGATGATTAGAATATATGTGAAAAATTTTTTCTTGATATAGCGTTTCTCGGACTCATAAGGTACACCTATAAACCTGCGGACTGCTTCTGGACCTATTTCTGGGGTACCTCACAAGTATTCCAAATGCTATTATACTGGCCCATGAAAGTGTTTACTATTTCCTCAGAGCAACCAAGGATGCGCAGTATAACTATCAACTGTCCACTATCAACTGTCAACTGCTATAAATCCGAGCATTTTAACTTCTGCAAATTTAGCTACCAGCCCGAATATATGGAACGCCGCATGGAACGCCGCTATTTTTATGCAAATTCTTAGTTGCATTACATCGCTCTATCTCCTCCTGAGCCATAATTTCGTCAACAAAAACTTCGTCAACAGAATCTCCTTTTTTTTGTTAGCAGCTTTAAGCCCAACCTAATGCAAATATTTCTTATATCTCCACCACAAAGACCTTCACTAATTTCCGCGAGCTTATCATATTCAACTTTTTTAGGAACGGACTTTGATAAATGGAAATTCCACAACTGTAACCTCATGTCATAATCTGGAGGTTGAAACTGGATATTAAACAGAATCCTTCTCAAGAATGCTTCATCATAGTTTTTGAAGAGATTAGTGGCAAAAATAATAGTTCCATCAAATTTATCTAATAAATGGAGCAGCATACTCTTAGCTGAATTGACACCATGATCCGCCGCTTGTGACAAGTTTGAGATTCTTCTACTCAACACAGCATCAGCTTCATCAAAAAATAATAAGCTTTCTGTTTCCTCAGCTTGTTGGAATACTTTAGAAAGGTTTTCTGAAGTTCCTCCCACAAACGATGACTCTAATTCTCCATAGTTAACCCTAATGAGAGTGACCTTTAGCTGATTGGCTATTGCCTCAGCAGTAATACTTTTACCAGTACCTGGTGGTCCAAAAAAATTAATACTCAAACCACTTCCCATTTTTAAAAAGCGGTTAAATTCCCATTCCTGCAATAGCTTGTCTCGATTCTTAATATAAGCAATCATTTCCTCAATCTGCTCGATTGTACTCTGAGATAGAGCTACTTCCCCGAGAGTCCACTGAGGCTGCTCAACAAGGCTTTCCTCTTTGCCTTGCTTATGGTTCTTTTCTTTTTTTTTGATAATCCCGATCTCCATAAATCACCCAATTTAGAGATTAATCTCAATATATTCAGAAATATTTTTCAAAATGGATCCGCAAGTGTAACGGCAATCCCTAGTGAAATATAAGGATTAGGCGCAGGGTGACTCTGTCTTGGCGATCACAAGTTGACACAGCGATCGCTACAGAGACTGCCCAACTTCTGTTGGCTGCCAAAGCCTCTCTAGCAAGCGCTCTCAGCCAATTTTGTCTTCAAAACAACATATACATTGTTAAATATATTGTGATTTTTGACAGTCTGAAAAAGTTATACTAAGTAAGCAATAAAGTCGTATAATGTCGAAAAAAGTAATCTACAATAATAAGGACGAACACTAAACCAGGGGATTGATGGACGTTAACGAATTCGTAAGGTTTGCTGACGAGTTGATTTTTGATTCCACGGGAAAACATTTAGACAATCAACAACAAGCAATCTTACGGGGGACTTGGCAGAGGAAAAAATACTCAGAAATCGCTCAAGAATCTCATTGTAGTGAAGGTTATCTTAAGGATGTGGGGGCGCAGTTGTGGCGTACACTGTCAAAGATGTTGGGGGAGCAAGTCAAGAAAAGTAATTTTCGCTCTACTATGGAAAGATTGTTGGTCTCCAATGTTAGCAATTTCGGCGATTGTGTGGATTGCGTAGATTTTGTCCAGATTAGCAATGTTAACGTCTGTCAAGAAACTTCCCAACCATCGCAAGTTCCGCCATCACCCCAAATTCAACTCAAAGATATGGGAGATGCACCTGATGTTACTTGTTTTTATGGACGCAGGACGGAACTTTCTCTCCTCAAAAAATGGATTGTAGATGAAAAGTCTCCCTTGGTTAGTATTTTGGGAATAAAAGGTGTTGGTAAAACTGCTCTGGCAGTGCGTTTGGTGGAGGAAGTCAAGGATTATTTCGATTGTATATTTTGGCGAAGTCTGCAGTTTTGTCCCCCAGCGAAAGTTATTCAAACCGAATTATTAAAATTTCTTGCTGGTAAACCTTCCAGGGACTCTCAGGTGATGTTGGATGAGGAAAACCAGGTAGATTTATCCATTTATCAAATAAAAATACGACTTGATCGCTACTTAAAGAAATCTAGTTGTTTGATTATTCTAGATGATGTGGAAGCTATTTTTACTAGGGGAGAATTAGCAGGTAATTATAAACCAGAACATCAAGAATACAGCTCACTCTTTCAAGCAATATCTCAAATAAACTCTAATACTACTTTATTGTTAATTAGTTCGGAAAAACCAAGAGAACTAACCAGATTAAGCAATTGTTTAAAACTTGGAGGTTTGGGAGAAGCAGCTAGAGAAATCATTCGCGAAGAAGGTTTGTCAGATGGGGGTTGGGAAACATTACTAAATAACTATGGAGGAAACCCTTTCTGGTTAAAGTCCATTTCCACAACTATCGCCAATTTATTTAAATCTAGCATCGAAAATTTTCTACAATATTCGCCAATTTTATTGAATGACGAACTAAAAGAGGTTCTCAGGAAAGATATCCAGCGTCTCTCAGCTATAGAATTGGAAGTAATATCCCATATTAGCAGCAAAGAGGAACCAGTTTCTCTATCGAGATTGCTCCAAGAAATGAGTTTATCTGCTGGGGATTTATTAACTGCAATGGAGTCTTTAGAAAGGCGATCGCTTTTGGAAGAACCCCTCTTAGAGGATAGTCAGGAAAAACAATTCACCATTCAGCCTTTAATTAAAGAATATTTCATTAATTGCTCATTGCTGTAGCCGTTGGATTTGCTCCAATGAAAGTCCAGTAAGCTGGGCAATCAGCTCCATATTCATGCCGCTGCGAAGCATATTGATGGCTACCTGTTGCCGACCTTCTTGTATACCTTCAAGCTTACCTTCTTGTATACCTTCTTGTATACCTTCAAGCTTACCACGTTCTTCGCCAAGTATGATGCCACGTTGTTGGACTTCTTTTTCCCACTCTAAATAAGCTTGTGATAGTGCCATAGTAAACTCCCTATCTGTCTGTTCCAGCCCTGAAGAAATTTTCTCAATTATTTTCCAATTAGATAGCAATCTTAGCGCATCGTTTCGCAACAGATCCCCCTGAGGCAGAGCAAGCACTTCTTCAATGGCATTAGTCTGGACTCGTCCTTTTCCCATGAGTCGAAACCAGAGAGTGTCCGGTTCCACGGGGAGTTGGTGAACCACGATAATTGCCGTATGAAGGTCATCAGGTAGCCAATATACTCCTGTCGGCCAGTCTTGTCGGGTCTTAGCACCAAATCCCTTCAACAAGCGCTCGCTCGCCGTAGGAGTGACGATCCATAATTTGGGCTCATCTTCTGTGGTGAAGGGTTGTTTCGCTCTCTTGGCTCGCCTGCGCAATTCTAAAAAATACCAGGTACGTTTAAACATACAGGTGTTGATGGCATCGGCCAAAGGAGGATTGCGATAAGTTTCAAAAATGGTGGGTTGATGGATGGATCTCCCTAGTAATCCTAAGATATGAGTATTTCCCTTGGGCTTAGGGCTGGGAGTAAAAACAACATCGATAAACAAGGACTCTCCCGGTACTTCTAGGGAAATCTCCACTCGGCCAAAGTTTTCGTCCAGGAGGCTGTCGTATAGCTGTTTGGAAAAGGAATCGAACGGTTGAGTTGACAAAATCGGTTAAATTATTAAGTGATAAGGAAAAAAAACTAAACCAAAGGAAAAACAATTCACCATTCAGCCTTTAATTAAAGAATATTTCATTAATTGCTCATTGCTGTAGCCGTTGGATTTGCTCCAATGAAAGTCCAGTAAGCTGGGCAATCAGCTCCATATTCATGCCGCTGCGAAGCATATTGATGGCTACCTGTTGCCGACCTTCTTGTATACCTTCCAGCTTACCTTCTTGTATACCTTCTTGTATACCTTCAAGCTTACCACGTTCTTCGCCAAGTATGATGCCACGTTGTTGGACTTCTTTTTCCCACTCTAAATAAGCTTGTGATAGTGCCATAGTAAACTCCCTATCTGTCTGTTCCAGCTCTGAAGAAATTTTCTCAATTATTTTCCAATTAGATAGCAATCTTAGCGCATCGTTTCGCAACAGATCCCCCTGAGGCAGAGCAAGCACTTCTTCAATGGCATTGGTCTGGACTCTTCCTTTTCCCATGAGTCGAAACCAGAGAGTATCCGGTTCCACCGGGAGTTTGTGAACCACGATAATTGCCGTATGAAGGTCATCAGGGAGCCAATAGACTCCTGGAGGCCAGTCTTGTCGGGACGTAGCACCAAATCCCTTCAACAAGTGATCGCTCGCCGTAGGAGTGACGATCCATAATTTGGGCTCATCTTCTGTGGTGAAGGGTTGTTTCGCTCTCTTGGCTCGCCTGCGCAATTCTAGAAAATACCAGGTACGTTTAAACATACAGGTGTTGATGGCATCCGCCAAAGGAGGATTGCGATAAGTTTCAAAAATGGTGGGTTGATGGATGGATCTCCCTAGTAATCCTAAGATATGAGTATTTCCCTTGGGCTTAGGGCTGGGAGTAAAAACAACATCAATAAACAAGGACTCTCCCGGTACTTCTAGGGAAATCTCCACTCGGCCAAAGTTTTCGTCCAGGAGGCTGTCGTATAGCTGTTTGGAAAAGGAATCGAACGGTTGAGTTGACAAAATCGGTTAAATTATTAAGTGATTTAAGTACAATACCAGGCTAGCAGTTAGAAAACTGCTGGCCTGTTTTATCTCAATGAAGATATTGCTGATTATATCCCTAATGCTATTGAATCAATTAGGGTGTGGTCAAAAGTAGTTGTTTGGGGCTAAATATTTATTAATCAATCGTGGGGTGGCCCTCCGGGCTGCCTGCCTAACAATCGCGGGTAAGCCTTGACTATTGAGAATATAAAATTCAACTGTTTGTGACCGCACCCAATCAATTATTCTTAGCTTCATCACATTGAGTTTTAAGCTGCAAAAATATTTTCTTCATCATCAATTTGTTGATGTTCTTCTCCACAAACAGGACAAGATAAATTACGCTTCCATTTAGCTCCGTACCAGCGTAAAATAGAAGGAGTTCTCGAATCGTATAACATTTTAGGCCAATTAGCATAAGTCTGTTCGCGACGATTAGCCCAGATATAAAAATCTGCCACTAAATCTTCTTCAAGAGAAGCAATACCACTTTCTAAATCACGACAAAGTTCTACCAAAGCTAGCTTCACAATCATATTTGAGATGGGTAAAATATCAGATGATAAACCCACTTGAATCGTCGCGGATACTTCTTGATCTGAAACATAAGCAGGAGTTTCTTCTCTTGCTTGTTTAAACTGAGAAATTTCTTCTTGACGACTTTCTAAGAACTCCTTCGTGAAAACACAGCCTAAGCATGGACCCTGATAGGGACGTACTCTTAATATATCACCGCCGCAGGCACGAGTTAGCGCTCTACCAAAAATAGAAGTTATTTTATTTTCCAGAGCAATTTTGTTGAGATTAAACCGACTTCTATTATTATCAGTAGCGCCAATAATTAGATCGCATTGTTTGAGCAATAAATTAGTTTTTCCAGGATTTTCGTTGATGTCAATTTCCGCAGTCTCCACATTCACATATGGATTTTTTCCATAAAGCAAATCTCTAACTGCCTTGGTTTTATAGCGACCTAAATCTCCTATTCCACAAACGTGTCGAGAAATATTAGCTAACTCTAGTCGATCAAAGTCCATTAAAACAAAATTACCAACACCAGCTTTAGCCAACTCTACCGCTAGAGTAGAACCACCGCTACCTAATCCTACTATTCCGATCTTTTTTCTTTCCAGAATAGACGTTTCTAACAAACCTTGATTTCGCGAATAAATTTCAGAATTCTCGGGAATAAACTTAAGAATTCCTTCCTTTAATTGCCCTTGACTGTTCCTAATAAAAACGCGATGGCATAATTCATTAGTTTCAGCTTCCATGGCAAATAGAACCAGTACGGTATTTGACCCAGGCCGAGCAATCTCGTTTTTCCCTATTGTTTGAATAACTTGATTAGCAACCGTAAACCCATCTTCTCCCTTGGGCATCTGGTCTAAAAATTTAACTGCCGATTCACAATTATAGCCAGAAACTGGAATTTGAGGTTTAAAAGTATAAACATGAAATACGTCCCCCTCATCGAAACCAAATGCAACTGACGGACTCAAATCTGTTTGAGAAGTGATGAAATTTTGGTAAGCCTTTTGCACCTGGTTTTGCTGCATATAAACTAAAGGGGAACCGATCATGTTTGACTCCAGAAAAATCCATCTTCAGTAATTTGGTCCGCCACTACCGCATCCGGGCTAGGCTTAGACGATCCTTGTGGTTGTACTACTAATTCCCCAGTACCCGGCTCGAATACCAGCTGTTGGTCCCTGGGTGCTTGCCCCTGTTGAACAGTTTTTTCTAAGTGTTGTTGTACTTCTTGAGAATTTGACATTAGTTTATGCTCCTTTTTTCATATGAGAAAGAAATTTGTCTAAAGACTTCCCTGTTCTTGTGTGTCCTTCAAGTGCCTCAAGCCAAATACGACCTTTGAGTACTACCAAATAAACAGTCAAGTTTGGCAACCAGTCCTTATAGTGGCAAATTTGAACATATTCATCTTTTGGAGATAGTATGTGCATTTTTCTACTTGCCCCGTACTCCTTCAAGTCCTTCCCCAAATATCCTTTCAGAGGATTGGGTGAGATTATGACCATTTCAGGTCGCGAGTTTGGATAATCAGAAGGAATGTAAATTCTGAGTCTGTATATATTTTTAGCATTGCTACGAATATTTCCCTCCACTTGTGTATTATCTGGATCCGTGGGATTCAGCCACTTAAATGTGGGAAAATACTTTTTCAAAATCCGTTTTTCGGTCTGTAAACGCTTTTGTTGAACTTGACTCCATGTCATAGTTAATAACTACCTCTTATTATATCAGAAGGATATTTGATATAAAATTCGATTTTTTTGATTAATTCTAAAGGGTTGGTATACTGAATTTTAGCAATACTTCTCCCATTCTTTTGCAGTGCGAGCGTTGAAGCAGGAAAATTATCTGGAAAATCCAGTTGCCACAGATGCTGTTTTTCTTCAAATGTAAAATAAATTTGATCAGAGGTATTGCGCCGCATCTGGCAATTGCTAAATCTTCCCACCATTTTTGTATAGATAGCTTTGAGAAATTCTTGTCCCTTTGAATCAGCGTACCATAAACCTTTAGAAATTTCAATTTTTTGAGTTGGCTCTAAAACCTGAGCATCTAAACTGGTTTGATAAACCTTCCAGCTTTTTTTTTGTTGCAGATTAATTTCTTGGAGAAATTTTGCCTTTTGGTTAAACCCTCTCGCCTTTGACTCCGAGCGAATAGGACTTTCTCCCGGTAATACTACCCACTGACCATTTTCGTAAGTAGTTCTTGACCGATGAAATAAAAAACTTCCTATATTTACTGTCCAATCTCCACCATAAGTTGGTTGGCTTGCGTTCCTTAGGTTGGCAATGCAAAGTAGAAACCTTGGGAATTCATAGGTTTCCAAAGCTCTCAAAACAGTTCTGCAATCTCCAGAACTTGGTTGTGCTAATCCCATTTGGTGATGAGAATGCCATTCACCGATGTGCTGTAAACCATGTCTGGTTCTTAGAAATTCTCCCGCTTTAATCAAAAACTCTTTTTCTTGATAAAAACTGGTTGGATTATGTTGACTATTTGGACCAGGACCTAGCACAAATTGAATCACCGGCCCTCCGCTATGGGTCCAAAACCCAAATAAATCTCCCCCAGTTTCTAAATTGGGATATTCCTCCACCCAACCAGCAATACGATCTAGCTCTTGTTCATAAATTAGAGTTTTAAATTGAGGATTTTGCCTGCTATTGCCATACATAAGAGTTGTTCTTGTTGTTGCTAATCGTAAAGTTAGTAACCTCTCCTTTCCTGATGACTATCTATAGATAGTAGAATAAACACTAAATCACGGGATCGATGGACGTTAACAAATTCTTAAGATTTATAGGACTTTACGCAGAAACCGGGTTTCTCTACGAACAATCCTAATTTGAGCCGTTTTATCCAGGTCAGAAACCCAGTTTCTAGGGTAGTCAGAAGTAGTTGTTTTCGGCTGAATATATATTTGTCAATCGTGGGGTAGCCCCCCTTCGACTACGCGGTCCCTGAGCGAAGTCGAAGGGCAGGGCAAGTCTGGGCTGCCTCGCTTTCAGGGTGCGGCACTGCCCGCCACAGCATCCCAAAGTAGAGATAGTCGAGCCTTTGGATGGGTCAAACCCGAGCTGATTCTGGGTCGCGTCACCAGCAAATTTTTCTGATCTGTGATCGTTCTATAAAACTACGAAAACTTCTCCCCACAAGTATCAACCTTAGAGCGGGTGC
>JH611084.1 GCA_000252485.1 Prochloron didemni P4-Papua_New_Guinea | reverse complement strand
TCCCCCTTGATCCCCCCTTGAAAAGGGGGGCTGGGGGACTTTTTCTTCTCCCCCCTTTTGAAGGGGGGCTGGGGGGGATCCTGTTTCACCAACGGGTTTTGACCACACCCCCTTAGAGCCACCACATATATAGCACTACGCATTTAGGTATTGTCATTAATAAAGCCTGAAACCTAGTCATAGCCTCTGAATGAATTTTGAATTTTGAATTTTGAATTGCGCGTAGCGCTATATCCCATCAAATGACCCTTGTCAACCCCTTCCCATCCCTAAAATTGTAGCTTCCAATACAGATAAGTAATTATAATATAAGTTGTATTTCTTATAAGTTATTTTTATAGCACACCCCTTGACAAGAGATTAGAACAAGCTATATACTTATAGCAAGTAGCAATACACAGTGGATTGAGCAACAAGCTCCATAACTATATTATACTCAGTTGTAGTTCCCATAGTACTCGCCCAAAGCACAAGCAATGGAAGATTTTATTCCGCCTGTAGTACAACCAAATCAAATCGGTGTCATAGACGACATTTGGCTCGGTACAGACAACATCCTGGTGGGCCAAACTAGTAGCAGCAACCCACCACAACTGCAGCCAGAATCAGTATTGCTAGAATCCCTAGAACCAGCAGAATTTAATCTTACTGCAACAGAACTATTCCCAGATCGCTGGCAACCAGAAGAAGGATTAGACCTAGTCCACGACTCACTCATAGGCAACACCGGGCCAGAAACAGGACTAGTCGGCGGCGAACAAACCTGGTGGCACGAAGAAGCCTACAGCCAAGAAACAGAAACCACCCACCTCTCAGAAAACCTTGTCCAAGAAAACATTGCCAACCCCAGCGCAATTACCACAGTAATCCCAGAAGAAACCGACCATTATCTAGATAGCAAATTAGCCCCAGGAGACACAGCAGGAGACGAAGGAGAAATATTACCAATAGGGTACTCAGAACAAGACTGGGGAACCCTAACCCCAGATTTCCAGCCCCCCCAAGAACCACAAAATCTTAGTCTAAGTAACCATTACACTATCTTAGAAGACGACCACTTTACCCCCTTATATTCCCATACCCCCGGCACCTACGGTTTAGAATTGCGCTCCGGTCGTCAAGGACTCAGGGGGGACTGGGAAATCGGCCTAGGAACCCAGACCAGTGTAGTAGGAGGTTTCAGTCAGGGTCAGTACGGTTGGGAAGTAGACCAGCAAGGGACTCCAACTTGGAACGACTTTACCTTAGAATGGTCGGACGACACAGTGACAATCACCCTGGGAGATACAGTTGTAAGTTACAACGCCCCTTGGCAAATAGGTAACGCCATCAAATTCTATGCCAAACAAAATACATTCTTAGAGATTGAAGAAATTGAAGGGCTGCCATTTGCAGCAGAGGCAGGGGATGTCCAAAGCACCATCATTGCAGGGGAAAATTTAGCCGATGGCTGGACCCTATCAGGGCGCATAGCCATGCCCCCAGGAAAAGGTTCCCGGCACAGTCTGCTAGTCACAGTAGGTAACGTACAGCTAGAGCCCCCAGCACCCGCCATAGTGCTAGAAGAAAAGTCAGACTTTAGCCCCAGTCACAGCGAAACCTTTATCATCCCAGACCAACCCTCAGTACTAGGTTTCGACTATGACATTAGCTTCGACACCACCGACCCAGACAGTATTAACGATGCCTTTGAAGTAGCATTAGTAGATGAAACTGGTCAATCCCTAGTTCATACCATCCAGAGAGAAAAAGATGCCTTCTTTAACCTTACCGAAGGAGAAACCCCCCATCTAGCTCCAGGAGTTACTCTATCAGGAGAAACTATTACAGTTAATCTAACAGATGTAGCACCAGGAACTGAAGGCAATTTAATTCTGCGCTTAGTTAATAACGATGGAGATCTTAACACCGCAGTAACAATTAGAGACATCGATGTTTGGGCAGCAAATGATGCCATTCCCGTAGATATTCCCTCATCCAATAGCCTCGATAATAACAACAATAATCCAATAGATTTTAGTTCCTTAGTAGATGTAACTCCCAGCATTAACACCCAATATCAACAAACATCATTTAACCAAGAAACCAACACCCTCACAGCCAACCTCGCTCTAGTTAATAATGGAACCTACCATATCCATAGCCCCCTCATTCTCGCCATTAAAAACATCAGCGACCCCAGTATTAGAGCCTTAAACGCCGATGGATTTACAGCTTCAGGATTGCCCTATTACGATTTCAGCAATCTAATCTCTGGCGAACAACTAGCACCAGGAGCCACCAGTCAAACCAAAGAAATTAGTTTTTATAATCCCAACCAAACACAATTTACTTACGAACTAGCCATCCTATCCACCGGAAACAATCCACCACTAATTACCAGCCAACCAGATGAAGAAATTGTAGCCGGCAAGACCTATACCTATCAAGTAACAGCATTCGATAAAGATAGAGATCCCCTCACCTATAGCTTATTAACTGCTTCACCGGGTATGGCCATAGATGCAGCCACAGGATTAATTACCTGGGAAACAGCCCTAGAGGACCTTGCCAATCACGCCATAGTAGTAGAAGTAACCGATGGTAAAGGAGGGAAAGACTTACAAACCTATAATCTGGCAGTAATCGATCTACCAAATCGTCCCCCCAACTTCACCTCCACCCCCGTAGTAGATGCCTATATCAATCAACCCTATAACTACGATGCAGACGCAGTAGACCCCGATAGGGACCCAGTAACCTATGAAGTTATAACCGCACCAGAAGGACTCACCATCAATCCCAATACAGGACAAATAGAATGGACTCCCCCAGCAGTAGTAATTTTAGGAGATACCATTTTCGGTCAAATAAATATTCCAGGAGAAAGAGACCAATTTACCTTCAGAGGAACAGTAGGACAGAACATTTACTTCGACCCCCTACAATACAGTGGCAACTATTACAACTGGAACTTCGACGTTTATAGTCCCAGTGGCCAGAGAATAGTAGATACCGACTTATTCTACAACCACAATCAACTAATTCAATTACCAGAAACCGGAAACTATCGCATTGTGGTAGATGCCAGTGGTAATACTACCGGCAACTATGGATTTAGCGTCATAGACCTAGCCCTAACTCCCATTGTCCAGTTTGACACAGTAATAGAAGGACAACTATCCCCAGGTGCAGAAGACGATATATATCGTTTTAGCGGTAATCAAGGACAGAGATTATTTATCGATGAAATTAGTAATAGTAATTATAACGTAGATTGGGTACTTTACGACGGAAAAAATGAAGTAGTTGCCTCCAATTCCAATATGGATGATTTAGAGGTAGTTTTACCCAGAGATGGAGAATATAAACTAGCCCTTCGCGGGAGAGGGAGCTTCAATACCACAGTTGATTATGCCTTTCAAATAATCACCCCCGATGAAATTACCAGAACCATAGAACTGGGCAGTATTGACCTAGACCATAGTGTAAAAGGAGAGATAACAGAAAAAGGAGAACGAGATTTTTATACTTTTGAAGGCAGAGTGGGACAGGCAATTTTCTTCGACCGCTTATCCCTAAACTCTACTCATTATAATTCTCACACCATTAATTTAATCGACCCCAGAGGACAAACAATTTGGAGTCGAAATTTCTCTTCTGGGGACGATCCAACTCCCATTCTCTTATCTGAAAACGGCACATATCAAATCAGAATCGATGCTTCGGGGGAAAACACAGGAAGTTATAGCTTCAATCTTCTCGATTTTGACTTAGCCACCACTATAGATTTAGATACCAAATACACCCAGACCCTCAATCCAGGACAAGAAACCCATATCTATCAATTTGATACCGTTGAAGGACAGCGTTTATTCATCGATTCCATCCAACCAACTGGCGATTACTGGCGATTATATAACTCCAACTTCCAAGAAATTCAAATATCCTATTCAGATCTAGAAATAGTTACTCCCAAATCCGCTACTTATTACTTAGTAGTTCAAGGGCGTAGCAATAATGCCACACCCTATCAATTTGAAATAATTACCCCCGATGAAATCACTTCCGAAATGAATTTGGGCAGTATTGACTCGCCTCAAACCGTCAATGGAGCCATAACCGAGAAAGGAGAACAAGACTTTTACACCTTCTCTGGAACAGTGGGACAAAGAATTTACTTTGACCATTTAGCAATCAATTCAACCAATCACCATTCTCATACCATTAATTTAATCGACCCCAGAGGTCAAACAGTTTGGACTCGGAATTTTACTAGCCATGACGATTTAACTCCCCTTCTCTTAAGTGAAAACGGAACCTATCAAGTCAGAATTGATGCGGAGGGAGAAAATACAGGCAATTATAGCTTCAATCTTCTCGATTTCCACCAAGCCCAAGCTATCGATTTTGACACCACCTATTCCCATACCCTCAATCCCAGTCGGGAAACTCACCTCTATCAATTTAACGGTGAAGCAGGTCAAAGACTATATTTAGATACCGCCGGAGGCACTAGTGGGGCCCATTGGACTCTCTACGATGCAGCCAACAATAAAATCCAAGACGTAGGATTAAATAGCGATATGGAATTAGTTCTAGACAGAACAGGAACTTACACCCTAGCTGTACGAGGACAGACTAGTAATAATCCCATTGACTATAGTTTTTCCCTAACCAATCCCCACACCGTCACAGAAGAATTAACCTTCAACCAAGCCATTACAGGAGCAATAACCCAGAAAGGGGAACAGGATATTTATACCTTTACAGGAGAACAGGGACAAAAACTATTCCTCGATACTTTGATTGACAACAACAACATCAAAGTCACCCTCATAGATAGCCAAGGCCATAAACTCCTGGATAACGTAGCCCTTGCAGAAGATGAGACTCGCCATCCTTTTAACCTATCGGTAGAGGGAGAATATCGCTTGATTGTCGATGGCAGCGGCGAAACCACAGGCAACTATAACGCACAGCTTTACGACTTCAGTAACGCCACCCAACTAACCCCCAACTCCCCCATCACAGGAGAGATAAATCCAGGTTCCACCATCCAGGTTTATCAGCTAACCGGTTATGAAGGAATGCGGGTTTATTTCCAAGGCTCTGATAGTAGCGCCACAAGTAGGGTGCGTTCGCAACGCACCACACTACCCTCTATTAGTAGGGTGCGTTCGCAACGCACCACACTACCCTCTATTAGTAGGGTGCGTTCGCAACGCACCACACTACCCTCTATTAGTAGCACCACACTACCCTCTATTAGTAGCACCACACTACCCTCTGATAGCAACAGTTCCACCCCTAATTGGTTGCTCTACAGTCCTGGCAACAACCAACTAGTA
>JH611083.1 GCA_000252485.1 Prochloron didemni P4-Papua_New_Guinea | reverse complement strand
TGGAAGACAACCACAAACGCCGCCTCGATATCATCCTGTTTGTAAACGGCTTACCCTTGGTGGTGATAGAACTTAAAAACCCCGCCGCCAAAAAAGCTGATATTTACGCCGCTTTTAACCAACTGCAAACCTACAAAAAGCAAATCCCCAGCCTCTTTACCTATAACTCCCTACTGGTTATATCTGATGGACTCACGGCCAAAGCAGGGTCACTCTCCGCTGAGTATGACCGCTTCATGGAATGGAAAACGCCCTCCCCTAGCCCCTCCCCCTGGGAGGGGCTAGGGGAGGGGGGGGACAAGGATAAGAAAAGGAAGAAAAAGGAGAGGGATCGGAGTGGTGAGGTGTTGTTTATTGATGCCTCGGAGCTAGGTTATATGGTGAATCGTCGTAATCGGGCTTTTGCGGATGAGGATATTGCTAAGATTGTGGATACTTATCATGGATGGAAAAAAACGGGGGGTCATTATCAGGACATCAAGGGTTTTTGTAAGTCGGCGACTTTGGAGGAGATTCAAAAGCATAAGTTTGTCTTGACTCCGGGGCGATATGTGGGGATTCCTGACGAGGTGGATGATGGGGTGAGTTTTGAGGAGAAAATGGGGGCTTTGACGACAGACCTGGCGGCTCAGATGGAGGAAGGTTTGGCTCTGGATGAGGAGATTAAAACACAGTTGGCTAAGGTGGGGTTTGAAATATGAGTGAGTGGCAAGAGTCGAATTTAGGTGAGCTTTGTAGCAATATTCAATACGGATATACGGCAAGTGCAACTAATGAGCCTACCGGAATAAAATTTCTAAGGATTACAGATATTCAAGAAGATTTCATTAATTGGGATACTGTTCCTTACTGTGAAATATCAGAAAACGATTTTCAAAAATATAAGCTCCAAAAAGGAGACATTTGTATTGCTAGAACTGGTAACTCTACAGGAGCCGTAGGATTTATTAAAAATGAATTAGAAGCTGTTTTTGCTTCTTATCTAATTCGTTATCAAATCGACAAAAAAAAAGCAGATCCTTTATTTGTAAATTTCTTGTTGAGAAGTTCCTTTTGGAAGAGGTTTGTAAATTCAATAAAAGGAGGATCAGCGCAAGCAGGAGCAAATGCAAAATCTTTTGCTATATTTCCTATTTGTTTACCACCACTAGAAGAACAAAAAGCGATCGCGGATGTTCTCTCCTGCCTAGATGGGAAGATTGAGAACCTGAGACGGCAGAATGAAACGTTGGAGGCGATCGCGCAAACATTATTTAAACATTGGTTTATGGATTTTGAGTTTCCTAATGAAGATGGCAAGCCCTATAAATCATCTGGTGGCGCGATGATTCCCTCAGAATTAGGCGAGATTCCCGAAGGTTGGCGAGTTGGAACTTTAGGGGATATTATTGAAGTAAACCCCAAAGAGTCAATCAAAAAAGGAAGCTTAGTTAGATATGTAGAAATGAAATCTTTATCTACATCAAGCATGGAGATTACAAGTTTATTTTTTAGAAAATTTACATCAGGGAGTAAGTTTAGAAATCACGATACTTTATTACCCCGTATTACGCCTTGTTTAGAAAATGGAAAAACTGCTTATGTAAATATATTGGAAAAAAAAGAAGTTGCTTATGGCTCAACAGAATTTATCGTCATGCGAGCTAAAGAAAACTGTTGTCCTGAATATGTATATACTCTAGCAAGAGACCATTATTTTAGAGATTATGTGATTAAAAATATGACGGGCTCTTCAGGTCGTCAGCGTGTACCAAATGATAGAGTTTTAGAATATAAAATTCCTGTACCAGATTTAAAAATCATTCAAGTATTTCAGGAGATTGGCAAATCAACTTTTGAAAAAATCAAGGTTAATCATCAACAAATCCAAACCCTAACAAAAACCCGTGATACCTTGCTCCCCAAACTGATGAGCGGACAACTGCGAGTGAAAGAACAAAAATTATAGCTTATC
>JH611082.1 GCA_000252485.1 Prochloron didemni P4-Papua_New_Guinea | reverse complement strand
CCTCTTCTAGAGATACTTCTGAGGCAATCTCTTCGGCAGGTACTTCTGAGATAATCTCTTCTAGAGATACTTTCTCAATAACTTTTTCAGCAGGTGCTTCTGAGACAACCTCTTCGGTAGGTGTTTCCTCAATAATCTCTTTGACAGGTGCTTCTGAGGCAACTTCTTCGGCAGGTGTTTCCTCAATAATCTCTTCTACGGGTACTTCTGAGACAACCTCTTCGGCAGGTGTTTCCTCAATAATCTCTTCTACGGGTGCTTCTGAGGCAACTTCTTCTACAACAACCTCTTCTACAGCTGTTTCCTCAACAACCTCTCCTTGATAAAAGGTTATCAAACCCTCATATATGGGGATTTCACCACTAGTTTTTGAAGATGTCTCATCAACATCACCACTACAAGCCGTGGTGACAACTAACAATAGAGCGACAAAACAGAAAGCGAGAAGCTGTTTAAGCTTTAAACTTTTGATCCCGTTAACGACTCGATCCATGATGGTGGACTATATTTTTTTTTAAGATTCTACTTCTACATTATGTCATTCTCTTGCCGCTTATTACTCAATTAAATAAAAATTTTCCTCAGAATCTCTCGTTTTTTAGAGAAAATACCATATGTTCCTCAATACTTCTACTTCCTTAGCTGTGGGATTGAAGGAAATCCAAATCCAACCTACCACGGATACAATTGACCCTCTATAACATATCTTCAGTCTTAGATTTTTACGTCAATAGAAACTTCGCTATTTTTACTCGCGGATGAGGTTATTTTATTATAATCTAAATAATGCGATCAGCTTCCCTGGCACGAAGGGATCAGGCGGAGCCTGGCGCTGCGCGTGCTGCGGAGCAGATCGCTTCGCGAGCGCACAGGTATAGCGCTACGCGCTATAACCCACTACCTGCGGCAGTACGGAAGGCTAGAAAGTGACGGGGTGACAAACGGTCAGAAGCAGATGCGAACAAGGTTTAGTTATTGTTTATGAGGCTTGCGCCAGTAGCTGATTTACTGGAATTATCTGCCATCTGTTGGAACAACCTGGTAGATTCGCTCGCAGTCTCTTGTCCCATCCTGGATTCTGTTGTCAAGACTTACTACTTGTGTTAGGATGGAGACATGAAAACAGATTGGAAAGTATCGCCAATATCTCGATTAGCTGCGAACGATAACCAAGTTCTGCTTTAGTTGAGGAGTGGCATTAAATAAACGCGCTTGCAAGATTTATTGCGAGCTTTGGTAGATACACCCTGGTTGAGAAATCAACTTGCATTAGTGAGCCAAGTCTAGATTGTTCTAGGTTTTGGTAGCTAAAAAGTATCGGAACGGCGAACATGGTAATCAGCAAGCAGAAGGCTAAATCCCAGTTAGCTCGATGGGCTGCCATCGAGCCCAGCAGGGGTTCCATTTCCGACTATATCAAGAGTTGCCGAGACAGGGTCTTGGTTCGGAGCAAATTTTTTGCTCGGGGAAAGCGCACGGTAATTATTGGGGCTGGGGTTGCGGGTCTCACCTCAGCTTACGAGCTACTGAATAATGATATCGGTTGTAGTTGTGTCATTCTGGAGGCTAACAATCGTATTGGCGGGCGATCATTCACTGTCCGTCCCGGAGACGTTATCTGCGAGGATAAGTTTGACCCTCAGATATGCTGTTTTGAGAATGGACCCAATCAGCCCTATCCTCCCTATCTCAATGCTGGTCCTGGGCGAATTCCATCCTCCCATAAGCTCCTTTTGCGCTACATGAAACAATTCAATGTGCCAATGGAAGTCTATGTGATGGCGAGCGATTCCAACCTCACCTACTTACAAGACCGTTTTGAGAACCAATCGGTTCCGAACCGTCAGCTAGCTTATAACATGCAAGGTTGGGTGGCTCAAACACTTTACCAAATCTTAGCCAATCAAAATATTCCTCCACTGTCTTCAGAAGACATCGAAAAATTCCAGCAGTTTCTGCGGGCGTTTGGGCAACTCAACCAGGAAGGCATGTATGAGGATGGCAATCGAGCAGGTTACGAGTGTTTACCAGGGGTTTACCCAGGTCAACCCGTATCGCCATTACCTCTCAAAGAACTGCTTCAATCGGAGTTTTGGAGCAAAACCCTTTTCTATCAACCCCTCAGCTTTCTGTGGCAACCCACTTTGTTTCAACCTGTGGGAGGAATGGATAAAATTGTCTATGCCTTCAAGGAGCAAGTGGAATCGAAGGGGGGTGAAATACGCCTAAATGCTGTAGTGGACCGAATTGAATACGATTCTTCTAGTGGAAAGTATCGTATTTCCTATACACAAGGGGGAGCATCCCAAACAATATTCGCGGATTACTGTTTGAGCAATGTCCCCATTCCCCTACTTAAAGGGGTATTGCAGGACAATCATTTTACGCCTCGCTTTAAAGGGGCGCTACAGGCGGTATACCAAGCGCAAAAAAAGGGAGTAATAGACCCAGATGGATACCGTCGCAAGTTTCTGGCAAACACAACGAAAGTTGGTTGGCAGGCCGAACGTCGTCTATGGCAAGAAGCGGAAGGCCCTGGTGCCGTTCCTATTTATGGAGGCATCTCCTGGAGCAGCGACGAAATCAATCAAATCTGGTATCCTTCCGAGGAATATCACGCAGATTTAGGCGTACTGACTGGGGCTTACAATTTTCGCGCTGTTGCCAAAAAATGGGGCGATGCTAGTCCTCAAAAGCGCCTTGATCGGGCTAGGGCGGGAGCGCGAAACCTGGGAGGTAATGAGTTTGCAGATGGGTTGAAGCACGGTCTGGCTATTGCCTGGCAAAATATATCTCACCAAAAAGGTGGATGGGCGCAATGGAGTACGGTTGAGGATAAAGAAACCCACTTTAACACCTTGGTTAAGGGGGACCAAAATTTCTATATTGTTGGGGATCAGCTTTCCAACCTAACAGGCTGGCAAGAGGGTGCAGTTGCTTCGGCTCTGAATGCAGTCTGTCAGCTTGCCGATCCAGTCTATCGTGTCCCCGACATCGACGTGCTTCCAGATACACGCTTGACTGTGGAAGGTGCGTTTTGGGCCGTTCTGTAGGGTCGGATATGACTGCACGGGAGCGTACTTAGGGGCTAGTTTGCCTCGCCTTTGCCAAAGTATCTGGAGCTTATATTTAGTACAAATACTTTTACTACTAAATCAAACGAGAAGTTAATTTTCTTGGTCGTCCAGGCAGACTTCCCGCCGACATTACTGTATGAAACAAGCGACCCGGAGCTGACTTTCTTATCTTAATGGATCGTGGAACATGCGATCGCCTGAGGTCAATTCATGGATACCCTTAGTAGAGTCTGAGGATGAGGGGGCCATCTCTTCTTTGCTGGGGCGATCACTCTTTGAGACAAAAAAAAGGGCGATCACTTTCCGGGGGCCGTTTCGGTTCTGGAATACTCTCGCCGATTTCGCTCCCAAGGAGCTGTTTGTCTCTCGGTATGGATTCAAATCGCGCCAACCCAAGCTACAGTAGAAGCATTTGATTTTCTTCATCGGTTGATATAAGCTAGACTAATAGGCGTTGCATCGGTCGGGGATGATTTGGATATATGCCCAAAATTTTTTCCTTATTTATCAATAGTTTCAACTTCTGGAAATTGGACTATCATCCCGCAATTGTGCAACGCCAAAATTTCGGCATATTAATTCCTAAAATTAAGATTCGCTCAAATCTATTCTACAAAACTTTCTCCTCTAATCCCTATTCCATTCCCTCTTCAACCCTTAAACTGCCTTTCCACCAAACTTACCAACAAGTCCCGAGGGAAAAAGCGGCCAACATTGGCAATAAATTGATTAGCAAAACCCCCCGTTACCACATTAGACTGATTCTTGTCCAAAGCCTTCAAAGCCTCCAGAACCACTTCCTCCACAGTAGCAGATTTAGGATTCTTGCTCTCAAAAGATTTAGGAAACTGAGCTACTTTGAAAAATTCAGATTTCGTCGGTCCCGGACAAAGAGCTAAAACACTCACGCCAGTGTGTTTATTTTCCGCCCACAGGGCCTCGCTAAAGCTGAGAACAAATGCCTTAGTAGCAGCATATACAGAGAGATAAGGTAAAGGTTGAAATCCTGCTATGGAAGATACATTAATAATACCTCCCGTTCCCCGTTTTTGCATTGGAGGTAAAAACAAATAAGTCAACTCCACTAATGCAGTAATATTGAGTTGAATCATTTCTACTTGTCGAGCTAACTCTCCCTCATGGAAAGGGCCATAGTCCCCAAAACCAGCATTATTAATTAACAAGTCTACAGCCAGTCCTTTTTCCTGTATGGTAGTAAATACAGATTGGGTTGCTTGAGGTGCAGTTAGGTCTTGAACCAGAACCTCTATTTTCAAGTTGTTATCTTGGCTTTGTAAATCTTGAGCTAATTTTTCTAGTTTGTCTTCAGAGCGAGCAACTAAGATAAGATTGGTTTGACGAGTAGCCAGTTCTTTGGCAAAGGCAGCGCCAATACCCGAGGATGCACCAGTAATTAAAGCAGTTTTCATTTTTAACCGCAGATGAACGCAGATGAACGCAGATGTTTTTTATTACACATCATATCATGTCTGGTTGCATCTTACTCGATTCAATATTTGTTTCACCAATTCTATACTATTCCTAAGAGTATATAGCGCTTCGCGCTGGTGTCGTTACATACTACGTTTTTTTGACCAAAGTAATACACTGGCTGCATCACCTTTGTACAAAGCGAAAGGGGCATTTTTCTTGCACGAACTCTTAATTGCCTGCACTGAGCGCTTGTGTGGTTAAAAGTAGTTGTTTGGGTCTGAATATGTACATCTATATACCGGCCTATGAAAGTGTTTACTATTGAGTTCCAGCATTTATACAGGTTGCAGTTCGACGACCCTCTCTGCAAGCTGTATAACTATCAACTGTCCACTATCAACTGTCAACTGCTATATATAGAGAAAATCAGCCCATTGCCTTAGATTTCATTCCGGAAAGTGAAGAGACTGCCGCCAGAAAGAGCAATCAAATCAGGATAGCCATCCCCATCCAAATCAGCCAACTCCACTTGTTCCAGCTCTGTTTCCCCCAGCAAAAACTGATTCGTCTCACCAAAAGAGCCGGAACCAGAGTTTAAGCGCCAAGAGAGCGTAGGGACTGAAGCGGAACCAGGATCGGTGGTCCACAACAAATCCAGATCATGATCACCATCTAAATCCCCCAAGGCAGCAGATGGTACTGAATCATCCTCAAAATAGTTAGTTGCCGGAGCAAAAGAGCCATTTCCCAAACCCAACAACAGAGATACACTACCACTAGAATAAACTGTATTACCAGTTATCAAATCTAAATTACCATCTCCATTTACATCCCCAACATCCACCGAATTGGAGTAGCCCCCCACTGAAAATTCCGTCCCAGTTGCCAAAGTCCCGTCCCCAGAACCCAGGAACACCGACAGCTTCTGGCTAGAGTCATTGCTGGCCACCACATCTAAGTCCCCATCCTGATTGAAATCAGCAAGACCTATATCTGTCAAACCAGAAAACTGATGTTGGTTTGTTTTGGTAAACAAGCCATTGCCCAAACCCAATAGAACAGTAACTCCCTGATTATAGTCTCCGTAAACTACATCATCCACCCCATCAGAATTCAAGTCATCTATCACTACATCTGAGGGGTTGTTAATCTCTAGTTCCCCTGGTAACACTGGTATTTCTTCATTCGAGAAAGTACCATCTCCACCATTCAAGAAAACACCGGCACTATTATTACCATTGAGGGAAAATAAATCTAGATGGTCATCCCCGTTGAAATTTCCCAATCCTAAGAGTTGAGCTTCTAAATCAATGTCCAAGAAAGAATCAGCAGGAAAGGTTCCATCCCCTGCACCGAAGAGAATGGATGTTTTACTGTTACCAGCGACCACCAAATCCACAATCTCATCTCCATTAATATCTCCCAGGATGAAATCTCGGAGATTGTCGTCTAGGGGGATAGTGTAAGAGCTGAAAGTTACCCTTGGTTCTAGAGTAAATTCGCTAACTACGTCCGTAATGG
>JH611081.1 GCA_000252485.1 Prochloron didemni P4-Papua_New_Guinea | reverse complement strand
TCGGCTGTTCTGAAAAATCCAAAACTCCAGCTCCTGGACGATGAATAACTTGTTCCCAAACAGTTTTGCTAAATACTACCACATCTGGAATGCGAGATGTATTTTCTTCAGTTCGCACTCCCGTTGCTAAAGCATTGGCCACTAAATCCAAGTTTCCAGCTGCAAAATAACGCTGTAACTTGTAAATCAAAAACTTGCAAATGTTGGTGTGTAAGTGTGTAGCTTCTGGCATGGGTATTAGTTTTCCTCTGACTAACTCGTATCGAACATCCGATTCTGGAACATATTCAAGATATTCTTGAAAAGTCAACAGATGCTCAATTTTCTGAGGTTTCTCTACCGTTACCTCGGTTGGTTTCTTGACAGCTTGAATCATTATTTAACCTCTCTTAGGTTCGCTGACTTGACTATTTTATCGACACTACTTATTCTTCTAATGAGAGTTCAGGGGCACAATCGAAACAAAAACCTTGTTTATTGTACTCTTCCCAGTAGTCTGTCACTTGTTCCTTAGGTTGTCCGCAATAGGAGCAAATCTTGAATAAAGTGGCTAGTGTTCTCTTCTCATCAACTTTTTTATACTCAGAAAAGCATTCATTGCTGAGGATTTCTCCTAGATTAACGTCACAATAACGGAATTTTTCGATTATGTCTAATACAATGGATTGTTGGCCTTCAAAAGTTAAAGACTGGAATGCTTTGTTTTTGAGATATAAGTGTCCGATTGTTGAATTTATTGTATAGCTGGTTTGATGGTCTGACATGCTTTTTTTGCCTCATAACTATTCTGATTATTTCACCAATCAATTTGTTCACTTTCCCCCAAAGCAAGCGGATATTACGGGCTGGACATTGCACCGTAAAAGATCCGGTTTTGTCTGAAATACCCTATTTCGCTATAATAGCACGCATTCGCTCAGTGCGACAAGGCCCTCTGGGAAAGTTTCTCGTTTTTATTTAGGAGCAACAGAGAAAAAAACAAGCTCGTGCTGATTACTGCAAAGCCCCAGACCTATATCAACAGCAAGGAGACACGAAATTTTATTAAGACGCGCTCAACCAACAATTTAATCTCCAGACAATTTCAGCGAAGAAACCCGGTTTCTTCTATGATTTGAGGGGAAATTGCCTAAATTTTAGCCAGAAACCCGATTTCTAATCCACGGGATAACCTAAAAAAAATGCGATTACCTCCAAACAGTATCCAAATATAGCATAATAGTAGGGTGAGGAAGGCAACGCACCAAGCCCAACGGAGCGATCGCCTTTTCTAGAAAAAGATATCTCAATAAATTTCTCCGTAGTGGCGGGATACACCTATACTTGGTTATAGTCTGGAGTTAGAAACCGGGAATAGGCCAAAATCTCCTGGCCTGTTGGGCTTGCCCTGAGCGTAGTCGAAGGGTTTCGTTACCTCAACCCAACCTACAATTTAATCTACAAACCATTAAAATCGTAATTCTCTAAAGAGATTATTCTTGCCGCACCAACAGATAACTCATCTGCGTTCATCTGTGTTCATCTGTGGTTTAAAAAAGCAAAATAACACAGCCTGATGGTGGGCATTGCCCACCCTACCCTTTTAAAATGGAATCAAAATTTACGGAGATATTTCCTCTTCCACAATTACGGGAGTCAAAGCATTGCGATCGCTCAGTATTCTAATGGCAGTACCGGTAGGGGGCAAACCCAACAAATCCTCAGGTTTAATGGCTATTTTGTCTCCATCAAGTAGTTGAATATTATAGCTAGATACCAACTGCAAAAACTCTTCTAAAGGTAAAAGGTCGCAAGCATTTTTATCTGCAGCTGTAGTCAAATAATGAGTGGGAATCACCAATTTTGGAGTCAGTATTTTAATGGCTTTAACTGCCTCTTCAGGATTGTAAGCCTTGGGTACTTTATCTCCTCCACCCACGGGAATTAAAGCTAAATCCGGTTTCCCCATGAGAATTTTCTGTTCTAATTCTATCTTTCCCGCTGCACCTCCTAAATGAAGAATCTTGATTCCTGCCTGAGTCCAACGCCATGCCACGTTAGTGCCGTATCTTCTTCCCCCAACGCGATCGTGGTCAATGGCTATTCCTTGAAATTCCAAGCCGAACAGACGGAAAAGTCCTGGTTCAAACAGAACTCTCGGTTGTCCTGGTAG
>JH611080.1 GCA_000252485.1 Prochloron didemni P4-Papua_New_Guinea | reverse complement strand
CCATAAATAACGCTCTAGAAAGCAATAGTTGGGGTTTACAGCTTGCCAGCATGGAACACGAAACCCTTTATAGCCGCATTTTCCGAAGTTAACTTGACAGGGCTCTTCGCTGGGCGTTGTCTAATAAAAACTTGACCGCATTCAATAGAACCTATATCCTAACGCAATTTCTCCTTTTCCGAAAATAGTTTAGAAAAAACTCCGTTGTTTCTAACTCCGTTCATTACCTATACTTAATCAGCTCGTTTAATTGAGTTTGTCATTGATTTCTGTCAGATTGCGTCCTAAAATTTCTGCTATTTGTTCAATAGTCATTCCCATAGAGGACATGCGGTTAATTGCTTCATCAATGGTTTTTTCTGCTCGTTCAGCTCTTTGCTGTTGGAGTTCAGCCCTTTGTCGTTCTTGTTCAGCTCTTTGCTGTTCTTGTTGAGCCCTTTGTCGTTCTTGTTCAGCTTTTTGCTGTTCTTGTTGAGCCCTTTGTCGTTCTTGTTCAGCTTTTTGCTGTTCTTGTTGAGCCCTTTGTCGTTCTTGTTCAGCTTTTTGCT
>JH611079.1 GCA_000252485.1 Prochloron didemni P4-Papua_New_Guinea | reverse complement strand
TTTTTTTTGTCAAGCCCTTTTTCGGATTTTTTTGAGATTGTTTTGGAAAATTTTTTGGGCAATCTATCGAAGGGTGACTTTATTGTAAATCTATCTGGAATGAAAGAACCGCAGAGGCGCAGAGAACACAGAGAGGTAAGAGAGATTTATTGTTTATTTTTCCTTGTTGGTTGATGAGGTTTGGGTACATAGTTGTTTCAATTTTTCTTGGCTTATTCCTAAAATTGAGGCTACTGGAGTTAGGAGGTTTTGGTCTTGGTAGGTTTTAGTTTTATATGGGTGTGGTCAAAAGAGTTGTTTTCGGCTGAATAGAAAATCAATTGTGGGGTAGCCGGATGAACTGCCTAGACCTCATCTGTTTTAGATAAGCTAGTCAATATAGCAATCTCTTTATTCAATTTCAATAGCCAGAGCTTGTTGGTAGTTATTTTTAGCTTCATTACTTGCTCATATAAGCTAAAATGAAAAGTCATGGTATTTCTCGGGAAAACGGAAACCGCGGATGAAGTTGAGGAGGCGGATTTATCCGCCGTGAAATTGATAACTATATCCATCTTTGCGATGGATAGCTTGGCAATATTTATAGCTAATTCCTGACACCTTCCCCTTCGCCGTAGCAATATCAAAGGAACCAGTTTTTCTCGTTGCTATCCTACCGATATAAGTACCGATTTTTTTACCCTTAGTTACAACAGCTTTTACAATATCTCCTGTCTGGAAACCTTTGTGAATTTTCTTTCTGGAGTTATGGCGAATTGGAAACCCATATTTATTTGTCCCGCATATCTGACGCTTTCCATGTCCTTTAGCTGTTATCAATAAGGGCTGATAATCTTCAATGTGTAAAGTTGATACTTTGCCGACATTTGCAGCATCCAGCCAATGAGTTTTTGGTAGGTTTTGGCGGCAACGGTTGTATTTAGTCAAACCTCCCGAACCTACTTCAACCGGGAGTCCAATTAATTTTAGTTCATTGTATAACTTCCACCGAGTTGCATTGACTGCCGCTGCATCAGCTAAAGGTTTTTTAGCTTGGGACAAAATACGCTTCAGGATGTTCGGTTTCCTTGAAAGAAACTGTTCTATTTCTTGATTTCCTTTGGCTTGGTTGCAATCATGACAGGGTGCGGTCAAAAACAGTTGAGAATATAAAATTCTCAATGGTCGCGGCTTACTCTTTCTTAGGCAGCCCAGAGGGCTACCCCACGATTGATAAATACATATTCAGACACAAACAACTACTTTTGACTACACCCTATCTTGATTCAGCAACACCAATAAACTAACAACATCGGGATTTTTTTTAGATGACTGTTCTAACCAAAGAAGAAACCATCGGCGATCGCTACCTCATCCTAGACCAACTAGGTACAGGAGGTAGCGCCATTACTTATCAAGCACAAG
>JH611078.1 GCA_000252485.1 Prochloron didemni P4-Papua_New_Guinea | reverse complement strand
CCGGGAGTCAGGAGATTTAGGAGATTGTTTTTGGTTATATCGATAGATGTTGTGGTGGGCAGTGCCGCACCCTACTAAAAAACTCGCGAATTCTACTTTTGAACACACCCATTAGAAATAGTTAAATTACTCAAACAACAGGGTGCTACTGTCTTTAGGACAGATAGAAGAGATTAAACAAGTTGGCGTTGCATAATTGAGACATGAATAAATAAAAACTCTCTCTCTTTTTCCTCCGCGTCGTCCTGGCACAGGCATCTTGCCTGTGACTTCCTCTGTGGTTTATTATTATTTCAGATCTTGAGGGTGCGGTCAAAAACAGTTGAGAATATAAAATTCTCAATGGTCGCGGCTTACTCTTTCTTAGGCAGCCCAGAGGGCTACCCCACGATTGATAAATACATATTCAGACACAAACAACTACTTTTGACCACACCCTATCTTGATTCAGCAACACCAATAAACTAACAACATCGGGATTTTTTTTAGATGACTGTTCTAACCAAAGAAGAAACCATCGGCGATCGCTACCTCATCCTAGACCAACTAGGTGCGGGAGGTAGCGCCATTACTTATCAAGCTAAAGACCTGGAAACAAATCAGCAAGTAGCTGTAAAAGCACTCTCTTTACGGGAACTAGAAGACATTAAAAAAATTGAACTATTCCAGCTCGAAGCTCAAACGTTACAACAACTGAATCATCCTGCCATTCCCAAGTATTTAGATTACTTTACTATCGATACAGACAAGGATAGAAGTTTTTATCTCGTTCAAGAACTGGCAGAGGGTCAATCTTTAGCTAGTTTAGTGGAACAAGGCTGTCGGGGAACTGAACGAGAAATTAAAGACATTGCTAGACAAGTATTAGAAATTCTTATTTATCTTCATGCTCAACAGCCTCCTGTGATTCATCGAGATATTACACCGGGCAATCTAATTAGAGGAGCAGATGGAAAAATCCTTCTAGTAGATTTTGGGGCAGTACAGCACAGCTATTATACTACTTTAATGCGAGGCAGTACTGCCGTGGGAACTATAGGCTATGCAGCTCCGGAACAGTGGACTAATAAAGCAATTCCCGCTACAGATTTGTATAGTTTGGGGGCTATAGCAATCAGGAATGATATGTGAGAAACTGATATATAGCAATCAGGAATGATTTATGAGAATAAGTGAGTCTGTATTGGTCTTCATAGCGTTAACTAGTTCTCACATCTGATTACTGATTGCTATATCAGATCATGTTCAGTTTGGGAATTACTCCTTTAAAAAGAATAGACACAACCAAAATAAAATTCGTTACACTGCCATCGCTTATCCTTCCTCTTCTTCAATCTGAAACCGTGCCAATAATTCGGAGCGAGAGCATTGTAAGAGGAGAGGAGCGATTTCTTCAGGGGGAAGAGAAGCGAGCTTTTCTACTATTGCTGTAAGTTCTTTATTTATTTCTCCAAATCTCACCCGCAGCAGGTTGTTAATCCAACGCAGAGTTGCTTGTTTTTTTTCTTCTTCTTTTCCTTGTTGAAGACCTTGTTGAAGACCTTGTTGAATACCTTGTTGAAGACCTTGTTGAAGACCTTGTTGAATACCTTGTTGAAGAAATTCTTCTTTGGCCTGTTGGCGTATTTCTTCACGCACATCTGCCATTGCCTCTTCATACATTTGGGTTAAAGTCACGATTAACTCCTTATCCTCGGGATCTAAATTTTCTTCTTGGTTTTGTCGTTTGGTTAACAGGGCCACCAATTCTCTAACTAATTTTATAACACTTTCTCTACATCGGTTCTCTTCCGGCAAAGTTTCCAGTTCTTGAATTGCTTGTGCTTGGACCCTCCCTTTGCCTAATAATCTCAGCCAGAGAGTTTCCCGGGTTTTGGCAAGTTTATGAATGACAATCACGCCCATTTTCCAACCTGACCCCGCACAATACATTCCGGAGCTCTTCAAATTCTGACGATGGAACACAACCAAAGCTTTCTAATAAATTATCTGAAGCAGTTGGAGTTAAAACCCACAATTGGGGAAGCTTGGCATCATCGAAAGAGGTTTTTTTGCGTTTTGCTTGTCTTTCTAATTCCCCATGAACTGCAAACAGTTTCATGGTACAACTCCGAATTTCGTTGGCGGTTACTGGATTGCGGAAGGGTTCAAATAAGGCTGGCGTTAGGGTCAATTTGCCTAATAAACCCAGATTTTTCCTCTCCTCTGACCCTGAGTCGGACGGGGTAAATAGAAGGTCAATTTGACGTACTTCTGGACGAACTTCTTTGCTTGTTTCTACAATTCCAAGAGGAGAAAGCAATTCCCTGAGATATTCTTTAGCGAATTGGTCATGAATTAATCGTGTCACGAGATACCATTTTTCAAACAACACCAGTATTGTATCATATGGAGCCAATTATTTCAACACCGCTTCTGGCAAAATTAACATGGCATCCCCAAAAGAATAAAAACGATATTGAGCGGCTATAGCCTCCTGATATAAAGCCAACAAACGCTCCCGTCCCACCATGGAACTCCGCAAATGTTACAACAACTTTGCTAACGCTAGGGAATCTCTTGCTGCTTTGAGCCGTTCTCAATATATGGTGTCGTTACCGAAAGGAGAATGGAAGGGGTGGCTCCAAGGTTGGACTAGTTTATTGGGTGTGGGGGTTGCTGGTTTTGCGATGGTGGCTGGTGTTAATGCTCCTCTGTGGGCATTTTTTATTATCCCGATGGATTGTGTAAGAATTCTTTCATTTCTCTTTCTTTCAATAGGGTGGCAGTTTTCCTGTATCATGGTCTTGTTTGCTGTGGAGTGTATCCCACCAGCAGAAAGAGATAGTGGAACTGTTTATTGCTAAAGGAGCTTATATCAATGTCATACAGCGCTTCTCTCCATGACGCAGCTTATAGAGGTGAGAAAGAGAGAGTAGAACTATTGCTTGCCGAAGGAGCTGATATTAATGCTCTGGATAATTCTGACAACACTCCTCTGCATCTGGCAGTTAGAGAAGGTAACAAAGAAATAGTAGAACTATTGCTTGACAAAGGAGCTAACATTAATGCTCAGGGTAATTATGACGACACTCCTCTCCATGAGGCAGCTTATAGTGGTAACAAAGAGATAGTAGAATTATTGCTTGCCAAAGGAGCTAATATCAATGCTCGGGGTAAAGATAACAACACTCCTCTGCATCTGGCAGTTAGAGAAGATGATAAAGAGATAGTAGAATTATTGCTTGCCAAAGGAGCTAATATCAATGCTCGGGGTAAAGATAACAACACTCCTCTGCATCAGGCAGTTGGAGAAGATGATAAAGAGATAGTAGAATTATTGCTTGCCGAAGGAGCTAACATTAATGCTCGGGGTGAAGATAACGACACTCCTCTATATCAGGCAGTTAGAGAAGGTAACAAAGAGATAGTGGAACTATTGCTTGACAAAGGAGCTAACATTAATGCTCGGGGTAATTCTAAAATCACTCCTCTGCATCTGGCAGTTAGAGAAGATGATAAAGAGATAGTAGAACTATTGCTTGACAAAGGAGCTGATATTAATGCTCGGGAGAATTCTGACAAAACTCCTCTGCATCTGGCAGTTGAAGGAGGTAACAAAGAGATAGTGGAACTATTGCTTGACGAAGGAGCTAACATTAATGCTCGGGGTGATTCTAAAATCACTCCTCTGCATCAGGCAGTTAGAGAAGATGATAAAGAGATAGTAGAATTATTGCTTGCCGAAGGAGCTAACATTAATGCTCGGGATGATTCTAAAATCACTCCTCTGCATCTGGCAGTTAGAGAAGATGATAAAGAGATAGTAGAACTATTGCTTGCCGAAGAAGCTGATATTAATGCTCGGGGTGAAGATAACGACACTCCTCTCCATGAGGCGGTTAGAGAAGGTAACAAAGAGATAGTAGAATTATTGCTTGCCAAAGGAGCTAATATCAATGCTCGGGGTAAAGATAACAACACTCCTCTGCATCTGGCAGTTGGAGAAGGTAATAAAGAAATAGTGGAACTATTGCTTGACAAAGGAGCTGATATTAATGCTCGGGGTAATTATAACGACACTCCTCTGCATCTGGCAGTTGAAGGAGGTAATAAAGAGATAGTAGAACTATTGCTTGCCAAAGGAGCTGATATTAATGCTCGCGGTTACAATAAAAATACTCCTCTTCACTACGCACAAGAAAAAGGCGATTTAGAAATAGTTGAATTACTCAAGCAACAGAGTGCTAAAGAATAAACTAACAACATCATGACTATTCTAACTAGAGAAGAAACCATCGCCATCGCTACCTCATCCTAGACCAACTAGGTGCGGGAGGTAGCGCCATTACTTATCAAGCACTCC
>JH611077.1 GCA_000252485.1 Prochloron didemni P4-Papua_New_Guinea | reverse complement strand
CAGTCCGTCAGGAGATTTAGGAGATTGTTTTTGGTTATATCGATAGATGTTGTGGTGGGCAATGCCCACCCTACTAAAAAACTCGCGAATTCTACTTTTGAACACACCCAAAGGAGCTGATCTGAATGCTCGGGATTATTATAATAGAACTCCTTTGCATCGGGCAGTTGTGGGAGATAAGAAAGAGATAGTAGAACTGCTGATTGCTCGCGGAGCTAATGTAAATGCTAAAGATAAACATGGCTCTACTCCTCTTAGCCACGCAAGCGATTTAGAAATAGTTAAATTACTCAAACAACAGGGTGCTACTGTCTTTAGGACAGACAGAAGAGATTAAACAAGTTGGCGTTGCATAATTGAGACATGAATAAATAAAAACTCTCTCTCTTTTTCCTCCGCGTCGTCCTGGCACAGGCATCTTGCCTGTGACTTCCTCTGTGGTTTATTATTATTTCAGATCTTGATTCAGCAACGCCAATAAACTAACAACATCGGGATTTTTTTTAGATGACTGTTCTAACCAAACAAGAAACCATCGCCATCGCTACCTCGTCCTAGACCAACTAGGTGCGGGAGGTAGCGCCATTACTTATCAAGCTAAAGACCTGGAAACAAATCAGCAAGTAGCTGTAAAAGCACTCTCTTTACGGGAACTAGAAGACATTAAAAAAATTGAACTATTCCAGCGAGAAGCTCAAACGTTACCACAACTGAATCATCCTGCCATTCCCAAGTATTTAGATTACTTTACTATTGATACAGACAAGGATAGAAGTTTTTATCTCGTTCAAGAACTGGCAGAGGGTCAATCTTTAGCTAGTTTAGTGGAACAAGGCTGTCGGGGAACTGAACGAGAAATTAAAGACATTGCTAGACAAGTATTAGAAATTCTTATTTATCTTCATGCTCAACAGCCTCCTGTGATTCATCGAGATATTACACCGGGCAATCTAATTAGAGGAGCAGATGGAAAAATCCTTCTAGTAGATTTTGGGGCAGTACAGCACAGCTATTACACTACTTTAATGCGAGGCAGTACTGCCGCGGGCACTATAGGCTATGCAGCTCCGGAACAGTGGACTCCTAAAGCAATTCCCGCTACAGATTTGTATAGTTTGGGGGCTAGTTTATTGTATTTACTAACTCATCGCAATCCTGGAGATTTATCTTCCGATGGACTGAGGATTGAGTTTAGGGAACAGGTTAGTATTTCTATCGGTTTGACTAATTGGTTGGAAAAGATGTTGCAACCGGCAGCGGAAGACCGTTTTCCTAGCGCTAGGGAATCTCTGGCTGCTTTGCGTCGCTCTCAATATATGATGTCTTTACCGAAAGGAGAATGGAAGGGGTGGCTGCAAGGTTGGACTAGTTTATTGGGTGTGGGGGTTGCTGGTTTTGCGATCAGCTTCGCTGGCGCTCTTAGCGATCACGGCTGGTCTTAATGCTTATAAGTGAGTATTTTTTATTATCCCGATGGATTGTGTAAGAATTCTTCCATTTCTCTTTCTTTCAATAGGGTGGCAGTTTTCCTGGGGTGTGGTCAAAGGTAGTTGTTTTCCGCTGAATATGTATTTTTCCACCGTGGGGTAGCCGAATGGGCTGCCTAACTTTCAGGATAAGCCGCGACTATTGAGAATATAAAATTCAACTGTTTTTGACCGCACCCCTCCCGTGGCACAGGCATCTTGCCTGTGACTTCCTCTACAGGCATCTTGCCTGTGACTTCCTCTACAGGCATCTTGCCTGTGACTTCCTCTACAGGCATCTTGCCTGTGACTTCCTCTACAGGCATCTCGCCTGTGACTTCCTCTACAGGCATCTCGCCTGTGACTTCCTCTTTACTGTGAGTAACCCCAGTAAAGTGCAAAGGTTTTGAGTCTCTGAAAGGTTTTGAGTCTCTGGATGGGATGACCTTACAGAAGATCCGCAAAAAAAACATTG
>JH611076.1 GCA_000252485.1 Prochloron didemni P4-Papua_New_Guinea | reverse complement strand
GTCGTTTTTGAGTTTAGTGCACAACTACTGGTTTATTTTTATTATAATCGTGGCGCTCTATGTATCCGGTATTAAAACGCGCTCCTATCTGTCCGGGGAAGACAGAACGGCATTGGCCTATAGCAAAAATACTCGTCTATCACCATGAATAGAGATATTTTGCGAACTTTAAGTCTCAAAGGCGATCACAATATCCGGGTTGCTATTCTTGACGGTCCTGTCGATATAGCTCACCCCTGTTTCCAAGGAGCTGATCTGACGGTGCTTCCTACCCTGGCCCCTACGGCTGCCCGTAGTGACGGCTTTATGTCCGCCCACGGCACCCACGTTGCCAGTATTATTTTCGGTCAACCGGAAACTAGCGTTCCAGGTATCGCCCCCCAGTGTCGGGGTCTCATCGTCCCCATATTTTCCGACGATCGCAGGAGGATAACCCAGCTTGATCTAGCTCGGGGTATCGAGCGGGCGGTCAACGCCGGAGCCCACATTATCAACATCAGCGGCGGCGAACTCACCGACTTTGGCGAGGCGGATGGGTGGCTCGAAAATGCCGTTAGCCTGTGTCGGCAGAACAATGTTTTGCTCGTAGCTGCGGCAGGCAACAACGGCTGCGACTGCCTGCACGTTCCCGCCGCCCTACCGGCAGTATTGGCCGTAGGCGCAATGGACGATCACGGGCATCCCTTGGACTTTAGCAACTGGGGATCTACCTACGAGCAGCAGGGCATTCTCGCTCCCGGTGAAGATATTTTGGGGGCCAAGCCCGGTGGCGGCACGGAACGCCTCAGCGGCACCAGCTTTGCCACTCCGATTGTTTCCGGTGTCGCCGCCTTACTCCTGAGCGAGCAAGTTCGCCGGGGAGAAACCCCCGATCCCCAAAAAGTCCGCCAACTGTTGTTGCAGAGCGCCCTGCCCTGCGACGACGACGCGCCAGAACAGGCTCGGCGATGTCTGGCTGGCAGGCTGAACGTATCTGGAGCTTTCACTTTACTAAAAGGAGGAAATATGTCTGAAGAACTCGCAACGGCGAGTTTCCCTAGCGTAGAAGCATCCTGTGGCTGCAACGGCGGACTTGTCGCTGCGGAACCCACCACCAATTCCGGTTCGATGCCAGCTCTGTCGGTTTCCTCGTTCGCAGGGGCGAGTCCTGCCACTATGGAAGCCGCTGGCCCTCTCGACGAACCCCAACCTCTTCCATCCCCCGCCCAACCTCTTACACAAATGCCCGCCCAACCTCTTCCATCCCCCGCCCAACCTCTTACACAAATGCCCGCCCAACCTCTTCCATT
>JH611075.1 GCA_000252485.1 Prochloron didemni P4-Papua_New_Guinea | reverse complement strand
CCCGCCCCTACACAAACGCTCTCTATGACAACCAATCAAGTCACGCCCAGCCAAGCCCCCAGCGAACTTGCCAACAGTCAGTTCGCCTATGTTCTAGGAACCTTGGGCTACGACTTCGGCACCGAAGCTCGCCGCGACACCTTCAAGCAACTGATGCCGCCCTTTGACTTTGCAGGTAATATGGTTCCCGCCAACCCCTACGATGCCCGTCAGATGGTGGACTACTTGGGTAACAATATCTCAGAAGCGCGGTCTCTCATCTGGACCGTTAACATAGAACTGACCCCGGTCTATGCCATCGACCCAACCGGTCCTTTTGCCTCCTCAACCTACCACGCCCTTCAAGAACTGCTCTCCGGTCAAATCCAAGCTGAAGATAACGAAGAATACGTTGAGCGTGTCAGCATTCCCGGTGTTTTGACCAATCGCTCGGTCAAGCTCTTCTCCGGTCAAGTTGTCCCGGTGGTCGAACCCCAAAGCACTCGCGGTCTCTACGGTTGGAAGGTTAATGGCTTGGTAAATGCTGCCCTGGAGGCAGTTCGCGCTGAAGGAGGGGATGCAGGGGAAGCACGCATTCGCCAAACCTTGGATGGCTTTCTCAACCGCATCTACTACGACCTGCGCAACCTGGGAACCACTTCCCAAGACCGCGCCCTTAACTTTGCGGTTACCAACGCCTTCCAAGCCGCCCAAACCTTTAGCCAATCCGTGGCGGCGGGCATGGAACTCGACAGCGTTACTGTGGAGAAAAGTCCCTTCTGTCGCCTAGATAGCGATTGCTGGGATATAAAGTTAAAATTCTTCGACCCAGAAAACAACCGTCGTGCCAAGAAGATTTACCGATTTACCATTGATGTGAGCGATCTGGTTCCAGTGACTATGGGCGAAGTTCGTTCTTGGTCTTCTTCTTACTAAGGAACAGCCAAATATTAGTGGAAGTACAAACTGTGCTTTCACTAAATTACTCAAATTCCTTAATAGCTCCCGACCGTCGAATTCAAAATTAAAAATTCAAAATTCAAAATTTAATTCGTGACGAATGTCTCCGCAAAAAATGGCAGAAACTTAAAAAGCCTTATCCCTCTAGGTTTTGAGCTTGTTGTCAATTTTTAGATTCGGTCGAGTACTATATTTGGAGAATCCCGAACTATGCGACTTCCGCTACTGTCTGCCCCTGTAAAACGCCCTCATTTCATCCAGCCTGCTCAATGTGTAGATATTGAGAATGGCCGTCTTAAAGATTTGCTACATATTCGCCTATATCTTCTTGATGGTGCTAACTATAATGACCCGCCAGCCTTTGCCAACCGCAGTTTCAACCAAGTGATGCACTCGAGTGCCAGCAATGGCTGGGGCGGGTTTGCCAGTATGGGACGCTTATTCTGATTAACTAAACACTCAGATTCCCCCCCCCGCTATGAGCGGGGGGGGAACGTACCCTGACATACCCTGACTATCACCACCTCTGGTGGGAAGGGGGACGGCGCACATTGGCTCGACTACCTGAAGCTCGACGGGATTGTCGCTCCCCAGCAAAGAGAAATATCCAAGGAAACTATGGTCACTAACAACCCTACCGCACAATCTAAAACGCCCCCTGCTGAGAAGAGAAAGTCTTACGTCATGACTTCTATGACGGGTATGCAAGACTACTCTTATTGGTGCGCCTACGTCCGCGAGCGCTACGGGGAAGAGGCGAAAAAATACGAACGCGATCCCAAGCCTTTCCGACGAGGGGGGGTTTGGGCTTAACTCTAAGGCTACTTCTTTCATCTTCGCCTGATCGCGAAGGAAAGATTGCCTCCTTTTTAAAGACTTACTTAACTTATTAGTCATATACCTTCGCTCTATGCAACCAACCGCGCTCCAAATTAAGCCCCACTTCCACGTTGAGATAATTGAGCCCAAGCAAGTGTATCTCCTGGGCGAACAGGGCAACCACGCTCTCACCGGGCAGCTCTACTGCCAAATTCTGCCTTTCTTAAACGGCGAATACACCCGAGAACAAATTGTGGAAAAGCTCGATGGGCAGGTCCCGGAGGAATATATCGACTTCGTACTCAGTCGTCTGGTGGAGAAGGGCTATCTAACTGAGGTGGCTCCAGAACTATCCCTGGAAGTGGCAGCATTTTGGAGCGAACTGGGAATTGCCCCTTCTGTAGTGGCAGAAGGGCTAAAGCAGCCAGTGACAGTGACAACGGCGGGCAAGGGCATTAGGGAAGGGATAGTGGCTAACCTGGCAGCAGCGCTGGAGGAAGCTGGCATTCAGGTGTCAGACCCAAAGGCTCCAAAGGCAGGGGATTCTACTGCCCAGCTTCAGGTGGTGCTGACCGATGACTATTTACAGCCGGAACTTGCTGCGCTCAACAAGCAGGCGTTAGAGCGCCAACAACCCTGGTTGCTAGTTAAGCCTGTGGGCAGTATCCTCTGGTTGGGACCGTTGTTCGTTCCTGGGGAAACCGGATGTTGGCACTGTCTTGCTCAACGATTGCGGGGCAACCGGGAAGTTGAAGCATCGGTATTGCAACAAAAGCGAGCGCTGCAGGAGCGCAACGGTCAAAATAAAAATGGTGCAGTGAGTTGCTTGCCCACAGCACGGGCAACCCTACCTTCTACTCTACAAACAGGTTTACAGTGGGCTGCCACCGAGATTGCTAAGTGGATGGTCAAGCGGCACCTCAATGCCATAGCACCGGGAACAGCTCGTTTTCCCACTCTAGCTGGCAAGATATTTACATTCAACCAGACGACTCTGGAGTTGAAAGCTCATCCTCTGAGCCGACGACCGCAATGTCCCACCTGTGGCGATCAGGAAATTCTCCAACGGCGCGGGTTTGAACCACTGAAGCTAGAGTCGCGCCCCAAACACTTCACCTCCGATGGCGGTCATCGCGCCACGACCCCAGAACAAACGGTGCAGAAGTACCAACACCTCATCGGGCCCATAACGGGGGTAGTGACGGAACTGGTGCGAATTTCTGACCCTGCCAATCCCTTGGTGCATACCTACCGGGCGGGGCATAGCTTTGGCAGTAGTGCTGGGTCTCTGCGAGGGTTACGGAATACTTTGCGCTACAAGAGTTCTGGTAAGGGCAAGACCGATAGCCAATCTCGGGCCAGCGGGCTTTGTGAGGCGATCGAGCGCTATTCGGGCATTTTTCTGGGAGACGAACCCCGCAAGCGGGCAACCTTGGCTGAGTTGGGAGACTTGGCTATTCATCCAGAACAATGTTTGCACTTTAGCGACAGGCAGTATGACAACCGGGACGCCCTCAACGCTGAAGGGTCCGCAGCAGCCTATCGCTGGATTCCCCATCGGTTTGCTGCCAGTCAAGCCATAGACTGGACGCCCCTATGGTCCCTGACGGAGCAGAAGCACAAGTACGTGCCCACGGCTATCTGTTACTATAATTACCTGCTGCCTCCGGCCGATCGCTTCTGTAAGGCCGATTCCAACGGGAACGCAGCAGGTAACTCCCTGGAAGAGGCAATTTTGCAAGGGTTTATGGAACTGGTGGAGCGGGATAGCGTCGCCCTGTGGTGGTATAACCGCCTGCGCCGTCCGGAAGTAGAATTGAGCAGTTTTGAGGAGCCCTATTTTCTCCAGTTGCAGCAGTTCTACCGCAGCCAAAATCGCGAACTGTGGGTGCTGGATTTGACCGCAGACTTGGGGATTCCTGCCTTTGCAGGTTTATCCCGGCGCACGGTGGGTAGCTCGGAGCGGGTCTCCATCGGTTTTGGAGCCCACCTCGATCCCAAAATTGCCATCCTCCGGGCTCTAACTGAGGTCAGTCAAGTTGGGCTAGAGCTGGATAAAGTCCCTGATGAGAAACTTGATGGGGAGTCCAAGGACTGGATGTTGGAAGTGACTTTAGAGACTCATCCCTGTTTGGCTCCCGATCCCTCCCAGCCTCGGAAAACTGCCAATGATTATCCAAAACGCTGGAGCGATGATATTTATACAGATGTGATGGCCTGTGTGGAGATGGCCAAAGTTGCCGGACTAGAAACGTTGGTGCTAGACCAGACGCGACCGGACATCGGCTTGAACGTTGTCAAGGTAATGATACCGGGAATGCGCACCTTTTGGTCGCGGTATGGTCCCGGGCGACTCTACGATGTCCCCGTGCAGCTGGGTTGGCTGAAGGAGCCTCTCGCTGAAGCAGAGATGAACCCTACCAATATCCCGTTTTAAGCATTTTCAAGTTTGGGGGCAACAGGCTTCCCTACGCGCCTTGCCCCAGTAGGCTTCTTCTCAAATGAAGAGGGGGAATGACCCACCCGAACGGGTCAATCAACCAAAAAAAGACAACGAGGTTCTTTTCAATGAACAAAAAAAACATTCTACCCCAACAAGGCCAACCCGTCATCCGCTTGACTGCTGGTCAGCTCTCCAGCCAGTTGGCTGAACT
>JH611074.1 GCA_000252485.1 Prochloron didemni P4-Papua_New_Guinea | reverse complement strand
TGAATAAGGGGACGAATAAGAACATACAGCCTCACCCACTTCGCGCGAGAACTAACTTATAGTTGTTATCGAAGGAATTGTAAGGGCTGTAATCTGTTGACGAGGTAAAAGACAAGGTTAAAGATGTCGAAGTGAGATTAAAATCCTTTTGTCCTCTTTGTGCATCTACCTTGTCTTCCTTAGTTTCAGCTCTTGGTCTTTGAGTCGATCTCGATCGACTCAAGAACCAAAAACATCTATTGTAAAATCTTTCACGTTGCTTAAATTATGGACTTAATTGACAGGCTTCAAAATAATCAGCGCAAAGACCGACGACTTCAATTTGTCCGAACCCATCAAGAAGCCTTTGATGTTAAGCCAACCTTCCCTCTTCCTCTTTTTGAAGAGGCTATTCTTGAAATCGAAGGTTCTTGTTCTGTTGAATCCTCTTGCCAAGTTGAGGGAGACCGACTGCAAGGAGGGCGCTATGAGGTTTGTAATAACCAGGGCACAACTTGGCCCGAATCGCTCACTCATGCGTTTAAACTCTTAGATAAGATTGATAGTCAGTTGGGCGTGCGTATTAATCGTGACTCCTTCGATCGGTTTGCCGCAGCACATGTGAACTCCCGCAAAATTATCAACAATACGATTGGCGTTCACTTGGGTTCCAAGCTCGAAGATTCTAGCGTGATGCTGTATATTCATATCAAGCCTGAGGAAGATACTGAAGAGTTAGCAAGGACGGCACTCGTTCTTGATGGCGGTCGCTACTCAGATGAGTTAACACGGGTTTTGCTTAGAGATACGATGGTTATCGGCTTTGAACTTTTCTTTGATGGTCGCAGTCGTGTCGACTTAGGTCCTTGTGCTCCTGGAAAATCTGGAACATTAAAAATGAAAGGAAAGCATCTCGAACAATATACGCAAAAGAATTTGTCAAGAAAAGTAAATTCTATTTTTAGGGAAGGATATTTGTTTGGGGCATTTTTTTCTAAAACCCGTGTAGAGCCAATCTTATTCTTTTACCATTCAATAATCAAAGACTTGCCAAAATACTTTACATTTAACAGTTTGGGTGATAAAATATACAATTTTTGTCAAAGTCAAGGTTGTATCACGGACGTGGCTATCGCTGTTACAGAAACAGAGTTAGAGAAAAGCAGATTAGAAAATTTTTGTTTCTACTACGATCAATGGGATGAATGTAAACCGAGTTCGGATTATGATACCGAGCGTCATTTGCATTGACTCACTTACCTAGTCATCCTTACCTAAATAACTGTTTTCCATTATGATCACGATAGACTACCCTTTCACTGTTTCCCTGAACCGCGATATCCAAGTTACAAGTACCGAAGACTACTACACCCTGCAAGTAACAGAATCCGATCCGTCCGCTTGGCTCACCTTTGCCACAACGCCGGCAATGGATATGGCTTTCGATCACCTCAAAGCAGGCACCACCACCGAATCCCTCGTGCAAACCCTAGCAGAACTTGGCGGTCCCGCAGCCAGGGAACAGTTCGCCCTGACGCTACAACAACTGGACGAGCGAGGATGGTTGAGTTACGCCGTACTGCCCCTGGCAGAAGCAATCCCCATGGTGGAATCCGCCGAGTTGAATCTGCCGGGCAATCCCCACTGGATGGAAACGGGTGTCACTCTCTCCCGCTTTGCCTACCAACATCCCTACGAAGGCACAATGGTGTTGGAGTCCCCCCTCTCCAAGTTTCGAGTAAAGCTCCTCGACTGGCGAGCCAGCGCCCTTCTAGCTCAACTGGCCCAGCCCCAAACTCTCGGAACCATTGCCCCACCGCCCTACCTGGGACCAGAAACCGCCTATCAGTTCCTCAACCTGTTATGGGCAACGGGGTTTCTGGCCAGCGATCACGAACCTGTTTCACTTCAACTTTGGGATTTTCATAACCTGCTGTTCCACAGTCGCAGCCGCTTGGGTCGCCATGACTACCCAGGCACGGACTTGAATGTGGACAACTGGTCGGATTTTCCGGTGGTGAAACCACCCATGAGCGATCGGATTGTGCCGCTGCCGCGTCCAAACTTGGAGGCATTGATGTCTAACGATGCCACCCTTACGGAAGCCATTGAAACGCGGAAATCGGTAAGAGAATATGACGACGATAATCCGATCACGATCGAGCAACTGGGGGAACTACTTTATCGCGCTGCCCGCGTCACGAAATTGCTTTCCCCAGAGGAGCGTTTTGGCAAGCTTTGGCAGCAAAACAAGCCAGTTTTTGAAGAAGCAGGCGTTGATGAAGGCGAGTTTAGCCATCGCCCCTATCCAGGGGGCGGGGCCATGTACGAACTAGAAATTTATCCTGTGGTACGGCTTTGTCAAGGGTTGAGTCAAGGGGTGTACCACTACGACCCATTAAATCATCAGTTAGAGCAGATTGTTGAATCAAAGGATGATATCTTTGCTGTCTCGGGTTCTCCATTGGCGAGTAAATTAGGTCCACATGTTCTCTTGGTAATTACAGCGCGATTTGGTAGATTATTTCGTTTATATCGCTCTGTCGCTTATGCATTAGTGCTAAAACACGTTGGGGTATTGCAACAAAATCTTTACCTAGTAGCAACTAATATGGGTCTAGCTCCCTGTGCTGGAGGGGCAGGAGATAGCGATGCTTTTGCTCAAGTAACGGGCATAGATTATGTAGAAGAGTCGGCTGTCGGAGAATTTATACTCGGATCGTTGGCTAGCGAAGTGGAATCGGATGTTGTAGAGGGTGAGGATGAAATCGAATCTGCGGGTGTTTCGGCCAGCGAAGTCGAGAGTTCTGCAACCAAACAAAAGGTGGCACTCCACCCCCACGATCTCGACGAGCGCATCCCCGGACTGGCCGACCTCCACAACCAAACCCTGGGCGACCCTCAGATTACCATTGTCATTATAGACGGCGACCCAGACTATACCTTGTCTTGTTTTGAAGGAGCCGAGGTTTCTAAGGTTTTTCCCTACTGGCACGAACCGGCAGAACCGATCACCCCAGAAGATTATGCAGCCTTCCAAAGTATCCGGGACCAGGGACTGAAGGGCAAAGAGAAAGAAGAGGCTCTCGAAGCTGTTATCCCAGATACCAAGGATCGCATCGTACTCAATGACCATGCTTGCCACGTCACCAGCACTATCGTTGGTCAAGAACACAGCCCCGTGTTCGGTATAGCTCCCAACTGCCGAGTCATCAATATGCCCCAAGACGCTGTAATCCGAGGGAACTATGACGATGTGATGTCTCCCCTCAACTTAGCCCGTGCTATTGATTTGGCCTTAGAATTAGGTGCAAATATCATTCACTGTGCCTTTTGTCGCCCCACCCAAACCAGCGAAGGGGAAGAAATCCTGGTCCAAGCCATCAAAAAATGTCAGGACAACAACGTTTTAATCGTCTCGCCCACAGGAAATAATTCAAACGAAAGCTGGTGTCTGCCTGCTGTTCTACCGGGAACCCTGGCGGTAGGGGCAGCAAAAGTCGATGGTACGCCCTGCCACTTCAGTAACTGGGGCGGCAACAACACAAAAGAAGGCATTCTGGCTCCGGGTGAAGAGATTCTCGGGGCGCAACCCTGTACTGAAGAACCCGTGCGCCTGACCGGAACCAGTATGGCAGCTCCGGTGATGACAGGCATTTCCGCCCTACTGATGAGCCTGCAAGTACAACAAGGCAAGCCCGTCGATGCAGAAGCAGTCCGCACTGCCCTACTCAAGACCGCTATTCCCTGCGACCCAGAGGTTGTAGAAGAACCGGAACGCTGTTTGCGGGGCTTTGTGAATATCCCCGGGGCAATGAAGGTGCTGTTTGGGCAACCCTCCGTCACTGTTTCCTTTGCAGGCGGTCAAGCGACCCGCACGGAACACCCCGGTTATGCCACGGTGGCTCCAGCAAGCATTCCCGAGCCAATGGCAGAGAGGGCTACCCCAGCAGTACAAGCTGCCACAGCAACTGAGATGGTGATCGCCCCCTCCACAGAACCGGCCAACCCAGCCACAGTTGAGGCCAGCACCGCCTTTTCCGGCAACGTTTATGCTCTGGGTACAATCGGCTACGACTTCGGGGACGAAGCCCGTCGGGACACCTTCAAGGAACGCATGGCAGACCCCTACGACGCTCGCCAGATGGTGGAACACCTCGACCGCAACCCCGACGAGGCTCGCTCTTTGATTTGGACCCTCAACCTCGAAGGAGACGTTATCTACGCCCTCGATCCCAAAGGGCCGTTTGCCACGAATGTTTACGAGATCTTCCTACAGATGTTGGCAGGGCAGCTGGAACCGGAAACCAGTGCGGATTTTATCGAGCGCCTTAGCGTTCCCGCCCGACGGACAACTCGCACTGTGGAACTTTTTTCTGGGGAAGTGATGCCCGTGGTCAACGTGCGCGACCCTCGGGGGATGTACGGTTGGAATGTGAATGCGTTAGTGGATGCAGCCTTGGCAACTGTAGAATATGAAGAGGCTGACGAAGACTCACTGCGGCAAGGACTCACCGCCTTTTTAAATCGGGTGTATCACGACCTGCATAATTTGGGACAAACCTCTCGCGATCGCGCCCTCAACTTTACCGTCACCAATACGTTTCAGGCAGCATCTACTTTTGCCCAGGCGATCGCCTCGGGGCGGCAACTGGACACCATTGAGGTGAATAAAAGTCCCTATTGTCGCCTCAACAGCGATTGCTGGGACGTGCTATTAACCTTTTACGACCCGGAACACGGGCGGCGATCGCGCCGGGTCTTCCGTTTCACCCTGGACGTAGTATATGTTTTACCTGTAACAGTGGGCAGCATCAAGAGTTGGTCATTGCCTGGTAAAGGCACCGTCTCAAAGTAGTTATTGGGGTGCGGTCAAAAACAGTTGAATTTTAAGTCGCGGCTTACCCGCGATTGTTAGGCAGCCCAGACTTGACCGGGTCGTCGAAGGGGGGCTACCCCACGGTTGATAAATATATATTCAGCCCCAAACAACTACTTTTGACCACACCTGGGGTGCGGTCAAAAACAGTTGAATTTTTAATTCTCAATAGTCGCGGCTTAACCTGAAAGTTAGGCAGCCCAGAGGGCTACCCCACAATTGACTTTCTACATATTCAGACCCAAACAACTACTTTTGACCACACCCGAGAAATACTGGTTGGAGGAGGAAATCAATGCTTTTATGGGGTTAAAATAATCTCAAATCTAAATTTGTCGCCGCCCCCTAACCCCCAACATTGGGGGAAAACTTCTCAAAGCTGTTTCTTGAAAAGGTAAAAGTTAAATTTATAACATTGATGTTAAAAACGCCAACTAAATCGTTGTCTCTAGCTAAAAGTTTCGGTGTTGGGTTTTGCTATCGCTCAACCCAACCTACAAATTCTATAGCGATAGATGTTGTGGTGGGCAGTGCCGCACCCTACGAAAAAATTCTATCAATTAAATCATCTGTGTTTATCTGTGTTTATCTGTGGTTAACAATTAGTCTTTCACCTAGCTATACCAAAAACTCTCAAATTATTGCAAATGATTTTCAAGAATTTACGGTGGAATAAGGGTTGACAAACACGAATTTTGGGTTATGATTTAAATAGAAAGCTAAATTGTAGTTTAGGAAAAGTATTTTCAAAAAAAGCGATTTAAAAAAGCGGGAGAATCCGATCATGCCAGCCACCAATGACTAAATACACTAGATTTTGGCGATCGCCCACACTGTTAATAACAGATTGTGTTAGGTTCATAAAACCATATTTTCCAAACAAAATATCTAACTCTATCAGGACTTACACAAAATTTGGTTGAAGACACTATGGGTATTCTGGCGCGTTACGAACGCACCCTACAAATGATTCAAGAGCAATTGAATAATATCTGTGTTTATCTGTGTTCATCTGCGGTTAAAAATTCCTTTATTACTAATCAAAGGCAAAATCGGGAACGGCGAGAACAAAAACAGTGGTAGGTAAACCATTAGCAAGTTCCTGTAAATGCTCGTAATATTGCCGAAAATTATCATTGTTCCCTGGTTTAGCCATGCCTAAAAAGACTAAATCTGCTCTCTTGGATGAACTGTGGAGAATTTCTTTGAAGGAACGACCGTTGGCTACTAGAATTTTAGCTACCGCACCAATACGCAATTCTTCCATGAGATTGTTCAAATTAACTCGGGCAGCGTCTGCAGCAGCTTTGTCAGCAACGACTAATTTGAGATAAATAATAGCATTGCGCCAATTAATATCAGTGCGCAAGAGATAAGCTAGCAATAACATTAAACTACCATTTGCTTGCATTCCTCCCCACCACACGTCAATCCTTCGCCGCCGACCAAAACCCCTATTATCTCGCAACACAACTACATTGCGCTGGGCCTTATGTAGTTCCACGATGGTTTGGCAATAGCGATCACGCTTTTCCTCTACCCGACTGTGGCCCAACAAGACTGTATTGGGAACCAAGGGACCGATACCGTAGGTCTCCACCAACTGCAAGGCTCCGGCAAAGGGATCTGGGGCGGTCACCAATCGTACTAAAGCCCGCACGTTTTGCTTTTGTAAGTAATCCCGAATTGTTCCTTCTAAACTCAACCTGCGGGCAGCATCCCCGTTGGGCAACACGCTGGTGACGGTCATTAAACCGCCGTGGGACAGTCCGTGGGCTAATTGAATTAAGGACCAGCGTTTCCTGGGAACGCCGGACAGCACTAAGATATGGGGTCGCCAATTTTTGCTGTCTTCGGGACTGTCAACTAGATGGTAGATTCCCCAACTAATGAGAGCCATCCAAATACCTCGGCGCACGTCTCCCCAGGCGGCTCGCAATTCCCTTCCTCGCAACCAAAAGAAAATCCCTCCAACGATAATTGCTGCCACTATAGTAGCCATGGGGTTAATTAAAAACATCACGAATATGCAACCCATGGCCCCCAAGAAGGAAAGGGACCAGTGAACGGCAAAGGAAGGGCGGAAAGAAGGACTTTCCAAGAAACCTTCAATGGCCGCACAGAGGTTCAACACTAAATAGGTAGTGAGAAAGAACATGGTCAGTACCGGAGCAATTAAATTTAATTCGCCGATACAAACAGTGGCAATAGACACCATCAATGTCACTATAGTGCCGATGCGAGGTTCATCAGTTTCCGGGGTCCCAGTGCCTAAAAAGCTGAGTTGGCGGGGTAACACTCCATCTCGGGCCAATGCTTGTAAGACTCTCGGGGCTCCCAGAATGCTCCCCAGAGCGCTGCTGAGAGTGGCTCCCCAAACTCCCAATAAAATGGCAGGGCCCCATAGAGCCATGCGCTCCATGATTAATGGTTCTGCCATCAGGGCTTCTGGGCTGGCTCGTTGGGCCAAAAAAATGGGCAGCACCGTGTAAATAACGTATCCTGTTGCTACTGCTGCTAGAGTACCCATAGGAATAGAACGGGTGGGTTCTTTCAAGTCTCCGGACATGTTCACCCCGGACATAATCCCGGTTACTGCTGGAAAAAATACTGCTAGAACTACCCAAAAAGATTCTTTTGCTGCTGGTTCCACTGGGACTACTTCTACATTGCTTTCTAGAAGGGAAGGACCGAAAGCAAAGGAAAGGAGGGAAAGGGTGATCGCCCCCATAATAAAATATTGAGCGCGAATAGCTAAACTGGCGGAAGTGAGGGCGAGAACCGCTACACCAACAGTGACCAAGAGAGCGATATAGAGCTGATAAGATTGTAATGGGGGGAAAGTCTGGACCACGCTTTCGGCAAAACCGATGGTATAGAGAGCCACGGATAAGGCTTGAGCGAAGTAGAGGGGAATACCCACTGCCCCTCCCGATTCAATGCCCAGGGAGCGACTAATCATGTAATAGGCTCCCCCTACTCCCACTACTTTGTCTGTGGCGATGGCGCAGATGGAGAGGGAAGTTAAAAGGGTAATGCTGGTGCAAAGGGTGACAATCATCAAAGTGCCAACTAAGCCCACATTTCCAACTACCCAGCCAAAGCGTAAATACATGATTACGCCTAGAATAGTGAGGATGGAAGGGGTATAAACCCCGCCAAATGTACCCAAACCGGATTCTTTAGTCATTAGTTATTGGTTGTTTGAACCGCAGATGAACACAGATGAACACAGATGAATATAGATGATTGTTCATGGTTGATTGTTAATAGTTCGTGGTGGTAAAAATTATTCCAAAGGTAAAGGAGGAAAAGAATCTAATAATTCATCTAAAGAACGAATAATAGTGGATGTGGAGTTGGTTTCCGGTTTAAAGATTACTTCCATCGCTTCAGCAAGAGTTTCGGCCATGACAATTTGGTTTTGATAAACTATAACAACTCTGGCAAGGATGGGGACGCTATTTTTAACTGCTTCTAAATATAAAGGTTCTACATAGAGGAGAGATTCTTCGATGGGAATAATCAAAAGGTTACCCTGGACTACTTTAGAACCTTGACGGTCCCAAAGGGAAATTTGTTGGGAAATAACTGGGTCTTGATTAATTAAAGCTTCTATTTGGTCGGGACCGTAAACTAATTTTTGTTTGGGGAATCGATAAAGTAACAGTTTGCCATATTGTTTTCCGTCAGAACGACCGGCTAACCAACCAATTAAATTGGGACGACCGATGGGAGTATAAGGAAGGAGAATTATAAATTCTTCTGTTGGTTCGACCGGCAGCCTCATGATTAAATAATAAGGCTTCAAAGGTTGCAAGCGATTGCGATATATTTCCTGGGGAATCTGCCACTGGTCTTCCCGATTGTAAAATACCTGGGGGTCGCTCATGTGATAAATAAGCAACTGCTTAGATTGGATGCTAAACAAATCTTCTGGGTAGCGAATATGACTGCGCAGAGTCTTGGGCATATTCTCTAAAGGTTGAAATAGTTCGGGGAAAATCTTGCTCCAAGTACGAATAATGGGGTCTTCTGGTTCGGCAACGTAGAAATTCACTTTGCCATTATAAGCATCTACTACTACTTTAACAGAATTGCGAATGTAGTTAAATTCATTGTCCCCGGGATCGGAATAGGGATAGCTGGCGCTAGTAGTATAGGCATCTATGATCCAGTGAAGGTAATTTTCCTCTCCAGAGTCCGTATCGGCAACCACTAAATAGGGGTCTCGGTCGAAACGGAGGAAAGGGGCGATCGCCTGCAAACGCAGGTTAATATTCCGCCGCCACAACAGTCGAGTATTTTTGCTGAGGTTATCGGCAAATAACATCCGCCAATCATGAAGATAGGTGGCAAACAGTAACCGTTTCAGACCCCCCATGAAGATGCCCCCAGTACCATCATAGGTGTTGTAAGCGTTGCCATCCTCCGCAGGAAAATCCAATTCCTTCACTTGAGGGTCCGTCAAGACGTAGTTATTGGTTAGTTCCCCGTAATAAATGCGAGGATTGCCAATGGGAATGCTATTGGCAATGGCTTGGCTAGAAGTATATAATTCACCGCTTTCCCTATCTTCTTGACCGCTACCAATATCTTTGACAAAATAATAGGGTAACCCTCCTTCACCCACTCGATTCACGGGAGAGAGGGTAAAACCGTAACCGTGGGTATAAACTAAATGTTTGTTCACCCAAGTTTGGGCTTCTTCAGGTAAGGAATTATAATCTAATTCTCTAGCGGCAATAATTACTTGTTGTTTTTCTGTCCTGGTGGGGCGATTTTCCCGTTCTACTTGTAGGGTATATCTATCTATATCCGCATCGGCAAATTCATAGTAGGATCTGATTTGTTGTAATTGACGATTGGCTTGCAATAAAGGCAAAGTATCCCAGAGTCTGATATTGTCTATAGTTAGAAAGTTATTTTCAAGAAGAAGAGCTGTTAGGTTTCCTTCTGGGTTAAAAGTTTTTTCCTCAATTTTATCTAAAGCAAAAGCAGATTTAGTATAGGCAATACTCCTTTCAATATAAGGTTTTTCTCTGGCGAATTCATTGGGCTGTACTCCCAAGCGCTGGACTGCGAAAATCAAGCTATGATTGAGCAGAATAATTATAACATATGAATAGATGAGAGGTAGAAGCAAGATATTGGCTTTCTGCTTTTTTTTCTTGCCATTAAACAAAACTGTGAAGAACAATAAGAGAGCGATCGCCCCAGCAATCAATGCCAAAATTGTTTCAGCGGGCAGTTCCACTTTCACATCAGTATAACTAGCGCCGTAGGTAACTCCAGTGGTAGAATAAAGTAACTGATAGCGCCAGAGCCAATGCCTTCTAGCCAAGACTCCCATAGCCAAACCACCTAAGACAAATAAATGGCGGAGTTGGGCAGGAGAAAAGCCAGAAAATTTCCCTTCCGAGATACTATTACCAGATAAGAGATAGATAGTAAGAACGGAAATTAAAGCTAAGAGTAATAATTCTCCCCACCAAAAATTTAGCAATTGCCAGAAAGGAAAATTAAAGACGTAGAAACTGATATCCTTGTGGAAGATGGGGTCTGTTATACCGAAATTTGTGGGTTGAAAACAGGGCAGTATTCGCAGCCAATTATTGGACATGACTAAGCCAAAAATTAGACTTACAGTCCAAGCAATTACTTTTAAGCCAAATTTTAGATTAATAGATAAGAGAACAGCAACTCCTACCATCACTCCTAAATGCCACAGATTATCTGCTTGATTCTGGAAAATACCAGTTAGAGTAGCTTTGGCAAAGGCAAGATCCAAGGAAGAGGGTAAAGTGGGAATAATAGTGGTTTTACTGAAAAATCGCGGCCATATTTCTAGGGCTATTTCTAGACAGTGAAGAAAGATTAAGCCCACAGTAACAAACAATCCCATTACTGTGGGCAAAAGAATTTTTAATGGGATTGTTGTTTGTTGTTTGTTGTTTGTTGTTTGTTGTTTGTTGTTTGTTGTTGGTTGTTTGTTATTGGTTGTTGGTTGTTTGTTGTTTGTTGTTTGTTGGTGGTTGTTATTGTAGGCAATTGCTATATTTCTGAGTAGAAACAAAAGAGAAATAGTGCCAACAGCTACCCATAAAATTAACTCGGTCTGGAACCGCTTAGTAAAGACAGACAGATAGTTTAATTCTCTAAACCAGAGTCTTTCGGTAATAAAATATGAGACTAAATAGAAAATTAGCCCCAAACCGAAAATAACACCCAGAACTCTAAATCTGCCTGGGAATAATTTGTAGATGGCGAACATTAGACGTTTTTTAGTGGATAGTGGATAGTGGATAGTTGATAGTTAACCATTTCATGAATGTTGCCCTCAAACAAAACAACTTTTATTCATTTTATCATTCTAGAGAGATAACTGTCAACTGTCAACTATCAACTGTCAACTTCTAGTGGATAGTTGATAGTTAACCATTTGATGAATGTTGCTCTCAGACAAGAGAATTTTTACTCATTTTATCATTCTGTTGATACAAACCCTATATAATTAAAAAATTATATAGAGTTCCTTGGTCATGAGGTACATCTATATACCGGCCTATGAACGTGTTTAGTATTGAGTGAGAGCAACCAACCGGTTATTTGATAACTCGACCGAATCTGAAAATTGACAACAAACTAAAAACAAAAAGGGATAAGGCTCAAGAAAGTTTCTGCCATTTTTTGCGGAGACATTCTTCACGAATTAAATTTTGAATTTTGAATTTTGAATTTTGAATTCGACCGTCCGGAGCTATCAACTGTCAACTGCTATGGCGCTGTTGCAATAGTTTTTTCTGCCTCAGCCATTCCTTTGAGATTCAACTCTTCAGAATCTAAACAAATCACCTTCACATCATAGAGACTCTCAATCCAAACCCTCGCACCACATTTTGGATTGTGGGGCCGATAAACAACCCGACATCCTCCTGGGACTTCTACTTCATGGCCATAGAGATTGCTATTGCCTTTTTTTACTGTAATTACTGGTTCTTGCTGGTTCTGTTTCAGATTCTGTCTGATGCGCTGTCCGTTGACATGAATGATGGTTTTGGCTGGCTTGCGGGGATTTTTCCACTTGGGAGCTGGACCTCTCTTGCCTTTGCTAATGAAGGGACGACCGTCGAATAAAGGAATTAGCCACATTCTACCGCACTTGTAAGCTCCTTCTACTCGACCCTGGGCCAGAAGCACCCGCAATCTGGCCCCTGAAATGCCTAAAATTCCTGCTGCTTTTTTGGTAGTGACAATCATAGTGAGTTAGTCCTTTGTACTTGTAATAGTTTTATTATAGGCAAGCTTTTGGCAAATGTCAAGGGGGTAGGGAAAAAAATTTTTACAAGACAAAAATGCTTTAGGATTTACACAGAAACCGGGTTTTTGAACTAAAACTCTGGATAATAGACCGTTCCCGACTCCAAACCCGGTTTCTTGGCTTGTTTGTCAGAAGCGGGTGTGGTCAAAAGTAGTTGTTTGAGGCTGAATATGTAGAAAGTCAATTGTGGGGTAGCCCTCTGGGCTGCCTATCAATCGCGGGGAAGCCGCGACGCGACTTAAAACTCAACTGTTTTTGACCGCACCATCTAGCAATAGATCCTGGTCGGTGCGTTACGAACGCACCCTACACAACTTTCTGGCCTTGTCCACTTTATCTGGGTGTTGTCAAAAGTAGTTGTTTTCGGCTGAATATCTATTTAGGCGTTGCTGAATCAAGATATGAAATAATAATAAACCGCAGAGTAAGTCAACTGTTTCTGACCGCACTCGTCAGAAGCTATCAACTCGACAATCATCTGAAATCGCTCCAAATATGCTCGCACTATTACTAGCTAAGGGATTGAAAAGTTTCTGAAATGACATTTGGTGACCAAAATTTAAAAAACTGGTCACTGGTCACTGGTCACTGGTCACTGAGAAGCTATCAAGTTTCTCAAATCAAACTGCAACCAAAATATCTTCCTTATTTAATTCCTCACTAGCCCCCATTACCGCTTCTCTCGTCCATCGGTCCGCCGCAATAATATCATCTAAACTAGGAGTAGCTATATTTTGCGGGAAAAAGCGATCACAAGCCTTTTCAATTACCCTCCGAATATCCAAGAAACTAATTTTCTCTTCAATAAACAAAGCCACAGCCTGTTCGTTGGCAGCATTTAACACTGCTGGCATCAAACCCCCAGCCCTACCTGCACCATAGGCTAATTCCATGCAGGGATATTTTTGGCGATCGGGTTCCTTGAAAGTTAAACTGCCCACTTGCACCAAATCCAACTGCTTCCAATCAGTATAAATGCGCTCCGGCCAGGAAAGAGCGTACAGCAGAGGCAACCGCATGTCCGCCCAACCCAACTGAGCCAGCATGGAAGTATCCTGCAGTTCGATGAGAGAGTGAATGATACTTTGGGGATGAACCACAATATCGATGTGATCGTAATCCAAACCGAAGAGAAAATGAGCTTCAATCACTTCCAAGCCCTTATTCATCAGGGTAGCGGAATCGATAGTAATCTTCTTGCCCATAGACCAATTGGGGTGTTTGAGGGCATCTTCCACTTTAACCGAGCTTAACTTTTCCACCGGCCAATCCCGGAAAGCTCCCCCAGAAGCCGTGAGGAGAATGCGTCGCAAACCTTTTTCTGGAGCCCCTTGAAGGCATTGAAATATAGCGGAATGCTCCGAGTCGGCGGGAAGCAGGCGAACTCCATGCTTTTCTACCAAAGGCAGAATGATAGGAGCCCCGGCAATGAGAGTTTCCTTATTGGCCAGAGCAATATCCTTGCCCGCTTCGATCGCCGCTATAGTGGGTAACAAGCCAGCGTAACCTACAATACCAGTGACCACGCTTTCCGCGTCTCCATAACGGGCCACTTCTGCCACTCCATCAGCTCCAGCTAGAAGGGTGGGAGCATTGGCAACATGGGAAATAGCTTCTTTCAGTTCTTCTAATTTGCTTTCATTGGTGATCGCAACAATTTGGGGTTGAAATTGGTCAATTTGCCTTGCCAGCAATTCTACATTGCCACCTGCTGCCAGTCCTACAACTTGGAATTGTTCCGGGTATTGAGCGACGATATCTAAAGTTTGAGTGCCGATAGAGCCAGTGGAGCCAAGAATAGAGATGGGTTTCATGGTATTGGAGGCTAGTATTAAGATTTTCTTTATTTTTCTCTTCTGGCATTGTATAGTGTCGTGGTGCTGGTTAAAGAAAAAACGGGAAAATCGTACAACTCTACTATTATAGCTCTCTCAAACCCAAAACGACTCAGTGCGAATTTAGCTAAGTTGCCCTAGAATAAATTGGCTATCAACAAAATAATCATTGATAGCCGGACAACCCTTTTGATGTAATTAGGACTATACCACATGACTGTTCAAATAGAATCAGATCTCAAGAAAATTCTCCGACAAATTAATCGAAAGCTATAACAATGAACAATGAACAATGAACAATTAGCATAAAAATGCCCATGCACCCTTTGTACAAAAGTAATCCAGCAGATGCAGCACCTTTGTATTAACAATGTAGCATAAAACGACACTTTAGGAGCGAAGCGCTATAGTTTAAATCCTGAATTGTGGGGTAGCCCTCTGGGCTGCCTTAGTGATTAGCTATCTATTAGTAGGGTGCGGTCGCGCTTTCCCGGCGCGAAGCTGGGGCGCAACGTCCCACACTATGGGTAGCTATTGATAGGGTGCGATCACATTTAAATCCTGGTTGGTAGCTGATGGTTAGCTTGCTACGCCCTAGCTTTAATTATTGAAAAGAATTTGTATTAAACTCTCATATTTTGGTATAAATGAATACATTTTTGTTGCTAAAGCAGAAATTTTCAATAAAAACCGCAGAGGTGGTCACAGGCAAGATGCCCTCACAGGCAAGATGCCTGTGCCACAAGGACACAGAGGAAAGAGGGAGGGATAGAGAGAAATCTTAAAAAAAACCCTTGACAAGAATGAAAGAAGAAGTTAGACTGTAAGTGTGGGAAAAGGTGCGCAAATATATATATCCTCCTGTCCCCCACAAACACTTCGACTACGCTCAGTGCAGGCAACAAACAACAAACAACCAACGACCAATAATCAAAATCCGTGGTGCGAGACAGCACAATCTAAAAAATCTCAACTTAGAATTACCCCGCAACAAACTCATCGTCTTTACAGGGGTATCCGGTTCTGGCAAGTCCTCTCTGGCCTTCGACACTATTTTTGCGGAGGGACAGCGCCGTTACGTGGAATCCCTCAGCGCCTACGCTCGCCAGTTTCTGGGACAGCTGGATAAACCCGATGTGGAGGTGATCGAAGGTCTCAGCCCGGCTATTTCTATCGACCAAAAGTCCGCCTCTCATAACCCTCGCTCTACGGTGGGAACGGTGACGGAAATCTACGACTATCTAAGATTGCTGTTCGGTAGGGCCGGGGAACCTCACTGCCCCCACTGTCAAAGATCTATCGCTCCTCAAACTATCGATGAGATGTGCGATCGCCTCCTTCAACTGCCGGACCGCACCAAGTTCCAGCTCTTGGCTCCTGTAGTGCGGGGACAGAAAGGCACACACAAGCAACTGCTGTCCAGTTTAATGTCCCAGGGTTTTGTGCGAGTGAGAGTTAACGGGGAAATCAGACAGTTGGCCGAAGGAATAGAATTAAAGAAAAATCGTTCTCACACTATCGAAGTAGTAGTAGACCGATTGATTAAGAAAGAGAATATGAGGGAAAGAGTGGCGGACTCTTTAACTACTTGCTTACGTCAAGGCAACGGTTTGGCTTTGGTTCAGTTAGAAGATGAAGAGATTCTCTTTTCCGAAAACTTCGCCTGTCCCGAACATGGGGCAGTGATGGCAGAACTTTCCCCTCGCTTGTTTTCCTTTAACTCTCCCTACGGGGCCTGTCCTCACTGTCACGGACTGGGTCATTTACGTTCCTTCTCCCCTCAGTTAGTTATTCCCGATATAAGTCAACCGGTGAAGAAGGCGGTGGCTCCTTGGCCAGAAAATAGCTCTTATTATCTGGCACTTTTAGAAGCTTTAGGAGAAACTTACGGTTTCCAGTTGGATACTCCTTGGCAAGACTTGAGCGAAACTCAACAAGAAATTCTTCTTTACGGTAGCGACGAGAAGATTTCTTTTCAGAGCGATCGGTTCCATTACTATCGTCGCTATCCCGGTATTATGGCTAGCTTGGAGAAGAACTACGAAGAAACTAGTTCCGAAATAGTTAAACAAAAATTAGAACCTTATTTAGTCAGTCAACCCTGTACTGTCTGTCAGGGAAAGCGTCTCAAACCAGAAGCCTTGGCCGTGCGTTTGGGACAGTATTCTTTAAACGATTTAACCGAAGTTTCTATTCAAGATTGTTTAGATAAGATTGATAAATTAGAACTAACTCCCCGTCAAGCCTTAATCGGCGAGTTGGCCCTGAGAGAAATCAAAGCTCGCTTGCAGTTTTTATTAGATGTGGGTTTGGATTATCTCACCCTAGACCGAGGGGCCACTACTCTATCGGGAGGGGAAGCCCAACGGATCCGTTTGGCCACTCAAATCGGTTCCGGACTGACAGGAGTGTTATACGTGTTGGACGAACCCAGTATTGGCTTGCATCAACGAGATAACAATCGCTTGTTGCGCACTTTGGCACAACTGCGAGATTTGGGCAATACTTTAATCGTGGTGGAACACGACGAGGACACCATTCGCAGTGCAGACCAAATTGTGGATATCGGTCCCCATGCCGGAGTGAGGGGAGGAGAAATAGTAGTTCAGGGAGATTTAGAAGCCTTATTAAACTGTGAGAGAAGTCTGACTGGGGCTTATTTAAGTGGTAGAGCTAAAATCCCCATTCCTCAAGAAAGACGTTCTGGCAACGGCAAGTCTCTGATTTTAAAAGACTGTCACCGTCACAACCTCAAACATATCAATGTAGAAATTCCTTTAGGAAAATTAGTGGTAATTACGGGAGTTTCTGGTTCTGGCAAATCTACCCTCATAGGAGAGTTATTATATCCCGCCTTGCAACATCATTTGGGGGGAAAAGTGGCCTTTCCCCAAAAGTTGGGCGGGATTGAAGGCTTGAGTGCCGTAGATAAGGCCATCGTTATAGACCAATCTCCCATCGGCAGAACTCCCCGTTCCAACGCCGCTACTTATACAGGAACTTTCGATGTTATCCGGGAGTTATTTGCTCTCACTGTAGAAGCCAAAGCTAGAGGTTACAAACCGGGACGCTTTTCTTTTAACGTCAAAGGAGGAAGGTGCGAAGCCTGTGGCGGACAGGGAGTAAATGTGGTGGAAATGAACTTCCTGCCGGATGTTTACGTCCAGTGCGAGGTGTGTGGGGGAGCGAGATACAATCGGGAAACTTTGCAGGTAAAGTATAAGGGTCAGAGTATTGGGGAAATCTTGAACTTAACTGTTGCGGAAGCCTTAGAGTTATTTGAACCCATTCCCAGAGCGAAGAAGAGATTGCAAACCTTGGTAGATGTGGGGTTGGGTTACTTACAGTTGGGACAACCGGCCACTACTCTATCGGGAGGGGAAGCCCAACGGGTGAAGTTGGCGGCGGAGTTGAGTCGGAGAGCCACGGGGAAAACTATTTATTTGATTGACGAACCCACTACGGGACTTTCTTTCTATGATGTGCATCAACTTTTAAATGTGTTGCAGCGGTTGGTGGATAAGGGGAACTCTATGGTGGTGATTGAACATAATTTGGATGTGATTCGCGCGGCGGATTGGGTGATAGATTTGGGTCCGGAAGGGGGGGATAAGGGAGGGGAAGTAGTGGTGGCGGGAACGCCAGAAGAAGTGAAGGGTTGGCAAGGGTCTTATACGGGGGGGTTTTTATAAATAATTAGTAGAAGTTTTAACGTTGGATCCCCCCCAGCCCCCCTTCAAAAGGGGGGAGCCTGGAAAGTTATTTGTTATTGGTTGTTG
>JH611073.1 GCA_000252485.1 Prochloron didemni P4-Papua_New_Guinea | reverse complement strand
ATATTCCCTAGATTGAGAAGAGATACAGCTTCTCTAAAGCGCTCGCGTAGCGATCTGCTTCGCAGTGCGCCTATTTCTCTTGAAATTTCTAAAGACTGTTGATAGTATTTTATTGCTCCTTGATATAGTCCCTGAGAATAGTAGATATTCCCTAGATTGAGAAGACATTCAGCTTCTCTAAAGCGCTCGCCTATTTCTCTAAAAATCATTAAAGACTGTTGATAGTATTCTATTGCTCCTTGATATAGTCCCTGAGAATAGTAGATATTCCCTAGATTTCCAAGAGAAATAGCTTCTCTAAGGTGATCGCCTATTTCTCGTGCAATTTCTAAAGACTGTTGATAGTATTCCATTGCTTCTTGATATAGTCCCTGAGAACAGTAGACATTACCTAGATTGAGAAGAGATACAGCTTCTCTAAGGCGATGACCTAAGTCTCGTGCAATTTCTAAAGACTGTTGATAGTATTCTATTGCTTCTTGATATAGTCCTTGAGAATCGTAGACATTACCTAGATTTACAAGAGAATTACTTTCTTTAGAGTGATCGCCTATCTCTCTAAAAATCCCTAAAGACTTTTGATGATATTCTATCGCCTCCTGATACCTTCCCAGAGAACACAATGTTATACCTAGATTTCCAAGAGAATGACTTTCTTTAGAGCGATCACCTATTTCTCTTGAAATCCCTAAAGACTTTTGATGATATTCTATCGCCTCCTGATACCTTCCCAGAGAACACAATGTTATACCTAGATTTCCAAGAGAATGACTTTCTGTAGAGCGATCGCCTATTTCTCTTGCAATTTCTAAAGACTGTTGATAATATTCTATTGCTCCTTGATATAGTCCCTGAGAATAGTAGATATTCCCTAGATTGAGAAGAGATACAGCTTCTCTAAAGCGATCGCCTATTTCTCTTGAAATTTCTAAAGACTTTTGATAGTATTTTCTTGCCTCTTCATACATTCCGAGACAAGATAATACATTCCCCATCTTTCCGAGAGCTTTACTTTCTCCTGAATGATCGCCTATCTCCCGTGCAATTCCTAAAGACTGTTCATAATACTCTCTTGCTTCTTTATACTTTCCCTGATCGTAGTAAACATTCCCCAAATTTCTCAAACTATTAACCAAATAAAACTGCAAACCAAACTCAGTTTGAAGAGCGATCGCCTTGCGAAAACACTGAACCGCTTTTTCTCTTTCATCTAGATAATTTTCCGTTTCCCCCCGTTGCACTCGTCCATAATAGGTTTCCCCCAAACTATTATATAAAGTTGCCAAACTTCTGTCTTTCTCTCCCCTTTTCTTCTCCGTTCTGGCAATTAACTGTTCCAACTCTTCCAGAGGAATTAAGCTTTCCGGCATTTCTTCCTCAAACTTTTGTATATTCCACTGATTTTCCTGCTGGGGGACAGTCACTACAGGAGTTTCCTCTACAAAGTGAAACACCCCATTGCGCCAACTCCAGAAATCGGGAGCTTTCATTCTTAAATTAACGAAGATTTGTTTCGTAATCCAGAACACAATAGGATAGGGAAAAGCTAGTAAACCTTCCCTCGTCCATTGTAAATAACCAAATAATTTCTCCTGTGGCGTTCGTTCTCCATCCAGACTAATAAATCTTATCTCTTCAGCTCCCGTTACCGTCAAAACTGCCTTGCCACCTTGACTTAAATAATCCTCTTGTTCTACTAACTGAGCAATAGCAAATCGAACACTGGGTTCTTCCCGATCTATTTTAACTCTATAACAAGGTAGATCGGGCTTTAATTCTGCTTCGTATTTTTCAATTAATCTATCTCTCAACTTTAAATCGTCACAAACCGCAATCAATAAATTGAGAACTCCAACCCCAGCTTCAATTTGTACAACTAACTTTTGATAATTGTAATTATTTTCCTTATTTAAGGGAGCGGGGACTGAGGGTCGAGGGGGGACTGAGGGTCGTCGAAGTCCCCCCTTCCCTACCAATTTATTTTCTAACATAAAAGCAACCCTCGCCGTTTCAATAGGTCAGCCACAATAGGATGAACGTCATACCAAATATCGTCATTGCGGTATTCGAGAATGTATAAACCGTGGAGTAAATCCAGAAACTTTTGCTCGTCCGTACCCGTTGTATTGGACCAGGTAAACTCTTGATAAATTTCGCGCAAAATCTGATAGTGAGAATTATATAAAGGAGTAGCTAAGTCATTGCGGATGTTTTTTACTGCTAAATCTAAAATTTGCTGATTTATCTTGCCATTTTCTAATCCCTCTTCCATTCTAATTAATAAGGAGCATTCCGAACAACATCCCTGTGCGATGATAATTGCTTCTCTTAATACTCCTCCACTCATGAGGATAATTTGCTTTAATACTTCTGGTTCGATTAACTCTTCAGGAATACGTTTATAGAGCAGTTCGGTAAAAATTGCCACTATTTTTTCCTTAGGTTCTGCATCTTCCCGACGACTTTCACCTTTCCCAAATAGTTTCGCTACCTCCATAAATTTAATGTTATTATTTGACTCGTCTTTCAGAGTGCTGCGCAGGTCAATTTCTCTCATTGCCGCAATGGGGACCGTAAAAATAATTCGCAATTGAGGTTTGAAGAGAGTCTTAATATGGTCGTAATAAATCCTTCTAACTACAGCTAAATCTAGCTTATCTAAATCGTCAATAATTATCAAGATTTCCTTGTCTGTAGCATCTCTAATCAAATCAGCAATTTCATTTACCTTATTGATGAGTTCCGATATTTTCGGTTCAAATTCTTGTTTAAGTTCATCTCTAACCGTAGCATTGACTTTAAGTTGAGTTTTGACAAATTCCAAGAAATTAAAACCCCCACTCATCTCCCCACCCACTTGAGTTGTTTCCGTGCGGGTGCGAGTAGCCAACCATCGATAAACAGAATCCTTAATTCCTGGATTAATTTTAACCTTTTCTGCTGCTGCCTTATCCATCATTTGGACGGCAATACTAAACAAAATATTAATATGATTGATATCCGACCTTTCAATGGCATCAGCGATGGAGAAAAAGACCACAAAACACTGCCCTTGCAATTTTCTAGTTAACTCAGCCAGTAAAGTAGATTTGCCACAACCGCGATGACCGGTAAAAATAATCTTATTATTCTCTGAGGAACAGTCTTTTACAGCTTGTTCTAATTCAGCCATGGCCCTTTGGCCGTAATCCACCCTAAATTTCGCTAATTCCTCCTCTTTTAACAAGGGGGAAAGTTGTAAATTGCGATAAGCTTGTCGAAAAGACTCCAATAAACTCGAATCAGACATAAAATTAGCAAACTTATATTTTCTCTATTATACATCGTTAAAAGTCCCCCTTTGGCAAGGGGGATTTAGGGGGATGTAACAAAAATTTTCGTATTTTATATTACAACCATCTCTGAAAAATGAGTAGGGTGCGGCACTGCCCACCATCAACCTATAGCTGATAGATGGAATTGCCATAGCGTTTCTGAGACTTATGAGGTACATCTCTATACCGGCCTATGAACCTGTTTACTATTGACTGAGAGCGATCGCTGCTGTGTTGTATAACTCGACCGAATCTGAAAATTGACAACAAGCTAAAACCTAAGAGGGATAAGGCTTTTGCAAGTTTCTGCCATTTTTTGCCCAGATGTTCGCCAATTCTTAAATTTTGAATTTTGAATTTTGAATTTTGAATTCGACCTCAGGAGCTATCCACTATCCACTATCCACTGTCCACTACTATAGAATTGAATTATAATCAAAAGTAATTATTCTTCCAAATAATCTAACTCAATCGAAAGACTATCGATACTATCTACGGCCACCTCAAAGGTCTAAAAACCAACCAATTAAAGCAGCTGAAAAAGCTCTACCATCAACGTCTTCCCGGCGATCGCCTCACCACGGCAGAATTCGCCCAAAGACTTGCCGCTATCAGCACCAACATCAACCAACCGGTCTCAGCCTATGTTAACCGTCGAGGACAGATAATTCGGGTTGGTGTCGGTACTCCTCGCCAAACCCAAATTCCTCCCCTAGAACTGCCCCGCTACGGTGCGGAAAGACTTTCCGGCATTCGCTGTATCGCCACTAAGCTCAAACAAGAACCCCCCCAAGAATCCAGCTTGACCGCCATGGTGCGGCAAAGACTAGACGCATTGGCCATCCTAACCCTAACGGGCATTGGATTCGAGCGTCGCGGTGGCGGTGCAACTGGCTACATTGAAGAAGTTTATCTAGCTCACCTCCTGCCCCAACAAGAAAACAATGGAGAAGACCAACCCTACTGGACTGTTTCTCCTCCTACCAGTTTGGAGCAGCTCGTTCAACAAGATTTCCTCCACCTAGTAGAAGGACTGGAAGCAGAATTTCAGCGAGAATATATTGCCCAAAAAGTAGATCAGGATCGCGATCGCGTTCTCGTAGTGGGTTTAATCACCGACAAAACCAGCCCACAGCAATTCCAGGATGGCTTGACCGAACTAGCCCTCTTATTAGATACTGCCGGGGGACAAGTCCTACACACCATGACCCAAAAGCGTCCCCGTCCCCATCCCCAAACCGTCGTCGGTGCCGGTAAAGTAGAAGAAATAGCTCTAAAAGTTCAAACCCTCGGCGCTAACTTAGTCGCCTTTAACCAAAACCTTTCCCCCGCTCAAGTGCGCAACCTAGAATCTTCCTTTGGAGTTCGGGTAGTAGACCGCACCGAAGTAATTTTAGACATTTTTGCCCAACGAGCCAGATCCCGCGCCGGGAAATTACAAGTAGAACTAGCCCAACTAGAATATACCCTTCCCCGTCTCGTAGGCGCAAGGAAAGATATGTCCCGCTTAGGGGGAGGTATCGGTACCAGAGGACCAGGAGAAACCAAACTAGAGACAGAACGGCGAAGCATTCAAAAGCGGATCGCCCGTCTCCAGCAAGAAGTAAACCAGTTACAGCAACACCGTTCCCGCTTGCGTCAGCAAAGACAAAAACAAGAAATCCCCACTGTGGCTATTGTAGGCTATACCAATGCAGGAAAATCCACTTTAATTAACTCCCTCACCAATGCAGAAGTATACACCGCCGACCAATTATTTGCCACCCTGGACCCCACTACCCGCCGTTTAGCAGTAGAACATCCTAGTACGGTGGAATCTCAGACAATTTTACTAGTGGACACCGTGGGATTTATTCAGGAATTACCCCCCCCCTTAGTAGATGCCTTCCGAGCCACCTTAGAAGAAGTAACAGAGGCAGACATTCTCTTGCACGTAGTAGACTTATGTCACCCCGCATGGCGCAGTCATATTAGCTCAGTCAAAGAAATCTTAGCTCAAATGCCCATAGCACCCGGACCCATGTTAATGGCTTTTAATAAGCTAGATGGAGTTGATGGAGAAACTTTAGCCGCCGCGAAAAAAGAATTTCCCAATGCAGCCTTTATTGCTGCTCGGGAACGCTTAGGATTAGCAACATTGCGACAAAAGTTAGCTCAATTTATTCATGAGGACAACTGCTATAATCTTCCACACTAACCCTAAAAAAAATGGTCATTATGCCCTCTTTGAAAATGATTGCTAACCAAATCAAAACCTGGTTTCCCGCTCCTGTAGTACATGCTCACTGCGATGGGCCTTGTGGAGTGTACGATCCAGCATCAGCCAGGATTGCCGCTGAAGCAGTATTGTCCATGACCAAGAAAATTCTGGATTTGGCACCTCCATCAGACGGCGATCCTGCAGCTAAGGCAGCTTATGCAAATACTCTCTGTCGGTATATTGCCATTAAAGAAGAACAAGCGCAACTAGCCAAGAAGGAACTGCTGGTTTTGTGGACCGATTATTTCAAACCAGTCCATTTAGAGCAGTTTCCCGATTTACACACCAAGTTTTGGAACGTCGGCAAATTGTGTTCCGCTTGTAAAGTGGAAGTTAGCTTACAACATGCTCAAGAGCTGATGGATGCCATCAAAGAGATCCAGGAAATGTTCTGGGCTACCAAGAATCGCACTGACGTTCCTTGGTATACCGCCAGTTAAACTCACCGAATTTTTCGGTTAAATAACAAAGTAGTTACTTCCGGCTAAATATCTATTTATGAATCGTGGGGTAGCCCTCTGGGCTGCCTAACGTTCACGGTATGGGCTGCCTAACGTTCACGGTATGGGCTGCCTAACGTTCACGGTATGGGCTGCCTAACGTTCACGGTATGGGCTGCCTAACTTTCAAGATAAGCCGTGACAATTGAGAATATAAAACCCAACTGATTTTGACCACACCCATCCGAAATAGCAATATTGTGGATCTATTGCTTTGGTTATTCAGACAGAGGCAGCGCTTTCGAGTAGAAGGACTCTCCATGCTGCCTTTATTACTGCCGGGAGATGAAATCTTAGTAGATCCACAGGCTTACAGGCATTCGCGCCCTTCCGTAGAAGATTTAGTAGTTCTCAGGTCTCCGGAGCAATGGGATCTGTGTCTGATTAAACGAGTCAAAAGCATTAATCAAAGTGGAGACTGCTTCGTAGAAGGAGACAATCCATCCCAAAGTAGAGATAGTAGAGCCTTTGGATGGGTCAAACCCGAGCTGATTCTGGGTCGCGTCACCAGCAAATTTTTCTGATCTGCGATCGTTCTATAAAACTACGAAAACTTCTCCCCACAAGTATCAACCTTAGAGCGGGTGCGGTCAAAAGTAGTTGCTGATGTTGCGGTAACGCCAGTGTTAGGTAAATCTGGAGTACCCCCTAAATCCCCCTTGATCCCCCCTTGATCCCCCCTTGAAAAGG
>JH611072.1 GCA_000252485.1 Prochloron didemni P4-Papua_New_Guinea | reverse complement strand
GGGGGCTGGGGGGGATCTCCAGCCTAAAGGTAGTAGAAATCAAACAACAAATAACCAACAACAAACAACCAACAACTAATTCAAACCCAGGAAGCTATTATAATTGTGATAAAAGTCTAATTGCCCCGTCCCTGTATATTGTAGGGTGGGCATCGCCCACGACCCATTAGCAAATAAGTGACCAGTTATCAGTTACCAGGTGTATGAAGGATAGTCAAAGTCCAATAACAAACAACCAATAACAAACAACCAACAACCAACAACCAACAACCAACAACAAACAACCAACAACTTTTCTACTTGGGAACGGCAGCAGTTAATATTTCACAACCTTCTTCAGTGACCAAAACATCGTCTTCGATGCGAACGCCAATGCCTCGCCAACGCTTGGGAACTCTTGGCTGTCCTTTCACCGGTTGAATATTGGGTCCAATATAAATCCCTGGTTCTACTGTCAACACGTGACCTGGTTGTAAAGGTAGCTGATTTTCTTTTTCTTCTCCATATCGATAAACTCCCGCATCGTGAACGTCCAAACCCAACCAATGTCCAGTACCATGCATATAAAAAGGTTGGTATTTCTTTTCTTGGATGATTTTTTCTACATTCCCTCTCAAAAGACCTAAGCTCTTTAATCCTTCCACCAATACTTCCACTGCCGCATCGTGAACTTGATTATAAGTATTGCCAGGTTTTACTTGTTCTATGGCTTTTAATTGAGCGCTTAAAACTAAGTCGTAAATTATTTTTTGTTCCTTAGTAAACTCCCCACTCACAGGGAAAGTACGAGTAATATCTCCATTGTAATTACCGTAGCAACAACCAGCATCAATGAGAACTAAATCTCCGTCCTGGATTTGGCGATTGTTCTCAATGTAGTGCAGGATGCAAGCATTTTCCCCAGAAGCTACAATGGAAGGATAAGCGGGACCCGTCCCCCCTTGACTGCGAAAGATTCGTTCTATTTCTGCTTGCAGTTCGTATTCATAAACTCCCGGTTTAGCTAACTCTCTCGCGTAGTTGTGGGCTGTCGCAGAAATAGCCGTAGCTTTACGAATCATTTCCAGTTCCGCAGCACTTTTCACTTGACGCATGGGGTGGAGAGTGGGTCCTGGGTCTTCGATGGCAATGGGTCCAGTACCCCGTTTGGCATATCCCGCCATCAGTCGCTGCCAGTGGGTAATGATTCGTTGGTTGAAAGGGCGATCACTGCCCAAGTGATAGTAAATGCGATCAGCTTTAATCAAATATTGAGGCAGCTTTTCATCCAGTTCATTAATTGAATAAGCTTCATCAGCCCCATACAGCTTTTTTGCTGTCTCTACTCCCGCGCGATAACCGGTCCAAGTCTCCTTTTCTGGGTCTTTCGGTCGCACGAAGAGGACAAAGCGGTGTTCTTCATGATGGGGAGCCAGTACTGCCACCGCTTCCGGTTCCTCGAAACCGGTGAGATAGAAAAAATCGCTGTCCTGACGATAGACATGTTCCACATCGTGGTGCATGATTGCTGTTGGTGCGCTGCGGAAGATGGCCGTACCCGTGCTAATTTTAGCCATCAATCTTTCCCGGCGCTGGCTGTACTCTGTCCTCTCTATACCCATTTTTTCCCTATTTGTTTTTCTATTGAGAATTGTAAACCGTCCAACAGGGTATAGCGCTACGCGCAATTCAAAATTCAAAATTCAAAATTCAAAATTCATAAAGACGGCTATGACTAGGTTTCAGGCTTTATTAATGTCCTAACCTAAATGAGTAGTGCTATAATAGGTAGCAACTGTAGGTTGGGTGACCCACGAAACCCTTCGACTACGCTCAGGGCAGGCCCAACAAACCACAAAATTGGTGTTGTAGTTAGGCGAAAGGCCGAGGTTAGAAACCGGGTTTCTTTTGCCAATCTTAGGTATAGCTACCAAAATCATGGTAGAAACCCGGTTTCTTGGCAGAAATCTATTCCACAAAATAAAAAAAGTTGAGGCACGAAACCCAACAGCGTAACCCTGGTGGTGCGTTGCGCTCGCGAAGCGCCGCTCTTAGCGCCCGCACCCTACAAATTAACTTTTTTTTGCTACACTCTTCCCAAATTACAATTTCATGCTCTATTTAAATATTAACCGAAAATTCGTCTTTGTCAACCCCCATTCCTTCGTAAATAGAGTAAATTTCTCCGTAGTAGCGCGATCACCTAAATAGGTGGATCGCCCTCAAAGCTTTATCCCTTCGATTCTCTCTAACCAGCGCCGAAATCCGGGACATTCCTGGCGAAAAGTCTCAAGCCCAATAGCAATTGCTGCCAAATTACCGTGTAGGGGCTTTTGGTACTCGGGCATCAAATCTTTGATTCTTTGAGATGGATGAGTTTGGGGAGAATCATTAATTTCTTCTGGAGAAGGGTAGCGATCACGAATGTTTTGAAACCGAGTGGCTAAGTCCTCCCTAGCGATACTGCTAGCAAGTTCCTTGCAGTCGCTAAATAGCAATCCTTCAAACTCATGCATCATAATATAGGGAATAAATCTTTCTGTCTTGAATGATTGTGGACTGTAAGTAGCAAGATCTTGCTGAAGTTTTGCTTCAACATGTTGAGCCTTATCGTCAAAATTTAACGATACCGCTTGGAATCGCCCTGGCCATGCATTGGGATTGTCTTCTCCTCCTGGCAAAGCATAATAATCTACCATTGTTGAAACATATATATTTTTATCCGTATTGAGATGTCGTATAATTTCTTCTCGTACTCCCGGCCACGGTCTAATTCCACCCCGTCGATCTCGTTTGCGAGCATTACCCATCAACTTAGCGCTAACTGCAAGAAATCCTTTCTTATAAAGATGCGGTGCCAAAAGCTCATTGACAAAAGTCTCTTCTGTTTCTCCTTCTACAATTACCAACAATCTAACCATGTTTAGGTCTGCCCCCAAATTGATTTTTTTCCCAAAGCTGTCCCAAACTATACTCTTCCAGCCATTCCTCCAATTCGCTAGATTGCAAGCGAGTTAGAGTTGTGGCTCCATCTTCTAACTCGGTCACCAAAATATCTTCTGGTTCAAAATAATCGAGAAGCAAGGGCGATTGTGTAGAAATAATAACCTGAGTTTCCGTAGCAGCAGATTTGACCATATTTGCCAACATCGAAATGGCATAAGGATGCAAACCAAGCTCTGGCTCATCTAAAAGAATAATAGAAGGGCGTTCTGGGACGGGTTGAAGCAATAATGTCGCCAGACAAATGAAGCGTATTGTCCCATCGGATAGAGACGAAACATCAAAATATTGGTCTGAGAACTTGTGAGTCCATTCCAGGCGAATCTTATTTTGATTGAGAAGCAACGGAGCTAATTGAAAGTCATCGAAAAAAGGTGTGACTCTGCGGGTTATATCCCGTATCAAACCATACTCAGATGGTTGTTTTTCTTTTAATAAAAGTAGATAGGCAGGAAGATTCGAGCCATCAGGTCGCAAAAACTGATTATCATTAATATCTGAGGTTCGTTTGATTGGTGACTGTTGGCTCGTATCGTGAAAGTGATAAACTCGCCAACTATCAAGACGCCTCTGCACCCAATGAGGAACCTCTTGAGCAGGTTGAGGTTGACTAATACCAGCTTCACCACCTTCTGATTGTAAGAGATATGTTAACGGTTTTGGGTGTTTCTTATTCCAAAACCAACACAATTCATCATCGTCAAGATAAAATTCGTCTTTATCTGTGGTTCTTAATAATATTTCATATCCATTAATTTCATCGTTAAAGGAGATTTTAAAATATATAAATGGCGTTATTTTTGAGCCAAAATGCAAAATTGTATCTGCGCCACCTCGTTCTGCTGTATAATTTCGCAATCTACCGCGACGAATAGCATTTAAAAAAGAAAATATTTCCACAAAGTTAGATTTTCCAGAACCGTTAGCCCCTATCAAAATATTGATGGGGCGTAGTTTTAGCTTTTCGATCGCCCGGATACTGCGAAAGCCCTTAATAGAAATATAATCTAGGTAATTTTGCATGGTGCTAGCTTTGGCTTATTCTAAGACAATACCAGTTTGGGGGTTCAAAACTCTGACCGTCTTTTGCCGGAAAGGTTGCAGCCGCGAAACCATCATAAAGGGCGATCGCGCAGGGATCGCCAAACCATCAAAATCCTAATTCTCTCAAGAGATTATTCTTGCCGCTTCAACAAGCTTTTTTTTAGGCCGCCACTTTCCCCCAGTTTAAGAATAGCAAACTAAATCTCTATTTGTCCACCTCTAAATTAACGAATGAAATTAATTTGACAAATATTAAGAGAAATCACCGGTTCAAATTCTTTTCTGTCAGAAGTAACTAAGATTCCCTTTTCTTGGTTAGCTAAAGCCAACGCAAAACAATCAGCTAAAGAAATTCGTTTAATTATTGCTTTATACTTTCCTACTTGTTGGCAAAAATGAGCTGTCAGATCGTACCTAATTGTGATATTAAGATTTTCTAAATCTTCAATAACCTTATTAGCTTCCGTTTCACCTGCACTGCGATAAAAATCATAATATACCTCGCAGGAATTGATAGCATGAATCATACAGTAGTTGTTAGAATCCAAGATAATATTTTCAACATTTTCTGCTCCGGTTTCATTCTGGAAAAAAGCAATAACAGCACAAGCGTCTAAAATAATATTCATCTATTCCTATTTTCCCAATCAATTTCTTCTTGTTTCCGACCAGCAAAATTTTCACTACTGGTAGGAATATGAGCATATTTCCCCCTAAACGAGCGAATCAACTCTTTCCTTTCTTGTTCTGATTTTGAGCTTAGATTTGAGGCTGTCTGGTTTTGAACGCAAGAACTTAGATTGGTCAAGAAATTATCTATTAAAGTTAATTGTTCTTTGGTTAGAGCTTCAAGTTTATTGCTTATTCTTTGTTTTATTTCAGCATGAGTCATAATGGTTTAATCTCCTTTTGTTATAAAGACATTATTCTTGCCGCTTCAACAAGCTTTTTTTTAAGGCCGCCACTTTCCCCCAGTTTAAGAATAGCAAACTAAATCTCTTGCTGTCAACTGTCAACTCGACCGAATCTGAAAATTGACAACAAGCTAAAAAGCAAGAGGGATAAGGCGAGTATAGTTTCTGCCATTTTTTGCGGAGACATTCGCCACGAATTAAATTTTGAATTTTGAATTTTGAATTTTGAATTCGACCTCAGGAGTTATCAACTGCTTAAACAAGCTTTTCAACAAATCCCACTATTTGAGAAGGATGTAAAAAACCAGGTCGAGGATTCTTCCCCAATCCCAAATTACAATTAAGAACCTTATTTTTCATCTCCTTGGGAATACCCTCAGCACCAACTGCAGCCCCTACCAAACCACCTACAATACAGGCATTAGTATCCGTATCTCCACCTCCTAAAAGAGTTTCCCGAATAGCCGTAACCCAATCAGAACCCAGCAATAAATGTCTGAAAGCATGAGTAAAAGCAATTTTCACAAAACCAATGTGAGGAGAATAAGGAATATCCAGATTATTTTCCCCATCTTCCAACCAACTGCCAACCTCTCCATTAGCATTAGCTACTGCCCAGTTTTTTGCTCTAGTAAAAGCAGTTTCCCTATCCCCCTTTTCCCTCATTAAACTAGCAATCGCAATAGTATAACAAGCAACGGCATCGCCGCAACTCGGATTGGGATGAGATAAACCAGAATCAAGCCGTGCAAAATTAGCTAATTCTTCATCTTTATACTTATAGCCCCAAACTCCCAAAGGAGAAATTCGCATCAAACTACCGTTAGCTTTAGAATCCATGGAGCGAGATTTAGCTGCCGCAGTCATGACCCCAGCATAGCCTTCTTTTTTCCTTAGTTCTTGCCATTTAGATTCGGCATAAGAACCTAAAGTTCTAGCAGTGGTCATGCCTATATCGAAAGGTTCCGAATCCACCCATCTGGCATAATTACGAGCAATGGCTTCCAGAGAAAAACTAGAATTATCAGCTAAAGCAGCAGCTAAACAAAGAGTTAATTCCCCGTCGTCGGTAACTTGACCGGGAGCAAGTTCCCAGCAACCTCCTCCTGGTAGAGTTAAAGCAAAATCTACATCGGCAGCAGTGGGTTTCCGTCCTAGAAATTCTAAGGTTGCTCCCGCTGCATCTCCGATTAAAGCTCCTAACAAGCAACCTAATGCTGTATTCTCTAACTCCCCCCTTATTAAGGGGGGCTGGGGGGGATCTAACTCCCCTCTTATCAAAGGATTTTCCATCATTAATCAAATCGCAATAGTCTGGATAAGATAACCGGGTTTCTTACCAAAATCTCGGTATTGTTACCAAAGTAATAGCAGAAACCCGGTTTCTTTGCTGATTTGATTTTTCTATTATCAATTCAAAATCTTTTGCCTATTACTAGCTAGAGGAATTTGCCAATTTTTCTGTTTGTTGTCTTAATTGGACTAAAGGCGATCGCTAAGAGCGGCGCTTCGCGATCAGGCGAAGCCTGCCACTGCGTGTGCTGCGGAGCAGATCCCTGCGGGACCGCGCAGCGACAGGGAGCGAGAAGCTGATCGGTCTCCTGGCTCCTGACACTGGGAGTCCCACAGGGAAGGAGCGAAGCCGATCAGTCTCCGGCTCGTTCCCCCTTGAGACACACTTTAATAATAGCAAACTAAATCTCTTGCTGTCAACCCCTAGGTTAATAAAATATATAGTAGAACAACAGTAGGTTGGCTCTCCCGATAGAGAAACTCGACACAAATCTCCTGGGCTGTTGGGTTTCGTTACCTCAACCCAACCTACAATTTAATCTACTGTGGTATGAGAAACACCAGTTAATCTCGATATACGACGCAAGCCGTTTCCTTCTACATACAAATGTAGACAGTGTCTTTTAACGCTTTCTAGATAACCTCTGTGGGAGTAATCTTCTAGAAACTGAGTCTGACAATCAAAGCAATTGATAGTTTTGTTTTCCTCTTTTATGACCATTTTTATTAATATGTGTTGATTGGCATTCGGGACAAATCATAGGAGTATATCAAAAGATTTAGTCACCTGGATCGTACCACGTCACCCTACAATTTTACAACGCCGATAAATCAGTGGGATATTAGGCTGGCCAAAGAGATCGATTGCGATCACGCAAAGAACGCCCGACAACCAGATAGATAATTATGCGATCGCGATAACTGTCCAGAGATAATACCCCACTCCCAGCAACAGGCCAATCCCCACAATCTTGGCGAGCAATTTCAAGCAACGAGAGGGAGGAGTAGTCTTCACCTGAAAATCCGGAGTCTCGAGATGGGAGAGCAGATTTTCTGGGCTGGCGGTTCCATCGAATATTTTCTCAACACCAGGCCAAACATATTCGCTGTTATAGGCATTGGGGCCGTGTTTTACCCCACCAAAATGTCGGAACAGCCCATCACCATAGTATTGGGTAGAGGTCACCGCCTGATTGTGAAATGCGACCAGTGGGGGCTCCTTTGTCGGGTTGGAATAGGAAAAATAAATCTCCTTTTCCTTACTCGCGATCGCTTTATAATTGTCAGACTCGCGGCCAGAAGCACTCATCCATTGGCGCGGTGGAACTAACTTATCGGCTCCGCCATGCAAAATTGCCACGGGTTCCACGAGATCCTTGCCGGTGTCTTGAATCCGAATCGGATCTTTCGTAAATGGAACGTTAAATAACCTCAAGATGCAAATCACAAAATGGGGAATCCCCATATCCGTACTCGCCGCAGGATCTGCCACGACAATTCGCTTGGGGACAAACCAATGGTTTGGTTTGTGTTTCAGCTCAAAAGGCACGCTCAAAGCCAATAAACCGCCCAAGGAATGACCAAAGGCAAACTTCTCCAAGGTTTTGCGATCCCAATGGGAATATTGCTCCCGATCGGACAGAGACTCCCAGGCCTCTTCGGTGAGGGCGATCGCATCCTCGAGCCATTGCGCCGGAGAATGAAGCAAACTGAGTCCGACTGTAGATAACAGATGGATTAAGTTCTTTCCATACTCCCGCCGAAACAAACTGATAATATTGAGCAGCACAATAATTAATAACAAAGATTGAGCCACTCCCCGTAATTCCTCAGCGGTGGACTCCTGTAATCCAGGACCTAAAGCCTTATCTACCCCATCTACATGGTGCTCTTCGCACACTTTTGAACAGATGTCATCCATCAATTTGTGCGATTCGGAAGCCGGCGGCCTGGCAATGGACCACCAGGTCTTGAAACGAGCCTTAGAGATTCGTTGGGGTGTCGGGTCTTGGGGTAGGGTATTGGGATAGCAACTGCGTTGAAAATCTGGAAAAAAGACGATATATCCCTTTTTCACCAAATCAATGAGATGTGCCTCATAAAAGGAGGGCATACAGAGGGCAAATCCATGTAAATAGAGGATTGCTTTGAGAGGGTGTCCGGGCTGGGCAGCAGCATCTGGGATGTAGACTCGGATAAACGTCCCATTGCAATGGCTGCCGCGTTGACAAATAGAATAGCCAGGCTCAGTTGCTACTTTGGTGCATTTCCAATCTGAAGATGATGACATAATGGTAGCTTCCTTAGTTGGTTGAAATGGCTGATCGATTGATTTCTGCAAGCGATCGCGCTTTGCGTCCCTTCAGATACACGAGCAAGGTAAAGATTCCCACTTCCGTTTCCGTTCCTGCCACGTCATGCAATATATGAAATAGGGCGTTGGCAGTGATGTGCGTGTCGTGAGGATCGCTAGCATAGTGTTGTAGCAAAAAAACGAACAATAAATTCACCCCAACTGAGAAAATGGGGAAGAAGACAATCCGCCAATCCTCCAGCAGTTTATATCCGCGATAGGTGAGGACGACAAAGATAACCCAACCTACAATTTAATCTACAGTAAATTTCTCCTTAGTAGCGCGATCCACCTATTTAGGCGATAGTCTGGAGTTAGAAACCGGGTTTCTTAGCAAAATCTCGGTATTGTTACCAAAGTAATAGCAGAAACCCGGTTTCTTTGCTGATTTTATTTTTATAGCATCAACTCAAAATCTTTTGCCTATTACTAGCTAGAGGAATTTGCCAATTTTTCTGTTTGTTGTCTTAATTGGACTAAAGGCGATCGCGCAGCGACAGGGAGCGAGAAGGTGATCAGTCTCCGGCTCCTGCCACTGGGTGTGACACACACTTTAGTAATAGCAAACTAAATCTCTTGCTGTCAACCCCTAGATTAATAAAATATATAGTAGAACAACAGTAGGTTGGCTCTCCCGATAGAGAAACTCAACACAAATCTCCTGGGCTGTTGGGTAAAGGGCCTCAACCCAACCTACAATTTAATCTAAAAGCGATCGCTCTTCGCAGATGCTTCGCGAGCGCAAAACCATCCAAATCCTAATTCTCTCAAGAGATTCTTCTTGCCGCTTCAACAAGCTTTTTTTTAGGCCGCCACTTTCCCGCAGTTTAAGAATAGCAAACTAATATCAACTCGACAATCATCTTAAATCACCCCAAATATGCTCAAACTATTACTGGCTAAGGGATAGCAACCATTTTTGTATTGTAAAAATTTTTTTCCCTACCCCTTGACATGAGCTATTTGCTTGTCTATAATCAAACTATTACAACACTAAATTACTAACTCACAAAGCACTATGATTGTCACTACCAAAAAAGCAGCAGGAATTTTAGGTATTTCCGGGGCCAGATTGCGGGTGCTTCTGGCCCAGGGTCGAGTAGAAGGAGCTTATAAATGTGGTAGAATGTGGCTAATTCCTTTATTCGATGGTCGTCCCTTCATTAGCAAAGGCAAGAGAGGTCCAGCTCCCAAGTGGAGCAATCCCCGCAAGCCAGCCAAAACCATTATTCATGTCAACGGACAGCGCATCAGACAGAATCTGAAACAGAACGAGCAGCAACCAGTAATTACAGTAAAAAAAGGCAATAGTAATATCTATGGCCATGAAGTAGAAGTCCCGGGAGGATGTCGGGTTGTTTATCGACCCCACAATCCAAAATGTGGTGCCAGGGTTTGGATTGAAAGTCTCTATGATGTCAAGGTAATTTGTTTAGATTCTGAAGAGTTGAATATGAAGGCAATGGCCGAGGCAGAAAAAACTATTGCAACAGCGCCACAGTCAGAATCTCTACCCCCTATTTTTAAAGGATAATGGATTTTTCTTTCCAGAATTCGCTTTAAAAAAAAGCTCTATATCCACTATCAACTATCAACTATGGGGAGATATTAGAGAATTTTCTCTAACCCATAAACAAGAGATTGCAATTCCGTAATCTTCCGAATAGCTAACAAAACACCAGGCATGTAACAAGAGCGATCGCTGGTATCGTGTCGCAAAGTATAAATTTGTCCTTGAGCCCCAAAAATAACTTCTTGATGAGCAATTAATCCCGGCAAACGAACGCTGTGAATACGAATATTCTCATCTCCCATACTACCTCTGGCACCGGCCAGTTTCTCCGTTTCCTTCACCACTGCTTGATTATAAGTTTTCCCCAAACCAGCTAACATTTGAGCTGTTTTAATTGCGGTCCCAGAAGGAGCATCTGCTTTTTGGTTGTGATGCAATTCAATAATTTCCACGTGGTCGAAGTATTTAGAAGCAGAAATTGCTGCTTGTTGCAACAACACTACACCAATGGAAAAATTGGGAATAATCAACACTCCCGTGCTAGCTTTAGCCGCAAACTCTCCCAAATCTTTAATTTGCTCTTCAGAAAGTCCCGTGGTCCCCACTACCGGACGCACCCCATAGGCGATCGCGCTCCTCACATTCTCGTAAACCGTATCAGGGTGAGTAAAATCCACCATCACCCCTTGCACTTTCTCCTGAGTCGCCAGCACCAATACACTTTGCAAATCATTCAGTACCGGTACTTCCAACGGGCCGCACCCCGCTACTTCACCAATATCTTGACCTAAGTAGTGGGGGTTGTTGTCCACCGCACCCACTAGCATCATATCTTCTGCTTGGGAAACTGCTTTAATTACCTCTCGACCCATTTTACCAACAGCACCATTTACTACTACTGGAATGGGAGATTCATTGGCCATGTTATTAGCTCCTTGCTTAAATATGGTAAATAAATATATAGCATTTCTTGGACTCAATATCTACATCATGATATCGACCTATGAAAGTGTTTACTATTAGACATCGTAAGAATTGGTTCTGAAACCCTTGTATATCAAAACTGCTATCTATCTATTCCTGGCTTGATACAACCAATCTTCCATCTCCCTAATCAACCAACGCAATTCTGACTCATTTAATTTAGAACCCAAGGTATATTGTTTTTGTTTATCTTTAAAACGGCTAGTCCAATTTATTTTACTTTCATCAAGAGAAATAACAATTTCCTGACGATTTTGAGAAAATGCATCCTTAGCAAAAGTTAAATCAATCTTGTCAATATGATGAATTTCTGCCTGCCATTGAATATTCTTTCTGAATTGTCTAAAAATTTTTAAATACCCATTTTCCCAGATAATTTTAGTTCTACCTAAATAATTCATCGTACTTTCACCAAAGAAAATCCAGAGGAATATCAATAAGATCCAGTATTTAGTTAAAAGTGCCAAAGGAAGTAAGATAAGAATAGATAATATTGGCCCAACTGACATCAAGGCAAGTATTATGGCGACCCCTCCTCCTATCAATATATTTTTCTGCTTAGTCTTTTCCAAATTCCGAAATTGTTTAATAAATCTGCCAAACTTTTCCTCTAATTTTCCCATTCCCTGTTTTAAGAGCTTCTGAAGAGGTTTAATAACTTGAATTTCAAACAGAGAAGGAATTACAAGAATCAATCGTTGGGATGACTTCTCTAACAGTAAAGACTGAAACATTGATTGGGCCTGTTTTTCCTGTACAGGAACAATGCCCGTATCCTGGATTGCTTCCAAAGCTTCCTCAGCAGTAGAAAAACGTTTTTTTAAAGAAGGTTCTGTCAGTTTCTCAATCCAACTCACTAACCTTGGTTGAATATCTTTACTCAGCTTATCCTTATATTGTAGCTGCAAATCTTCTTGCTGTAATTCACTAGGAGATATACCAGTAAACAAATAAATCAAAGTTGCTCCCAGTGCATATAGATCCGATGCTGGTACTGCTTGACCACCAAACTGCTCCATAGGAGTATATCCGTTAGTTCCCACCACCGTAAAAGTCTTCCCCGCACTGTTGGGTCTAGCTTGTACTGCGCCAAAATCAATTAAATAAATGTGGTCATCTTCACCCCAAATCAAATTACTCGGTTTAATATCTCGATGCAAGATAGGAGGATTGAATTGATGCAAGAAAGCTAAAATATATAAAACATCTTTAGCTACTTTCTCTACTTCCTGCTGACTAAACCTTTGATTACTATTTAGTTTTTCTTTGAGAGTCTCTCCCGGAATATATTCTTGAACCAATCCGAACCAAAGAGTGCGATCGTCAATAGAAAAATAATCTCGATATTTAGGAATACGAGGATGTTCCAGCCGTTTCAGTACCTCTGCTTCCCGCTCGAATAACTTGAGATCGTCCCACTGCACCGCACCACCCAAAGCTAAAAGCTTCACCACTACTAGCTCCCCAGATGACAAATCCTCCGCCAACCAAGTCAAACGAGCAGTATTATCGTTTAGCTGCGTAACGAGACTGTAACGGTGATTTAGAACGGTTCCTGATGCTAGCATAGCGACTCACTCAAATAGCATTTAAGCAATAGTTGTCAAGCCTTGGAAATAGTCTTGTAATTGTCTGGCGTGGTCGTGAATCAGCTTGAAATCTTTATCTTTCAGTTTACACCGCAACTCCTCAACTGTCAATGCTCGAGCTTCTTCTATCTCCAAAGTATCAAAAACATCTAGTTTTCCCTCTGCTTTTACCTCTACAGAGACAGCAATAGAATGAATTCTCGGGTCTCGAAAAGCTTCTGAATAAACCCCTAATATCCTATTAATTTTAACTAGATCCAACCCAGTTTCTTCTTTCAATTCCCGACTTACTGTCGCCCCAAGGTCTTCTCCCCAATCTACCATTCCTCCAGGGAAACCCCATTCCTCTTCTTGGTCTTTTTTGGTCGGTCTTTTAACTAAGACAATTTTCCCATCGGGAAGTACGGGAATAATGGTGGTTCCTGCAATGGGATAGCGAAAGATAATTCCCAGCCAAGTTATTAATAAATGTCGCTTGCGACGAATAGAGGAATTACCAAATCGGTAAACAGTATTTTCTTTGGTTTGCTCGGAATATTTAAGATAATCTTCTAACTGTGGACGACAATTTTCAGTTACTTCCTCAAGAGAAGGTAAATCTTCTGGTTTAAATGCTTTCCTTTCAGAAAATTCTACTAGATCATTAAGTTTAATATTGCCTTTTGCTTCTACCTCCAATGTAAAACAAATACAATGACCTTTTAATTTTCCTCTTAATGAATAAATTCCCACCAAATTGCGAATACTAACTAATTCCAAGCCAATAGTATTTACTAATACTCTTTTAGCTGCACTGGGAACACTTTCGGCCCATTGTATCAAACCACCAGGTAAAGTCCACAGACCTGTATCTTGCCGCCGAACTAAGACAATAGTACCATCTGCTAAAACTGGAATAATACTGGTCATGGTCATGGGATGACGCAATATGATTCCTAACACAGTAGAAGTAAATTGCCAAGCTCGGCGAAATGGGACAGCTAACATAAATGTTGTTGGTTGTTGGTTGTTGGTTGTTGGTTGTTGGTTGTTGGTTGTTGGTTGTTGGTTGTTGGTTGTTTGTTGGTTGTTTATTAATTTTTGCTGCTGTTTTCCATCATAGTATTCATGATATCTAGGCTTTGTTGTTTGTTGTTTGTTGTAATAATAATTTTGCTTGAGCAATAGCCACTCTCACCTGCTCAAAACCAGTACCGCCGTAACTATTACGAGCAGCTACTACTTGTAAAGGAGCGATCGCCTGGTAAATATCCCCTTCAAAAGCTGGATGCAGTTGCTGCCATTCTGCTAAACTCAAATCTCGCAATAATTTCCCGGAGGCAATACTAGTTTTAACTGCTTTCCCCACCAAATTATAAGCTTCCCGAAAAGGAACCCCTTTACTAGCAAGATAATCAGCCACATCGGTAGCATTAGAAAAATCTTCCCCAACAGTCTTTTCCAGACGCTCCTGATTAAATTCTAACCCTTCTTTTAAAAGAATAGTCATGGCTTCTAAGCAAGCCCTGACCGTCTTCACCCCATCAAAAATAGCTTCCTTATCTTCTTGCAAGTCTTTGTTGTAAGCCAAAGGCAAACCCTTCATTAAAACTAACATGGCTTGCAAATGGCCGAAAACCCTTCCACTCTTACCCCTTACCAGTTCCGGAACGTCCGGGTTTTTTTTCTGAGGCATAATACTGGAACCAGTAGCACAGCTATCTTTCAGAGTGATAAAATTAAATTCTGCCGATGCCCAAATAATAATCTCCTCACTCAAACGGCTGAGATGAACCATTATCAGACTGGCGGCGCAGAGAAACTCAATGACAAAATCGCGATCGCTCACCCCATCCAGACTGTTAGCACAAACCCCATCAAAATCCAACAGAGCAGCGCTATAATCCCGGTCAATAGGAAATGTTGTCCCTGCCAAAGCTCCACTACCTAAAGGACAAATATTAGTTCGTTTATATATTTCCCCTAATCTTTCCCAGTCCCGCTGTGCCATCTGAAAATAAGCCAACAGGTGATGAGCCAAACTCAAAGGCTGCGCCCTTTGCAGGTGAGTATAGCCCGGAATCAGGGTTTCCACATTATTTTCTGCCAGATCCAGTAAAACCTCCTGATATTCTCGCAGTTGAGAGCGAATGGCCGTAATTTGCTCTCGCAGATAAAGACGCAGGTCGGTTGCAACCTGGTCGTTACGCGATCGCGCCGTATGTAATTTCTTCCCCCCATCCCCCACTATTTGTATCAGACGGCGTTCCACCGCAAAATGAACGTCCTCATCCTCAACACCGGGATTAAATTTCCCCTCTCTATATTCCTGCCGAATTTGTTCCAAACCAGCCACCAACTTATCAGCTTCCGCCTCCGAGATAATCCCCGTTTTGCCCAGCATTTTAGCATGAGCCACGGAACCAGTCAAGTCAAACTCCAGCAATTGGATATCGAAACCAATACTGGCATTAAAGAGAGCGATCGCCGGTATTAGTGCCGAGGAAAAGCGATCGCTCCAAGTTTTTTTTTCAGTCATCTGAATAATAATTTCTCAGTTCTCAACTGCTCCAATCCCATCAAACTAACTTCAATAAGAAGTAAAAGAACGAAACATATAACCAACAACTAACCCAATCAACAGCGCCCAGACTTGACCGGACTCAATAAAATTATTCCATGCCATTTGCATCTGACCGATAACATCTGGATCTTCTATGTTTTGAGCCAACAAAGTACCATAGCGGGGTAATTCAATACTTGTCATTTCCAAATTGCGATGAAAATAGAAAGTATCAGTTAATTGAGCATCAAGACTGTTGATTTCCAAGATAGCCATCCCAATAATCTCCTGTAATAAAATAGCCAAGTCAATTTTAATCCGAAGATTTCACTTGCATAACAACTAAAGTCATATCATCTCCATTGCTGTTGTGAGAACCGATAAATTGCTGAACTCTCTCAAAGAGGTAATCCAGAATGGACTGGGGAGCATCGCAGTGTTCGCAAGCCCACTCAAAGGCACGATAGAGGTTCTCTTCATCAAAGCGCTCCCCATATTGATTAACCGCATCGGTAAAGCCATCAGTATAATATATAATTATATCTCCAGGAGATAGTTTTACTCTAGCATCTTCATAGCTGGAATCCTGATCCAATCCCACCAACATACCCCAGGTATCTAATTTTTGGATCTCCCCAGTAGCAGCTTGCCACCATAAGGGAGGATTGTGAGCCGCATTACTATAAGAAAGAAATCCGGTTTCTGGGTCATATTCTGAATAGAAAAGAGTAACAAAGCGATGGGAATTTTCTAAATCCGCATACATTACTCGATTTAAATGCTCTAAAATTTTAGCTGGAGAATTCCGGTTCAGAATTTCCGCTCGCAGCATGCCCCTAGTCATAGTCATGATTAAGCCAGCAGGAACCCCTTTCCCCATCACATCTCCAATTACTATACTCCAAGGAACAGAAATTGATTCAAGATCGGTGCGAGCTTCCTCTTTCTGTCGCAGTCGATCATAGTTAGTAGGAATAAAATCGTAGTAATCCCCACCAATGCGGTTAGCAGTTCGGCATTGTGCAGCTAATGCCACACCTTTAATTTGAGGGCATTCCCGAGGTAACAAGTGGAGCTGAATTTCCGCCGCAATTTCTAACTCCCGATCCTGCCTTTCTTTCTGGCGCAATTCTACCGTCAACTCGTGATTAGCAATAGCTACTGCAGTTTGGTCTGCTACTAACTGAACTAACTTACGACGTGTTGAGGTCCAATCATATTCTGGCGAATTGATAAAGACATACAATCTACCTCTTTCAGTATTTTTAACCAAAACAGGAGTACTAAACAAACGTACCTCTTTGCCGAGATATTGTCTCACTTGTTCGTCCATAGAACCGGGAAATACAAGTGATGTTCCTTTACTCTCTTGGCTGTGGTTCGTCGTCATGTTACGAGTTACTTGCTCCAGCGCCCGTCGAATATCCTGACAAGCAACATTATCCTGACAATGAAGTTGTTCTAGTCGTACTTTACCTTGCTTAAAAAGAATTAGGGCTCCGCCGTCAGCATCGGCTACCCTGGCTGCCATCAAAGGAGTTAGCTCTAAAAACTGATTCAAGTTATTAAAGCTACGAAGAGCAAAGCCTAGAGAACTAAGTAAATCTTGGATTTTATACTGTTCTCGATGCAAACGTGCCACTAATTCTTTCAATGCCAAAACTGGTGAGCTTCGGCGACCCTCACAGTAATTTGATTCAGCAGGTAGATCGTGTAAATCAGGATTTCCATTGGTTGATGGCTGGCGAGGAATTGGCACAGCAGTCATGATTTCAGAGGTGGGAAGGATCTATTGAGCAATGTATTGTATCGGTTTTTAGACTAAAATAGCTTACGCTGCTCCAAAGCGATCGAGAACTATCAACCAATTGGACTAACCATTTAACAAAGCTTCTACAAACTCGTAACTAGAAAAAGGACGCAAATCTTCTATTCCTTCCCCAGCACCGACAAAGCGAATCGGTAAACCGAGCTGTTGAGCAACCGCAAGAGCTACTCCACCTTTAGCCGTACCATCTAGCTTGGTCAAAACTACACCGCTCAACCCTGCGGCTTCTGAGAATACTTGTGCTTGACGCAAACCATTTTGACCCAGAGTAGCATCCAATACTAATAGAGATTCTACTTTAGCTGAGGGAGCTTTTTTATCCACTATCCGCCGAATCTTGGCCAGTTCCTCCATCAAGTTTTTTTTGTTTTGCAAACGTCCTGCTGTATCTACAAGTAGTAATTCCACATTTCTAGCCATTGCTGCCGTAATACCATCAAAAACAACTGCCGCTGGGTCAGTATTTTGCCCTTGATTAGCAATCACCTCAACTCCGCTGCGATCGCCCCAAATTTTCACCTGTTCTACTGCTGCAGCCCGGAAAGTATCAGCAGCAGCAATCAGACAGCTATAACCCGATTCTTTCGCTAGGTGAGAAAGTTTACCAATAGTAGTCGTTTTGCCTGCCCCATTTACTCCTGTCATCAACCAAATATTGAGACTATCTTTGACAGGTAAAAATTCTGAGTTTTCTTTATTGGCCAGAGGTTTATCTAGTAAATCTTGGAGAATAGTTTTTAGATAAGCGATCGCCCGATCTGGCGGTAAAGCTTCTTCGAGCAACTTATTTTCTAAAGCATTAATAATATAATCTGTTGCCTCAATGCCTACATCCGCCTGCAAAAGCAGCGCTTCGATTTCCATCACGGCATCTTCATTGAGAGGTCCTTGACCCACAACCGCTTTCAGATTATTGATTAAAGAACGACGAGTTTTTCCCAGTCCTTCTCGCAATCGTTTCAGCCATTTAATTTCTTCAACGGAAACTTCTTCAGGAGATCGCCCTTCTTCCGCCAAAACTTGAGCAGACCAAACAAAATCCTCATCAAAAGCAATACCTACCTCTTTCTCTTCTGATGGAGAGGTTTCTAGAGCAGTTTCTTTCAGACGTTCCAAACCGTCTGACTTATTCATCCAAGCAGGTACAGTTCCAGCAGTTGGCGAGTCTATTTCTTTTTCTTCATCAACTAGCTGTTCGTCAGTTGGTTCAATTTGTGTTTCCGTTTCTGTTGCCGTTTTCTCTAGTGTTTTTTGCTTTTGAATATTTTGATAAGCTGTTTTAGCCCAGTTCAGATAATCTTCATTAGTAGAAATATCTTGTTCTGAAGCTATTTCCGATTCTTTCTTTTTACTCTCCCGATCAACTGAAGTTGATTGCGACTCTTGTGGCTCTTTTTTTGAGCTATAGCTAGTCTTGCGGCTGAACCAATTAAACATAAGCGCTGCAATTAATAAGTTGATATTTATAATCCTATTTCAAACTTAGATGATTTTTGGAAATTCCTTATTTTTTCTTGTTCATTGCTAATTGTTTATTGTGTATTGATTTTGTCAGTAACTCTTCGCAGAACTCCATTAATAAATCTATATCCATCTTCGTCTGAGTAGCGTTTTGCCAACTCCACTGCTTCGTTAATTGCTATTTGTTCTTCCAGATCTAAAAACAAAATTTCTGCAACAGCGATGCGGAGAATATCCCTATCAATACGAGGTAGACGTTCCAATTGCCAATCCACAAGAGCGCCTTCTAAATTAGCCTCAATCTCTTCGTTTTTGCTGGAGACAGTTTCAATTAAATCCAGAGCATATTCCCGCACTTCGTAATGATTAGACAGATGAATAAATTCTGGTAATTCTACCACAGTACCTAGACGTTCGATTGCCTCTCTTGTTAATTCTAGAGCATCTGCTACCATGGCTTTAGCGCTCTGGACAGTAGCAGAGCCATGAGAACTTAAGACAAGGCGATCGCTACCTCTTTGAACTTCGGCCCCAGCAGTTTCTAGGGTATCTTGGATTTCATTACTGAGAGTACGAATTGATGCTAAGACTAAATCTTGTAAATCATTTCGTGCAAGGGATTTGGGTTTTCCCTTGACTTGAGGAAAGCTTAAAAGAGCTAATTCTCGAGCAATGCGACGGGGTGTTTGACGTTGCATAAAAGTATGAAGTTGACAATTCTTGTAGGTCTATTTGTCTCGTCAAAGTTTCCATATCCTGAAAATACCAGGTTAGTGCCAGTGACCTTCTTGTTCTAAAGGCAATACTTGTGGTTGCTCTTCCGATAAACTTGACAACGGTTCTTTCAAACGGACTTTTTGATAAGGTAAATCAAGGGAAATCGGTACAGATGACTGCCGATCAGGACTCACTATTCCACCTGAAATCAAAATTTTGAATGCGTCCTCAATGGAGATAGACAGATTGATCACTTCATCCTGGGGAACCATAGCATACCAGCCTGAAGTAGGATTAGGAGTTGTGGGAATAAAAATACTGAGCATTGGTTTAGATAAATGGGACTGGAGGTTATTACTTAGGGTTCCTGTGACAAACCCAATAGTCCAAATACCATGCCGGGGATATTCTACCATTACAACTTTCCTAAACTTGCTATTAGAATCTTTTAAGAGAGTTTCTAATATCTGTTTGAGAGTTTTATAGACAGAACCAGCCAAAGGAATTGCCTGCAAAAATTTCTCACCAAAATCCAATAGCCATCGTCCGACTATATTACGTGCCATTAAGCCAATCAGCAAAATGAACATCAAAGGCACAGCTAGCCCTACTAAAAAATTGAGAATATTGGTCAGAAACGGGTTAAAACCATCAAATGGGTTAAGCTGTTTGGGTATGCGAGTGAGAAACTCGATTACCCAGTTTGCAATAGTAATTGTTAACCAAATGGTAGTAGCTAGGGGTATTACGACCAGAAGACCAGCAATCAAGTCATTCTTGAAATCTTGTTTTAAACCTTGGAGCACCAATGGGACTCTCCTTACGAATGAACGAGAAATCGATTTTGCTGTTGCACAAAATACAACAGCAAAAATTATGCTAAAATCACTAATGATTATGAAAATTTTATAATTTTTAACTAGCCATAAACTATTAATCTTGACTTGATTCACCAAATTGCTGTTTGAATCAAACAGTTTTAGATCGTGAATTTTCCTTTTCTCCTTTTTAAGACTTACGAAGAATTGTTGCAAGTCTTGACATTTTGCTTGAACTATGATAAAGGTCATCAGCAAACAAACCCCCACATTAAGCTTGAGGTTTGATGGATGTATCATATTTTACCATTAGATAACACCTATTCCCTAATATCTTAAGAAGTAGATGGGGATCAGCGCTTGGGTACTTTGCGACCTGGAGATGTGGAAGAACCTAGCCCTTTTAAGCCTAACCAACCGATGGCTGAGTAAACTCCCCCCAACATCAAACTACTCAAACCAATGCGCAAACCTCGCTTGAGAGTCTCAGTTTTGGTTCGCTTTTCTCCTTCTTTTTGCGTATTCAGTAATTGAGTTCGACGTTCTTTGATTCTTTTCTCCGCATCCTCAGGATTTGCTTGTAAAGATTCAAAAAATTGTTTTCCCCTTTCCACACGAATTAGCTGCTGCTGACTGAGCTGTTGTCCTTGCAATTGACCAGTTTCGAGGATTAGATCCAGTTCTTTAACTTGCCGATCTACGGACTGTGGATCTTCGAGCAAGGTATCGAACTGATCCAATTCCTCGTTAGCTTGTTGAACTTGTTCTTCGATGGTAGCAATCGTCTCAGAGCTAACTATGCGTAGACTGTTCAGGTAGATCGCAACCAAACCGAAAAATACAAGTCCTAAAACACTGGCAAGCACAAACATCGGCAACCTTAAATCCGTCCGAAAAGATTTCGTGGCACAGGCATCTTGCCTGTGATTCGTAGTGTTTCGGCTACCAATATTGCTGTCGATCCAATATGCTATTATGACAAAGACAATGCCAATCATGGGAATTATCCCTCTGTCCACAACTTGAGTTATGAAGCCAACCAGCCATTGCTCTTGCTGGTATCTGAAGGGAATTGCCAGAATGATATAGTCAAGCAGAGAAGCCAATATTAAAATTGTACCCACTAACTTGAGAGAAAAAGAGGTAAATAGAGACATTTTCGCGCTATTCATCGTTATCCTAGGTTAATGATTGAATAAATTACTTGTCTGTAACTGCTAACCTAAACCTCGTCATCAGTTGTTGCCTATTTTAACCCGATCGCTCCCTAGCTAATTGGTAAATCGGAAATTTATAGCTTTGAAGATAATTCTCCAAGATGAAAAAATTTGTAGAAATATTACCAGATAAAAAAGCTCTCGTGGAAAGCGCCCTTGTTATGGTTTTGGAAAAAATACAACTAGCAATCCAAGAGCGAGGTTTGTGTACTATAGCTCTAGCCGGTGGCAGTACTCCTAAGCCCCTCTACGAAGCCATCGCCACTCATAATTTACCCTGGAATAAAATACATCTATTTTGGGGTGACGAGCGTTACGTTGCTGCAGAACATCCCGACAGCAATCAAGGTATGGTTCGCCGTTCTTGGCTATCCCTTGTAAATTTTCCCTCTGAGAATATCCATCCTATGCCCACAGGGGCAGCGAACCCCAAGGTAGATGCTCAAATTTACGAAAACGAACTCGTTAAATTTTTTCAAGTTACCGCCGAAAAATTTCCTGTTTTCGATATTGTGTTATTGGGAATGGGAGATGATGGACACACCGCTTCCCTCTTTCCTCATACTGAAGCAATTTTAGTGGAAGATCGTCTGGTGACGGTGGGTAATAAAGACGGTCAACCCCGCCTCACTTTAACGGCCCCCCTAATTAACAACGCCCGCTGTGTCGTCTTTCTCGTTGCTGGTGCTAACAAGCGTCCTGCTTTAAAGCAAGTTTTTGCAGAGCGAGCAGATCCCATGACTTACCCCGCCAGATTAATTCAGCCGAAAGGGGAACTTTGCTGGTTATTAGATCGAGCAGCTTGGAGCTGAAATTTCAACCTAGTCCAACAATGAGCTTATCTCAAATAACAAGAACTTACAAACAAATAGCAAAATATAATCGAATATGATTGTCTGTCCTAACTGCAATCACCAAAATCCAGAAGGAGCTAACCAATGCGAAGCTTGCTATACTCCTTTATCCACTACTAGTGGCTGCCCCAATTGCGGCGCTCCCGTAGAACCAGACGCAACGTTCTGCGGTCAGTGTGGTTTTAATTTACTACCAGAGATGACCGAAAACACTGCAAAATCCACAGAAACAATTGTGAACACATCGGAAATTCCTGAGGCAGAAGAAAGCCAAAAACCAGACCCTGTCGTTTTGCCTACCATTCCATCAATTGAGACTTCTAGCTCGGCTAAGTCTGTCACAATGGAACTAGAAAAAACAATTGGCCCCGATCCAACAATGTCTGTCAACATCGAAACAGAAGAAACTGGCAACCCTTCCGAAGAAAAAACAGAGAAATCCACAACACCATCTATAGCACCACCCATAAGCTCTCCCACTAAACTTCAAACCTATCAAGCGAGATTATTACATCTACAAAGCAATACCACTATTGAAATACCGCAGAATCTGCCGGTTGTTCATATCGGTAAGCCCAATGAACAGATTCCTCCCGATATTGATGTAGCTGGTTTTTCCGATTCAGAGATTGTGTCTCGAGTTCATGCTGAGATTCGCTTGGAAGGAGATGCTTTCTTTATCGAAGATTTAGGTAGTTCCAATGGAACTTATATTAACCACACCCCCTTACTACCAGGTAATCGCCATCGACTGCGGGCTGGCGATCGCATAGCCCTGGGGAAAGAGGACAAGGTTACTTTTATCTTCGAGTTATCTTGAAATTTGGTTTATATTATCGTGGCACAGGCATCTTGCCTGTGATACGTGATCGTCTTGAGAGACAAATACTGTTGTTTTTTAGAGGGCGATCACCACAAGAGAAAACCACAGGAAAATACAATTCTTATACATCGCATACTGCGACAATTTCTAATCTACTTAAAAATCAATATTTTGATTAACTAAAATCTTCGCTAATCCGATCAGGTAGCTGCACAACATCAAACCAATACTTACCCAAAGTTTGCATCATTTCCACCATTGAGTCAAATGTTGCTGGCTTGCTAATGAAAGAATTCACCCCTAAGTTATAAGTACGCAAAACATCCTCTTCTGCTTTGGAAGTTGTCAGAACTACAACTGGAATTTTCCTCAGTTTTTCGTTACTTTTAATTTCCTTGAGAGCTTCCCGTCCATCTTTTCTTGGCATATTCAAATCCAGGAGAATTATGTTAGGACGAGGCGAAGAATCCTCACTGGTATATTGACCGCGATGGTGAAGATAATCCATTAATTCTTCCCCATCTTCAACGAAATATACTGTACCCAAATTGTTTTCTTCTAACGCTTCCTCCATTAGAAAACGATCGCTAAGAGCGGCGCTTCGCGATCATCTTCGTCATCATCTGCAACTAGAATTATAATTTGGCTTGTGTATTTCTCCATGATTCATGATTACCCTCAGCTTGTGTAATGGTAATTGTAAAAACAAATGCTGATACTTGTGTCTGAGTAGTTTAGCTATCCTAATAAGCCTCAAGGTAATGGTTAACAATTTTTGTTACTTTTGCTGTTATTCCTCTGCTTTTTGCTTTACCTGATCTCTTAATTTAGAATTATTCATTAAATTATCAATTTGCTTATTCATACGCCCGATGGTATTTTTCAGCAACTGCAACATGCCTTTACCCTTCTCATCAAATTTATCACCATAATCAGAGCCAATCAATTCTGCCAAGGAGCTAATTGTTCGCATAGGAGCTTGTAAATCTTGGGATATAAGATAAGCTAAGTTTTTTAATTCCCGATTTGCCTCTTCTAATTCATCTACAAGTTGGTCTTGTTTTGCATCTGTCTGTTTGCGTTCAATAGCGTGGAGGATAGATCTTTCCAGTATGGCAGTGTCCATTTGGCCCTTAATTAAATAATCTGCCGCTCCAATCTTCATCGCTTCACTATCTATGTCATGATCTCCCAAACCAGTAAGCAAAATAATTGGGGATCTCACGCCCCTTTCCATAGCTTCCTTTAAAAGATCCAAACCTGTTTGTGGACCGAGGCGGTAGTCAAAAAGATATACATCATGATTCTTTTGAGAAACAGCTTCTAGAGCTTGCTCGTAGTTATCTATCCACTGTAGCTCGAACATACCTATTTCCGCACTATCCAGCAAATCTTCAGTCACCACATAATCATCTTCGTCATCATCAACTAGCAACACTTTTACCGAGCCATTTTTCATCTTAACCCCCTTCAATTTTGGTAGGTAATTCTACCAGTCCAAACCAGTAGAGTCCCAACGTTTTCATGATTGCTACCATTGATTCGAATGTTACTGGTTTGGCAATGAAAGAATTTACCCCCAGATCGTAAGTCCGAAAGATATCTTCTTCTGCTTTAGAGGTAGTCAAAACTACCACTGGTATTTTCTTCAGTTCTTGGTCTTCTTTAATCTCTTTGAGAGCTTCCCTTCCATCTTTTCTGGGCATATTCAGATCCAAGATGATCAGACTGGGACGAGGGGAAAAATCGGGATCGCTATGTTTACCTCGATGGTGAAGATAATCCATCAGCCCCTCTCCATCCTCAACGAAATAAACGTCTCCTAATTCGTTTTCTTCGAGGGCTTCCTCCATCAAGAAACGATCATCTTCGTCATCGTCTGCCACTAGAATAATAATTCTTTGTCCGTCTTTTCTCATCATGTACTCTCATCAGTAGTTTGTTTTGCAGGAATTGTCACAATAAAAGTGGAGCCTTTTCCTGGGGTACTTGTTGCGGTAATCTCGCCGTTGTGCCGTTCGACTATTTTACGGCAAATAGCTAATCCTACGCCAGTGCCTTCATAAGTTTTGCGACCGTGTAATCGTTGAAACACAGTAAATATCTTATCTACATATTTTTCATCAAAACCAATACCATTATCGGCAACAGTAATGCGATACATGTCCTTGAGAATCTTTTCTCCATTAGAATCTTCAATCTTCTCTTCATATAAATTTGCCTTAATCTCAATCTCCGGATTTACATCTTCTTTACGATACTTCAGGGCATTACCAATGAGGTTTTGGAGTAATTGTCGCATTTGCAGTCTATCGGCCTCAAGAGTTGGTAAATCTCCAAGATCTATTTTGGCTTTTGTTTCTTCAATGCGCACTTCGAGATCCGATAAAACCCCTTGCACTATCTTGTTTAGATTTGCCTCAACAAACGGTTGTGCTTTGCTGGTTACTCTGGAAAAAGCTAGGAGATCATTAATTAAGGTTTGTGCCCGATTAGCGGCACTCTGCATTCTTTCTAGGTAATCCTTTCCTTTATCACTTATTGCATCGCCGCATTTTGCCTTGAGGCGATCGCCAAATGCTTGAATTTTCCGCAGCGGTTCCTGTAGGTCATGGGAAGCAACGTAAGCAAAGTCTTGTAACTCGCGGTTGCTTTGTTCTAGTTTGGAGGTGAATTGGCGCAAATCTTGTTCAACTTTTTTGCGCTCCACAATCTCATCACCTAATTGTTTGTTAGCTTGCAGTAACTCAGAAGTGCGGGCTTGAACTCTTTGGTCCAATTCTACATTTAACTGCCGTAGAGATTTTTCTGACTCCTTTGCTTGTTTAAAAACCTTGTCAAAAGTAGTAGTCAAAAAAGCAATCTCATTTTGAGGCATGGGTTCGGGAAGTTCAAACAATCCCAAGTCAAGACTTAATTCAACTGCTTGGTTCAGTTTGTTCAATGGTCCGAGAGTAGTTTTTTCAATTAAAATTCCCATTACAACCAAGATTATCAATATCCCACTCAAGAGAGTGAGCGTAGAAGTGGAGAAAGTTTTCCAAATCTCCTCCTCCATCTCCTGGAGATCCACGATCACTATCGCTAAACCCCTACGTTCTGAGGTTCCAAACAAAACACTGCTAAAGGGAAATATTTGTACCAAAACTTTTTTGTTGTCGATTGTTTTGCGTAAGCTAATTTCATCACTACTGTTAGCAGCTTCATCCATTGCAGTTGCCAGTTCCGGACGAATTAATCTATAGGGACGGTTTCTTGTTGGTGTTAACTCTTCGCTATTAGCCAATGTTTCACCGTTTGGCCTTACAACTGCTATTTCTTCCACTGCAGGGAAAGTCGAATAATTTTGCACGACTCGCCGCAAGATGCTATCATAGCCTACTTCAATTGCCCCTTCTGTAGCAAATACTAAACCTTGGGTAATAGATTGCGCTCTTTGTTCAACTTGATCTTCTAAATCAGAACGGATCAAAAGGTAATTAATTCCAAGGGTAGCTGCTCCCACCGTGATTAGGGAAAGACCGAAGCCAGCTAGAAGTTGCCTAGACAAACTGCCCTTAAATAGCCCAGAGTATTTCATTGTTTCCATGCCTCCTTTCCATACCTCAATTGCTGCAGTTAATGCTTTAATCCTAAGTTAATTTAATGGTTTCCATGCCTCCATTGCTGCAGTTACTGCTTCTCCATTGATGTCCACTTTCCTAAGAATCCGACCATGACGCTGGTCTTTGCTTAACAATTCTACAGTTTCTTCCATTGCTTCTTCTAAGCGACCTTGTGGTTTAAACATGCGCCTATTTAAGTCAATATCTCCTTTTTTTAGTCCTGCGTAGTTGCTAGCATAGGATTCCTCAGTTTGTCCTAGTTGTTTGCTTACTACAGTAAATACTTCATTAGGTTTGGTTTCTACCGCATGCATCACATCAAACCAAGCCAAAATAAATTTGGTCAATTCTTCTTTATTTTCTTTTACAAAGCTTGACCGAGTTAAGACACCATCAATTACCAAGCTGTCCAAGTCCTTTGTTGTAAATATAATGTTGCCATCTATTGCTTTTGCTGTCTCGCTCAATAGAGGTTCCCAGATTACCGTCGCATCTAAATTTCCTTTCTTTATTTCATAATAGCCAATTTCATTAGAAACATCTACAATTTCTATTGCACTTGGAGGTATTTTTGCAGCTGCCAGGGCTTCTAAGAGAATCAGATGATTAACTGTACCTAGCTTTGCTCCAACCTTTTTCCCCCTGAGGTCGTTTACTGACTGAATTGATTTTTGTGCAACAATACCGTCAGAACCAGCAGAAATGTCAGTTACTAAGACAAAAGCGGGTTTGTTTTTACCTGAATCCACCTGCATGGCATCTGTCATCGTAATAAAAGCTGCATCTAAAGACCCCTGAAGAACTGCCCGAGAAGAATCTAGCTGATTTTCAAAACGGATTAAATCTACATTCAGTCCCCGTTTGGCAAATAAACCTGCTTCTTGAGCATAGAGAATGATGTCAAATCCTGGCCAGTGAGTAATAGCAACTTTCATGGTTGTTAGTTTGTTGCTTCCACCTACACATCCATTCAGGGCTAGGGTAAAAGCCAGGGTTCCTACGAACAGGCAAGATGCCTGTGCCACGAGGAAAGATAAGATGGCTTTAAACTTAGTTTTTCTCTTTTTCATAACTTTCTCTCTATTACTCGATCGCAAGTTAGTATTTATCATATTTTCAAAGAAAATGCAAGTAAGTGAAGAGTTTCTGGAAGAGGTAGTATTTTTACTTAGCTGTTCTTTGCTTTAGTATACATAGATATTGCTCCAAAACAATAAAAAAAATTATTATTTTTTCCTATCGGGACTTAAACAAAATTTAAGCCCAAATAAAGCCTAAACTGGCTTTAGAATTCGTCAAAAACGTCAGTATTGTTGGTCAGCCAATTATAAAAACGGAAAGACATGGCTGTACTACTGGCCTCTAATGCTTCAGGATCGGTCTGGTTGTCCGTGGAGATATCTACCTCATGACTTTCCTGTTTGGCAAACTGTTTATTACTATTTTCGTTTATGGGACTCGGATGGGACTTGGGAGAAAATACACTACTTTCTTAGGGCAGAAATTAGAGTTAGGGAAGATAGAAATGTGGAACCATCGCTCTAACAATCCCCCTAAATAATGTCTGAACCCACTTTTCTGCGCTTTAGTTTTGAAACAATCATCGAACTTTTTGCACCAATTTTCAAAGCATGGGGGCATGGCTGAGGGGGTTGTCTCTCTCATGAGGGTTTGGTTGACGTTGAATATCTACTTGCTCTCTATTATACACTACTTTGCTCTTATTTTTCCTTTAAGTCCCACTATTTCCATACCTGGTGGGGAAATCGCTCAAGTTCGGGATATGCTTAGTCCTAGTAACTCGGCTCCCTCTCTGGGTATTTTTTGCAGCTCCAATGATGTGGATGGGGCGATCGCCAAAATTAAGGAGATGGGAATCAAGGCTTATGCTATTGGCTCTGTTATCCCTGACTCAGAAAGTTCCGTTATTGTGGAGCCTAAATCTATTAAAGGAATGGGGGAGCAATTCCAGGCAATTTGAACTTGTGCGATGGCTTATTGTAGGACTGTTGAGGTTTTTCCTGGATGATAAGCAATAATTATACTTTACATTAAGAAATATTTCGTTAAAACCCTTGACAAAAAGAAAAATACTCTCTAATCTAAAAACATAGGTTGAGTACCTTGATAATTCAATAGCAATCATAAGCACATGACAACTACCCTCCAACAGCGTGAAAACGCTTCGGCATGGGAGCAGTTCTGCAGCTGGATCACCTCCACCGACAACCGCCTGTATGTAGGCTGGTTCGGTGTCCTGATGATTCCCTGCCTGCTCACCGCAACTACCTGCTTCATCATCGCTTTCATCGCTGCACCTCCAGTAGACATCGATGGAATCCGTGAGCCAGTAGCAGGTTCCTTGCTCTACGGAAACAACATCATTTCCGGCGCAGTTGTACCTTCTTCCAACGCGATCGGTCTGCACTTATACCCCATGTGGGAAGCAGCATCCTTGGATGAATGGCTCTACAATGGCGGACCTTACCAGTTAGTAGTATTCCACTTCTTGATTGGAATCTTCTCTTACATGGGTCGTCAGTGGGAGTACAGCTACCGCTTAGGAATGCGTCCTTGGATCTGCGTAGCCTACAGCGCACCTGTATCTGCAGCAACCGCAGTATTCTTGATCTACCCCGTAGGCCAAGGTTCTTTCTCCGATGGCATGCCTTTGGGTATTAGCGGAACCTTCAACTTCATGTTCGTGTTCCAAGCAGAGCACAACATCTTGATGCACCCCTTCCACATGTTGGGAGTAGCAGGTGTATTCGGTGGGGCATTATTCTCCGCAATGCACGGTTCTTTGGTAACTTCTTCCTTAGTACGTGAGACCACCGAAACCGAATCTCAAAACTACGGTTACAAGTTCGGTCAAGAAGAAGAGACCTACAACATCGTTGCAGCTCACGGCTACTTCGGTCGTCTCATCTTCCAATATGCATCCTTCAACAACAGCCGGGCACTGCACTTCTTCTTGGGTGCATGGCCAGTAATTGGCATCTGGTTCACCGCAATGGGCATCAGCACCATGGCGTTCAACCTGAACGGCTTCAACTTCAACCAGTCAATTCTAGACTCTCAAGGTCATGTAATTGCTACCTGGGCAGATGTATTGAACCGCGCTAACCTGGGCTTTGAAGTAATGCACGAGCGTAACGCTCACAACTTCCCCTTAGATTTGGCTGCTGGCGAAGCTGCTCCTGTTGCTTTGACTGCTCCTTCCATCAACGGGTAAGATTCTAATCTTTGATTAGAAAAAAAAGCGTCCTCTAGGGGGCGCTTTTTGTTTTTGGTTGCCTGCACTGCACTTCGACTGCCGCGGTCCCTGAGCGAAGTCGAAGGGCAGTGACCGAACAACCAATAAACAATAAACAACCAACAACCAATAACAAATAACCAACAACCAATAACAAATAACAAACAACAAATAACCAACAACCAATAACAAATAACAAAATAACTAAGGGGATAACCTTTCTCTTTTCCAACTACCATCTTCCAACAAACTATAGAGAAGGCGATCATGCAGGCGACTGGGTCTTCCCTGCCAAAATTCAAAGAGGTTGGGAATAAGCCGATACCCTCCCCAATGTGGGGGACAAGGTATAATTTTACCCTCATACTCCTGTTCTAATTGCTCAAATTTACGATCCAACACTTCTCTACTTTCAATTACTCTACTTTGATTGGATACCCAAGCACCCAACTGAGAGTCCCGGGGACGACTGTAAAAATATTCTTCCGTTTCTTCACGAGAAACCTTTTCTATTGGCCCCTCAATCCGCACTTGTCGTTCTAACTCTCCCCACCAAAAGGCGATCGCCGCCCTTGGATTCTCTTCCAGTTGCTTTCCTTTACTGCTCTCATAATTGGTATAAAAGCAAAGACCTCTCTGGTCAAAACCTTTCAGCAGCACTATTCTAGCGGAAGGCTGGCCAGTTGCATCTGCCGTGGCTAGGGTCATGGCATTGGGTTCCAACAATTCAGCCGCGACTGCTTCAGCAAACCAAATCTTAAACTGTTCTAAAGGATTGGACTCTGCATTTGCTTCAGTCAATCCAGCGCGAGTATAATTCTGACGTAAATCGGCAACATATAGTGTCATACCAACTGAATCTCGTCCCGGCTATATTATAGGGTTTCTTGGTCAATATGTACATCTATGTATCCGGCCTATGAACGTGTTTAGTATTGAGTAAGAGCAACCGCTAGGTTGCTGTATAACTATCAACTGTCCACTATCAACTGTCAACTGCTATATCTATTCTAGGTTTAGTCTAGAGCAATTTCATCTAGGAGCGAGCTAATGCGACAAGTTAACTTCACGATTATCTTTATTTTTTGTTTGGCTTTCGCCTTGTTCACTATCCAAAATACTCAATCCGTTCCCATCAGAATCATTCCTGGTAAGGAAATCCAAGCTCCCCTGTCTATAGAACTGTTTTTGTCTATGGGTGTTGGAGCAATCATGGCATGGCTGTTTAGTATCTGGACTGGATTGCAAGTTCGCGTCAGCTCTTTCAAGAACAAACGGGAAGTGCAAGCGCAAGAAACAAAAATTCAAGTTCTGGAAGAGGAAATAGAACAATGGAAAGCGGAATTAGAAAAGCAGAAACAATTGCTTCCTGCTTCTGAGGCAATTACCCAAGATACCACGGCAACGGAAGTAAAAGTGATTGGTTAGGCAAGAAAGAACAAGGAACGGGGAAAGGGGAAAGGAAAGTCTCTCTAGGGAAAATTTGCAAGAGGTTTAATGACTACCACTTCAGCAAAGAACGCCATCGCCGTTTTGATTGACTTGGCTCAACAGGGGGAAATCGACCCTTGGGACGTGAAGGTTATTGATGTGATTGATCGCTTTTTGAGCGAACTGGGACTAACGGAGGCTGGAGACACCCCCTGTCAGCCAGACTTACCCCAGTCAGGACAAGCTTTTTTGTGGGCCTCCATGTTGGTGTTGCTCAAAGCCGATACTCTCAAACGCCTGGAAGATGATGATGAAGAGGAACCAGAAGAAGATGCCCAACTGCTGCCAGAAGGAGACAGTCAGGGTAAGTTGCCTCAGTTTCTGGAACGCCATCTCCGCAGGCGAGCATCTGCTCCTGCGGCCAAGAAACGCCGGGTAACCCTCCAGGAGTTAATTGGCCAGATCCGAGAAATTGCAGCCGAGTTAGAAGCGGAGCCCAGCAGCAAACGTTCTCGCAAAACTGCCAGTTCTCGTCGGGAAGCGGCCAGGGCGATCGCCCTCTTAGCTCACAATGAAAATCTTACTGAAGTTGCGGCCCAATTAGAGAAGTTTTTAGCTTTAGATTTCCCTTGCCTGGCACCGGGTCAGTCCTGGATTGAGTTAGACCAACTCTTGCAATATTTGACCGCAGCTAAATTTCCCTCTACCAATGACCTTGCTAAACCAGACCGAGTAGGAGTATTTTGGGGTTTATTGCTGCTGTCTGCTCAATCTAAGGTAGAGTTGTGTCAAGAAGAATTCTATCATGACTTGACAATTAGACCGCTTTGTCAGCACCCCGCGCTGAAGCAGCGGGGCTTCGTGCCCTAAAGCTAAGGCTAGCTGACCAGTCTAAGTTCTCTTTATGGGAACTACGTTATCGGGAAGCG
>JH611071.1 GCA_000252485.1 Prochloron didemni P4-Papua_New_Guinea | reverse complement strand
CTGGGGACTTTCCAGGCTCCCCCCTTTTGAAGGGGGGCTGGGGGGGATCCAGCTATCTGTAGCATTATTTTTCAGATTTTATATTAGTAAAAAGAAGATTGTTTTGTATTCTTCAATACTTTCTCCAAAGTTTGTGGATGTAAAACCCAATAGTTAGTTAATCTCTCTGTAAAGATTTGTAACAATCCTCTCTTTCCAATCAAAAATTGAGGATAATTATAATTGAGACTTATGACTACTTGTTGATTTTGTTACAATTATGACGAAAGAAAATAACAATCAAGCCAATGAACCTCAAGAACAGCTAGAAAAAAAGTCTTTGGTCTCTTTTTTAACCGCTAATGTAGTAGGTACAGTTAAATCTGTCTCTGACACGACCAAGAAAATAGCATCCACCGCCAGTAATACAACTCTAGAAGTTGTGAAAACAACTACTAACAAAACAGTAGAAACTGGAACAGCGGCCATCACTGGAATATCTCAATTAGCATCCACCGCCAGTAATACAACTCTAGAAG
>JH611070.1 GCA_000252485.1 Prochloron didemni P4-Papua_New_Guinea | reverse complement strand
CTTTTTAGACCCCAATAGCAATAATGATAATGATGATGATTGGAAAACTAATGCAAATGGCCACACTGTCACTTATTTCTATGATGACCTGAATCGCTTGTCCAAGGAGGTGGATGCTAAAGATGAAGAGACTAGCTATACCTATGATGGGGTTGGCAATTTAAAAACTGTTACGGACAGGCGAGGTAATGTTACTAAGTACGATTACGATGACATTGACCGCCTGATTAAACGGACTGACGCTAATAATGAGACTTTCTTGACTGAGTATGACCGGGTCAATAATGTTATTGAAGAAACTGATGAACTGGGACGGGTCACTACCTATAAATATGACTTGTTGGACCGGTTACTTGAGGTGACTTATCCCGCTATAGATGGGGTGGTTTCTAGTTCTAGTTCTACCTACGATGCAGTGGGTAATTTGCTGACCTCTACTGATGAATTGGGTCGCGTTACTGAATATAAATACGACAAGATTAATCGGAACACTGAGATAAAAACTCCTCTAGGTTTTATTACTAAGTTTGAGTATTCCGATGATACGGAAAACAATCTGTTGGTGTTGACGGTAACGGATGCTGTGGGTCGAGAAACAGTTTCTCGCACTGACGGGCGTGGACGGTTGATAGAGTTTGTTAATGCTGATGTATCCAATGTAACTTATAGCTACGATGGCAATGATAATCTGTTAACTGTTGTGGATGAATTGGGTCGGCAAACTGCTTATACCTACGACGAGTTGAATCGGGAAATAACAGTCACTACTCCCTTGGGAAATACTACCACTACGGAATATGACAGCAACAGTAATGTGGTGAAGATTACTGACCATCTCAACAATGCTACAAGATATACTTATAACGAACTGGATTTACTGGCGACGGAAACAGATGCGAGAGGTTTTGTTACTACCTATACCTATGATAAAGAGGAAAATCTAGGGACTGTTGAAGACCCGCTCGATAACCTCACGGAGTATACCTATGACAAACTCAACCGACTGGAAACTCAAACGCAAGTAGGAATTGGTACAAGAACCTACAGCTACGATGAGGTTAGCAATCTAATCCAACTATTGGACCGCAATGGCCGCATTGTCCAGTTTGCATACGACGATTGGAATCGCCAAACTGCCGAACTGTGGTTGGATGGGGACAGGATTGTTAATACCATCTCTTACAGCTATGATGCGGCCTCCCAGCTGGTTGATGTAGAGGATTCGGTAGCTAAGTACTCTTATGAATATGATGATGATAGCCGTTTAACTAAGGAAATTCGAGATACTTTTGGCTTTACGGATGAGGTGGTGTTGGACTACACCCATGATGGTGTGGGCAATGTGTTGACTGTTACTGATACGGTTGGTGGAATTCAGTTATCCACTGAAACTTATACCTATGATGCCCGAGACCGAGTTATTAGTATTTCTCAGACTGGGAATGGGGTTACTCCTAAAACTGCTGTTGTTACCTATGATGATGCTGGGCAGCTGGAACAACTGGAGGTGCTGAATGCTTTCAGTACTGCTCAAACTTTTGACCTGGATGGCCGTCCTCTAACTAGGACTCACACTACAGCAGTTGGGGAGGTTTTGGCTTATGGCTATGAGTTTGATGAGGTTAATCGCATCACGGCTATTACTAGTCCGAATGGTGAGAGTAGTTTTTCCTATGACGGTACGGACCAATTAACTTCGGCTAGTTCTGATTTCCAGGAGGATGAGAGCTATGACTATGATGAAACGGGGAATCGATTGGGCAATGAGATTGGTCCCCACAACCGCTTGTTGAATGATGGTGTTTATAGCTATTCATACGATGCGGAGGGCAATCGCATTCAACGTATTGAACTTGCTACTGGGGTAGTGACTGACTATGAGTGGGATTGGCGCAATCGTCTGGTGGAGGTGTCTTCCAGTAATGAGTTAGGGGAGGTTCTTTCTA
>JH611069.1 GCA_000252485.1 Prochloron didemni P4-Papua_New_Guinea | reverse complement strand
TTGGCTCCTCATCCCCATCCTATACCTGTCTGGCCTCTGACCCAGATGACAGTGTGGCATTTGGTTACGCCTTAGCAGTAAGCGAGGATTATTTAGCTGTTGGCGATCCTGTCGCGAATCGAGTGGTGCTATATCAAAGGGATGCTAGAGGAGGATGGACAAGGTTACCGGAAATTCTTCCACCTGTTGGGTCTAGCATAGCTGAGGCTGGTGCTGGTTTTGGTTATGCCCTGGATTTAGAGAAGGAAATTCTAGTGATTGGTGCTTATCAAGTGTCGAGGCCCGTTAGGAAGAATCCCCAAGGCGTTTATTCTAGCTCTAACTCTGATGAGCTCCAATATTTTGGAGCCATTTATTCTGCCTTACTGGAGCCAAAGGTCGCAATTGAACTACAGGAGATACCTATTCGGAAAACTGATTTATTAGTGGGCTATGCACTTTCAGCGTCTGGGAATAAGGTTGCTATAGGAACAGGTCTCAACATTTACTCTGGTGAATCGGGTGGGAAGGTCTTGATTATAGATCTCACTACTAATCAAATCTTAGATGTAATTGAAGCTCCAACTTCCCAATCGCAGTCATCATTCGGCGGTTCAGTGGGACTTTACAACGAAACTTTGGCTGTTGAATATATTGATTATATAAAACAAGAAGCAGGAGTTTGGGTTTTTGATCTTAATCACACAAAACCACCCCATTGGATTAATGGAAAGAATGGTTTGGCTGGAAGCATTGCTCAGGGCG
>JH611068.1 GCA_000252485.1 Prochloron didemni P4-Papua_New_Guinea | reverse complement strand
CGATCACCCAATGGAATAAGCGATCGCCCGATGGAATAAGCGATCGCCCAATGGAATAAGCGATCGCCCAATGGAATAAGCGATCGCCCAATGGATAAAGCTATGGCTTACTGTACCTCATGAGGGAGAGAAACGCTATAGAGAAATGGCAAATGTGGAAGGAGAGTGACAGAAGAGGGATAGATAGTGAGGCTTATGAAAATTATTCTACTTTAGTTGAAGCGGTGGAAAAAATTCTCAAAAATTTTGGTACAAAATATACAATTAATTTTGTCTAACCACTTAGATGGTGTGGTGGGCAGTGCCGCACCCTACAATCCAACTATATCGATAGAGTATATAGCCAACCAGAGACAACTTTCCTACAACCCCAGAAGTACTGATGAAATTAGGCTGCTCCGACGGATTCTAGTTTTTTGTACTTTCTCATAGTAATTGGTTGATTAGGGTCTACTTCAATCCAAAGCACAGCCCCACAAGGTAAGGGGTGTTTAGGGGAGTAAACCACTCTGGCTTTGGCGGGAATTTCCACTTCGTGGCAACGGCGAGTCTTGGAGCCAATAATGACGGAAATTGGGGGTTCGTTAGTGCCGTTGGCTCTGTTGTCGGCGAAAACCTTTCTGTTGATATGAATTCTGGTTTCAGCGGTGCGGGGTCTTTTGCCCCAAGTGCCTTTGGGACCACGAGAGCCAGGTTTAATTTTGGGCATTCCTTTTATTAGGGGGATGACCCAGCGTCGGCCTTGTTTGTAGGCTCCCACAACTCTTCCCTGCTGTAAGAGTTGGCGCAGTCTCACAGCACTGATATTTAAGAGAAAAGCTGCTTCTGTGGTTCCTATTAGTTCTTGGGTTTGGGTTGCTTGGTTCTGGCTCATGACTGGTACTCTATTGCTATAGTTTTAAGATAAATCAAAAAAACTCCTTTGTCAAGTCTTTTTGGGATTTTTTTCCCAATCAGGACTTACGCAAAATTTGGTTGAAGACACTATGGGTAGTGTGGTGCGTTGCGCTCGCGAAGCGCCGCTCTTAGCGCCCGCACCCTACAAATAGAGTCGCTGTGTAAGTCCTGCCAATTAATGATTTGCTGGGATTCTGGCGTTAATTTGAAGGTATAATTTGGTCTAAGAGACTATAGATAGTGTGGTTTCGTTGTAATATTTCTACTTAGTCAAGGTTTAGTCCAAGGCATTAGCCATAAACAGAGCTAACAACAAACAACCAACAACCAACAACCAACAACAAACAACCAACAACCAACAACCAACAACCAACAACCAAAGAAAATGACCCTGACTCCTTCAACTATGCTAGCCCTCGGCACGAAAGCGCCGGATTTCCAACTCCCAGATGTAGTTTCTGGCAAGATAATTTCTTTAGCAACATTTGCGGATAAAAAGGCATTGCTAGTCATGTTTATTTGCCAGCATTGTCCTTTTGTCAAACATGTGCAGCAAGAACTAGCTAAGATGGGCCGAGACTATAAGAATAAATCTCTGGCCATGGTGGCCATTAGTGCCAATGATGTAGCTCATTATCCCAATGATTCCCCAGAAAAATTAAAAGAAATGGCAGAAAAACTGGACTTTCAATTTCCCTTGTGCTACGATGAAACTCAGGAAACTGCTAAAGCTTATACTGCTGCCTGTACTCCAGACTTTTTCCTGTTTGATGGCAATAATCAATTAGTCTACAGAGGACAGTTAGATGACAGTCGCCCTGGCAATGATCAGCCAGTGACAGGAGGAGATTTGCGTCATGCTATGGATTTGGTATTGGCAGGACAAAAGGTTAGTGAGGAGCAAAAAGCCAGTATTGGCTGCAATATTAAGTGGAAACCTGGCAACGAACCACCCTATTACGGTTAAACAAAAAATAGATATATAGCAGTTGATAGTTGATAGTTGACAGTTGATAGTTAATACAATAACCGGTTGGTTGCTCATCCGTGTAGCAATCGTTCTAATATTGCTATATAGGGCTTGCTGAAAAAGTCCCCCGATCTAAGGGGGATTTAGGGGGATATTAGATTTCATATCTTTGAGTATTTAAGAATTCATGGTAATAATACGACGAATTTCGTCAGTTTTAAAACCAATAGTCATGGGACGACGAATTTGGGGAATGACAGCTACATCGTAAAGTTCTTCTACTATTCCTTCTAGCCGCAGAGAGTGAACTAGATCTCCACTACGGAGGTCAATTACCAATAAACCACAGCGAGGTTCAGCATTTTTAGCGGCTAATTTCTGATCTAGTGCTAAACCGGAAAAGGTTTTATTATTCCTAGGTTTGGAGATACCTACAATAGCAAAGTCGCCGTTAAAAGCGCAACCGCGCAAGTAGCCGGGACAAAAAGCTATGGGTTCAAATACACCTTTTTCTAAATCAACACAACCAAATTCTCCAGTTCCAGAATTGAGTAACCAAAGTTTGTCTTGATACCAGCGGGGAGAATGGGGCATAGACAGTCCCTCAAGCATAATTTGGTTGGACTCAACGTCTATAAGACAACCTCCATTCTGACGGCGATCAGCTTCGCTGGCACGAAGGGATCGCGCCACCCCTCCGCCACATCGCTCTGACTTACAGCAGTAACGTATTTGGCACGGCCATTTACTATGGCCAACCCATTGAGGTGACATCGGTCTTCTGCAGCCAAACGAGAGATAAAAGGGGGTTGGAAACAGTTGGCCATTAGTTGTAGAAAGTTGTAGGTAATCTGGTAAAATAGCAAAATCAATGCTAAACTATAGATAATCGTTGAGGCTGTCAGCCATGAATGTAAGGGAAATGATTAATGAAGTTAGTCCTGAAGCATATTATCAGCCGTGATCACCCTTATTGGAGATACTTCGACAAACAATCTTTTCTCTCCAAAAACCTTTACAATCTCGCTAACTATCATATGAGACAGCACTTCTATGAGTTTGGCCCTGTTTGAGAGCATTTTCAAAGCGCCAGAGTTGATAGAGAGAACTCAGATAAAGGCTGGAACCACAGACACATAAACCCATACAGCGCTCGAAAGTTCGCTCGAATACAGAGAGTTGGCCGTTGGGTTGCAAGCCGATGGCGAATAATTTTCCAGCCTGATAGGTAGTGAAAGCAAGACTTAGATGTTGTTCGTATAACCAAGAAGTAAATTGCCGAGAAGTATTTATTTCCAAAGAAGGATTAGTGTTCCTCACCGATAATTGTTCATGAATAATTAATCATTGAGATAATTGACAATTCATGGATAATGGTTGATTAATTAAAGTGCTTGCGCCCTCAACCATGCTACAGGAAGATAGAACATTTTCTCTCCAAAGGGAACAAAAGCTCTTTTGCTAAAAACATCGTATTGATTGCGCTCAATAATATTCAAAATACCTTGATAAAGCATCAAAGCGGACCAAACAGGCCAGCGGCAATCCCGGTTAAGAGCCTTAATACCCCTTTCTGCATCTTGATAGAATTTCCTTGCTCGCTGAATCTGAAAACTCATCAACCCTCGCCAACGCTCGTCTATAACGCGATTAAACAAATCTTCTTCGGTATAATTAAACAGAGCTAAATCTTCTAGTGGGAGATAAATTCGACCCCGCCCGGCATCTTCCCCTACATCTCGAAGAATATTGGTTAATTGATTGGCAATCCCGAGAGCGATCGCTTCCTTTTTCGGAATATATATGTTTTTGCCACGATACCAAGGAGCAGTGCCATGACTATTATCCACTCCCACAACGTCGTTGGACATTAATCCTACGGTTCCTGCTACTCGGTAGCAGTACAGCTCCAGTTCCTGGAAAGTTTCATAGCGACTGCGGTATAAATCCATTCTTTGTCCGGCAATCATATCCCGAAAAGGCTGAATATCTAGAGAAAAATGTTCCAGGGTATCCACTAACGCCACATCCGGGTCTTCTATGGGTCTGCCAGCAAAAACTGATTCTAGCTGATGTTCCCAGCGATCTAGGGTTTCTGGGGTAGTTAAAGCGGACTGAGGGCCATCTACTAATTCGTCAGTGCGGCGACACCAGACGTAAATCGCCCAGATCGCTTTGCGCTTTGCCTCCGGCATCAACATAGTACCGAGATAAAACGTTTTCGAGTATTTGGCGGTAATTTGACGGCAGTATTCGTATGCCTCAGAGAGGGAGGCTAGGAATCTCTTGGGTTGAGGTTTTGTCAATTGCAGCATTCCGGCAGGCAAAAAAAAATTGTCTATTCTGGTAACAAGGCAATATATTGCCTCGAATATCGACTCTTTCCCAATTTCTCAAAGAAACCGGGAAACGATTCTCTCTTGCTTCAAGTTATTTAAAATTGTCTCATTCCATCGACCAAGGAGCAATTCAATTTTTTGTTGTTTGTTGTTTGTTATTTGTTGCCTGCACTGAGCGAAGCCGAAGTGTTTGTTGTTTGTTGTTGGTCAGCAGAGATAGCCCGAGCTGTCAGTTTACCCGAGAGTACGGCTCCTTCCATACTTCCCAGGTACTCCTGCATGGTGTAATCCCCGGCAAGATAAAAATTGGCAACGGGCGTTCTTTGGTCGGGACGACAAGCTTGCCTTCCAGGAGTAGCCTTGTATACGGAGCGGGGAGTTTTGACAATATGATATTTCAGTAGTTTGGCGGATGTTTCCGTGCCAAAATGGTTGGGAAAAAGCTTTTCCAACTCAGCCATAGTGGCCGCAATAATATCCTCGTCCGATTTGCCAATCCAATCTTTGGCTGGGGCTAAAACCAGTTCCAGCATGGAGCGATCGGGATTGGCATATGCTTTACAAGTGTTGCTCATATCGGCGTAGACACTTAAAAGCGGCGAGCGAGAAAAGAGCAAGTGGTCGATCTCAGTGAGCTTGTGATCGAACCAAAGATGAAGATTAATTACCGGAACTCCTTCCAAACCTGCCAATTTTTGGAAGCAATCTAATTCTTTCCAGGGTTCCGGTAGCATCAGCTTTAAGGGGTCTACTGGCATGGCAGAAACGTAGGCATCTGCTGTCAATACTCCTTCCAGCGCCCCATTTAGTCCCCTAATGGCGAAACCCTTGACGGTATGGTCTTCGGTGAGCAAAATTTCTTTTAGGGGAGTGTTTAACAGCACCTCTCCACCTCTGGCAGTAATATAATCTACCAAAGGCTGACAGAGACGTTCTGTGGGGGAACCATCCAGGAAAGCCATTTTCGAGCCATTTTTTTCCTGGAGAAAACGATTGAGAGCTGTCAGTAAAATAGTGGCCGAAATTTCATCGGGATTGATGAAATTAAGAGCTTTGGACATAGCGATAAATACTTCTTTTTCGACCCGTTCCGGGATGTTTTGCTTTTTCATCCACTCCGACCAAGAGTATTTATCCATTTCTTCTACATACTGCTGACCCCGAATCATCGCGGGAACCAAACCGATGCCAAAGCTGATTTTTTCCGGCCAAGTGAGCATCTCATTGTTGCCCAAAATAGCCATGACCCCATTGAGAGGAGCTGGCAAATCAGGAAAATCAAACCGAGAATAGGTTCCCGGATTATCTGGCTGATTGAAAATCATGCTGTGTTCTTTCCATTGCAGCCGATCTTCAATTTCCAGTTCTTGGAAAAGCTCTAACATATTGGGGTAAGCCCCAAAGAAAATGTGAAGACCAGTTTCGTACCAGTCTCCATCTTCATCTTGCCAAGCGGCTACCTTGCCGCCGAGGACATTGCTCCGTTCCAGGACAATGGGCGTATGTCCTGCATCAGTGAGATATTTGGCACAAGAAAGTCCGGCTAAGCCTGCTCCGGCGATCGCTACTCGCATTTATAGGGTTCTAATTTTGCTAACTAATGGGAAATTAATTTTTCCCCTACTATTATATAAAGAAAATATTGCATTTTGTAACATTTTTTTAGAATCAGTATTTGGCAGGACTTACGCAAACAAGTCTAGAAACCGGGTTTGTCCTCCGGATAAAACGGCCTATTATCTAGAGTTTTAGTTCAGAAACCGGGTTTCTGCGTAAGTCCTATTTGGGTGATCAGTGAGAGTTAGACTGATCCCTCCTTCTTCCTCCTCAGAGAGTAGGTGAGCGTTAGCCGAACCGCGTCTCTGTGTCTCTGTGTAAAATCAAGCCAGATAATGTTAAGTTCTGTAAAGAAGCTTTTCATTCTTGAATCTCATGAATCGCACCAACCTATCAAAAATCTTCTTTGCACTTTGTTTTACATTCTTAGTTTGGATTAACTGGATGCCTGCTACTTTAGCATTAGGGGGGGACCAACCTGCTTTAGATCGACCAGCTCCGGAATTTACTCTACCCACCAATACTGGTGATGGAGAAATATCTCTCTCCGACTATGGAGGAAAATGGTTAGTGTTGTATTTTTATCCCAAAGACTTTACTTCTGGTTGCACCATAGAAGCTCGTCGCTTTCAAACAGACTTACCCAAATATCAAGCGAGAAATGCAGAAATTGTTGGCGTTAGTGTGGATGATGTGGATTCCCACGCCGAATTTTGCGATTCGGAAGGTCTCAAATTCCCTCTTCTAGCAGATACCAAAGGTCAAGTAAGCAAAGCTTATGGTTCCTGGTTTGGCTTTTTCTCCCTCCGCCACACTTATTTAATCGATCCGGAGGGGATTTTACGAGCTATATTCCTTAGTGTCAAACCAGCGATTCATAGTAAGGAAGTACTCGCTCGTCTAGATAAATTGCAACAAGGATGAATTAGACAATTTGATGTAAGGGTGTGTAACCATGCACCCTACAAGTAAAATAAAAAAGATTGATTACATTTTTTTATTTATTTCCAAGGTAAAATTAATAATCATTAACCGAACCATCAGGCATAGTTGCTCCTTCTAAATTGACTCCTCTCATATTTGCCCCACTCATATCGGCCTGAGTGAGATCTACATAACTAAGATTTGCATTCATCAAATTAGCTCGAGTCAAAAAAGTACCAGTTAGATCGGATTGAGATAAGTTAGCTGCAGTCAGATCGGCGCGACTAAAATCGCAGCGTACAATACTTGCATTAGTCATATCCGCATTGCGAAGGTCCGCACCAATGAGATTTGTCTGAGACATAATTGCTCCTTGTAAATTAACCCCCATCATTTGCGCTTCTTTGAGTTCAGCCCGATTTACCCTGGCATTGGCAAGATTGGTATCTATCAATTTAGTACCAACTAAGTTAGCATCAACTAAAGAAGCACCTTTGAGATTGGCTTTACTTAGGTCTGCTCCCCGCAGATCGGCACCGCTGAGACTAACTTCTCTGAGGTTAGCTTCTCTAAGATTAACCTTGGCTAAATTAGCACCTTTAAAGTTAGCACCTAAAACATCGGCCTTATATAAAATTGCCCCTCGCAGATTGGACTTGTAAACTCTTCTTTCCTCTCGGAAATTAGCGCCTCGAAGGCAAGCACCAGTAAGATTTGCTCCAGCAAGATCTGCTCCTCGTAAATCTGCTGACATCAAGTTGGCATCTAGGAGGTTGGCCAGACTGATAATAGTGTTGCGCAAATCTGATCCTTGCAAAACTGCACCGTGGAGATCGGCACTATGGAGATTGGCACCATAAAGATTGGCTTTAGTCAGATAAGCACCGCTCAATTTCGTAGCAATCAGATTGGCTTTTTCTAACTGCGCTCTACTTAGATAAGTAAAAATAAGAGTCGCACTTTGTAGGTTGGCCTCATTAAGAATAATGCCAATTAAGTCTGCACCGATTAAATTAACACCAACTAAACTAGCTTTGTCAAACTTTTTTTTACCTGCTGTATATTGGTTTATAAGTTCTTGAGCATTCATGTTTTATCTTTCAGTTGGTTTTTAGTGGTTGATTGCTACAATTGATCGCCAAATATCCATTAACTATTACTTATTATCCATCCCCTTGATACTCGATCGTTATTGGTAGAAAGGTCTAATGGATTGAACTATGGCTCCTGCTGGTTCCAGATATCGTTCACTGTGTTGTAAGGAGTTAGCTGTGTCGTACAATTTGTCTTCTAGCTCTGCAATAGTTGGATATTGCTGGAATAATGTTTCCAGCAGTTCGTCTAAGTTGTGAGTTTGTAACATAGGCCAGTCTTGTCCGCCAATGTCAAAGCGATGATAAACTATAGAAAACACGAGAATTTTTGCTGCTAAGGGATTGGTGAATTTCATAACTTGAGCGCGTAAATCGAACCTATTATAATTTAATTGTGTTTGTGGTTGAGGTTCTGGCTGTAGCTGTTGTTGTGGTTGTGGCTGTGGTTGTGGTTGTGGCTGTTGTGTAAGTTTCGTTTCCTCTTGCTTTTCTTCTTGCTGTGGTAACGCAACTTCTTCCGTCAAATTAGTTTTGATGTGGGTAATATCATCATTGCTATCGCTTGGGATAGCAGTAGGAGTTTCTGAGAAATTGTCGTTTTCGTTTAATTGATGTCGCTCCAAAAATCCTGGTAGAATTACTGTTGGGCCATTTTGATGGGAATTATTTTTATTTTGAGAATTACTAGAGCTTGTATTCGCTTTGTGATAGTATAAATCATCTAATTCGCTAATTATGGTTTTGGCTATATGTGAATATAGTTGTTGTTTGCTTAAAGTTTTGACTACATTATCAAGTCCTTTTTTTATTCCTTCTAAACTTGGATAGATTTGGCGTAATTCAAGAATTAAGTTTTTTAATGGAAGTTTTTCCAATGGATCGGATTTAGTTGGCCATCGTTTTTTAGTTGCAGTGAAGATTAATTTTTTAATTCTGACGACATCTTTATTTTCTTCTAATTTTCTTACCACCTTATCTAGTTTAGAGTGAGGGCTAACTTGATTTAGACTTTTGGCTTGTACCTGGGTTATTTTTGCTGATGCGTCTGGATTTTGATAAAATTGTTCTACTTGATTAATAATGATTTTTACAACTGCCGAGTATACATCTTTCCGACTGAGAGTATTTACTAATCGATTCATTGAAATTTTCAACTGTTCCATATTGGGGTTTAATTCACATAGTTCTAAAATCAAATACTTGAATAAAAAAGTATTGAGAATATCCGCATCATTTTCCCAGTAGTCTTTGCAAGCCAAAAACATTAACTTTCTAATGCGGAGGGATTGTTCGTGCTGTTCTAAATAAAGAGCTATTTCATTAAGAACAAAATCTGATGATTTCATGCTACCAAAAGATCTAATTTTTTTATAGAAGTTAATCGATTCGCTCAAGACTTACTATCTTGACGACCTAATTGATAAATCCCACAAATCATTGTTGCCAATATTCCTGTACTCACTGCCCAACTTCGTCCTAAACTGATTTGTAGTCCCCAGTTGCAGAGTTCCCCAAGGGCTAAAAAAGGTACAATGCTCAAGAGTGAAGCATAAAAGGCATTTTGCGATTCTCTAGCTGGGCGAGTTCTTTCAAATTCTTTGGCAGAGGTGTAAAGGAAACCCTCGGCAAAATTGAACCATCGATCTAGTTGCTCGATAATCCAGTTTCTGAGCGATGATAAACTAAGATAGAGAGCTAGGGACCAAAGACAGGCTCCAGCAAAGGCCGCTGTATCCAACTGTAATCGAAAAGGAATTATTTCATTTAGCATGGAGTTAGAGTTATGGAAAAGGTAATTAATCTTCCTTGTTATTGATTGTAACAAAACAACAAGAAACAGTAAATATTCAACCTTACCTAGGTAATAACGGTTCTTTACTGCTAACTTTTATAATTCCCAGAGAAAATAAAATGCGGACGGAGAGACTCGAACTCTCACAGGATACCCCACTAGAACCTAAATCTAGCGCGTCTACCAATTCCGCCACGTCCGCTAGTAACTGTTGTTAAATTCAAGATAACACTAATTGAGTAGATTGTCAAATGAAGCTGGAACGTAAATAATTGTTACAAAATGCAGAACTTGCGATCGCGATCTAACTCAGGCTCTTGCCAGGAATAAGCAAAATGACTGATAGCATTGACTTGGGGCTGTTCCAGGCGGATACCGTCCATCTGTTCTTCCAGGGAAGGACGGTTGTGATAAAATTTTCCCCAAGTTCCTGCCAGGGCTGGTATAATGTAGCCATTGGCAGATGCTGCCCTTACTCGCTCCACTTTTTCTACAATACAATCACTATAACCACAAACGGCATAGGACATGGGATGCCACTCGATGGAAGGGGAAAAATTCTCCCAAGGCTGGAGGCGAGAATCAAATCCTCTTTGCCCCACTAATTGATTGCCACCGGGAAAAAAGACTGCACCGACGGCAATACCTTCTTGAATGGCAGGATTGGTGGCAAAGGAGAGGAAGTCTACTACTCCTTGAGCTGCATGGGCAACAACCAGATGCCACAATTGCTCTCTTAGTTGTGGGAGATAATCTTTGGGTTCCGTATCCTCAGTTATAGGTAAAGGTAAACTACCTTGCCAAAGAGGCATTTCCTCTTCTGGATACATGGCGGAGATTTCCATTAAATCTTGCTCGAAGATATTACCTTGATTGAGGTAGCGCTGGATCAGCATCCGTCCTTGATTATTTTCTGCTCTGTCATAGAGGGCTTGTCGGGATGCGGGACTATAAACCCATAAATCCTTCACATTGCCCACTACTGACTGACTGCCGCTGCCTCTGGGATAGCGAATATAGTCGAATAAAATCCCGTCAGGACGGCGTTCGATAATTTCCTGAATTAGTCGATATAGGTCTGCTTGAGCTTGTTTATTATAGGGGTCGATGAACACTTGAGGGTGGTCGCGGACGATGTCGAGACTGTTTTCTCCTTTGCCGTTGCGAGCGAGAACTCCTCGGCGATCTGGACGACGGGAATAGCTGTAACCGAAATTCATGGTAAACATCCAGGCGTAAACCTTCAGACCCCTTTCTTTCCCTTTCGCAATAGTTTCAGCTAACAAATCTACCTTTTCCCTATTAGAAGAGTTGATTACGGAAACCCAAGGAGTGGGATTATCTGCTTGGGGCAACAGCACTTGACTGTCGTAAAATACTCCTACGTAAACTTGGTTGTATCCTTTATTGACTAAATCATCTAAAAGGCGATCTAATGCGCCAGGACGAGCGTCGCAAGGATATACTCGCAACCAAATGGCTTGAGTTTTCAGCCAAGAGCGATCGCGACATTGGCGCAACATTTCTCCGTGTTTTTGTAAGAGAGCTTGGTAGTTGTTTTTTGCTTCTGGGTTGCCTTGGGAGGATTGTTGGCGAAGGTTTTCTTTGGCTGAGATCTCTTCCTGGCTGAATTTACAGTAAGCTGAAGTTTGAGCTGTAGCTGTGGGAGGTAGCCAACATTGAAGCAATAAGTTGCTGACTGTTATTATTCCCGTTGTCAAACATTTGGTTATTTGTTGTTTGTTGTTTGTTGTTTGTTGTTTGTTGTTTGTTGTTTGTTGTTGGTTTTTTGCTTTTTGCTTTTTGTTGTAATGATCGTATTTTTGTAACATTATATATCCTTGTTATATTCTAGAGGTTTGATTTTTACTTATAGCGCTTCGCGCTGGTGTCCTTGCATATTACGTTATTTTTCAAAAATACTACAAACTGGCTCACCTTTGTATAAAGCGTGCATGTGCATTTTTCTTCCTCTTAATTGTTCATTGTTAATTGTTAATTGTTCATTGCTATATTCTGTGGGTTGAGAAACCGGGTTTCTTGCTACAATTTGGGCATTAATCCCTAAAATAATAGCAGAAACCCGGTTTCTTGGCTGAAATATATTCCACATTTTTAAATATGTCAAGGGGCTTAGTATTGCCACTAACCGACTATTTCCGCATCAACAATACTACCTTGTGTAATATATATTTCGATTAAATGACCTCCAAACATTTCAGAGTCTGGGAAATACACATTTGCAGTACCTTCTTCATCATAGATGACAATTTCTGGGGAGGTGAGGTTTGACTCAAAAGCTACAGGGGATAGTTCTTCACCATCTTCAGCCCAAAATTCATTGTAAAGTTGGAGTAGTTGGGTAGAAGCGAATGCTTTCATTGCTGGAATTTTTGCGATTAGTTCTTGGGCAAAGGCGATCGCTTCTGGAGTTACTCTGTTTTCCTCTACATAATATGAAATCTGAAAAAGAATGCTACAGATATAGCAGGAAGGAAAATCATATTATTAGTCCCTAAGCGCTCTATCCCCCCCAGCCCCCCTTAATAAGGGGGGAGCAAAGTCCCCCTTATTAAGGGGGATTTAGGGGGATAGAACCTATTTGTAGCAAACATTTTCATATTTGATATAAGGACCATCAAGCACAGTTATTGGATATTCCCCAACAATTAATTCTAGATCCATAGAATAAGATGGCTCAATTAAATTTAAATTCGGGCAAATGCTTTAGGCGGCTCTGACTACAACAACTTCGCTAGTTGAGCAAGGTTCGGGAACGGCTCGACCATCTTTAATTAAGCCTTGGATATGAAACTGGATTGCTTCATTGATGAGAGCGATCGCCTCTTCTTTGGTTTCTCCAACAGCAATACATGCTGGTAAGTCTGGCACGTAAGCTCCATAGCTAGATGCACCTTTTTCAAGAATAACCGTATATTTCATTGCTTGTTGTTTGTTGTTGGTTGTTGGTTGTTTGTTGTTGGTTGTTGGTTGTTGGTTGTTTGTCGTAATCTTTATATTTTTGCAACATAATATAAAGGGTTTAGCTATTGTTGTAACCGCGTCAAATCATTAAATCTTGGTTGGTGCGTTACGGCGTAACATATCTAAGTTTTTGCTAATTAGTACTTAGTTAGCGCCTAACGCACCCTACGGGATGGTTTATTAATAGCCGATCGCTATCATGCCCCTCGTCTCACAATCAGCTCAACTTCACTGAACTCTTTTTGTAAACGTTCCTTTAATTTAGGCTGTAGAGGGCGATCGCCATAGGCGGTATAATATCCAGCTAAGGAGTTTAGAGCCGTCTGCATCGTTGTAAATGAACGTCGTCCAGTTACTTTTGCATCCCGTCGATAGCGAGCAATATAATCGTTAATTTGCTGTTTTGCTAAAGATTTGATTTCTGAATTGTTTTGAGCGTCTTTAGGCAGATCGATCGCCCTCTGTAAGGTTTGAACTACTACAAGGGTATCTTGAACATATTCACCAGTCATTGTTGATTTGGGGACGCTGGTGCTGGAACAGCCCATCAAGCCAATGACTAGGACTAAAACTAGAGCGAGTAAACGGGATAGATAGGGTTTTATCTGCATGATATAGATTTAGAAGACGCAAATTTTGATCTTCTTAAGATTATACCAAAGATGGGGAGGTTAGAGGAATATGCTTTAAACTATTTGTAGTGGTTGGTCTGGTCCTATTGTACCTTGTTGAGTCAATTGACGCACGAAAGGAGAACGATAGGCAAGAACTATACGCTCTTTTGGAATAGATAGAGCAATTAATTCATTACCAATACCAGTTTCGGTAAAGTCCCTTTCAATCCAAATTGATTCGCCTTTAATTTCAACATGAATGGGACATCCATAGATTCTTTGTTCCTCTTCCCAACCTAAATTTAGGAGTAAATAGCGTCCTCTTTCGTCATCAAAAATCACTTCGGTTTCAACAGTTTTATCTTGTTGAGCGTATTCGAGATGTGGTCGAAGGATTTGTTTGATTGCATCTGCGTAGTTTAATTTATCCATTGGGTAATTATAGCAGTTGACAGTTGATAGTGGACAGTTGATAGTTATACTGCTGGACAAGGTTGCTCTGAGGAAATAGTAAACACTTTCATGGGCCAGGACATATAGCATTTCTCATACTTGTGAGGTACAGAGAAATAGGAATGGAGCGCAGTCCACAGGTTTATAGGTGTACCTCATGACTAAGGAACCCTATAATTATAATAAAAACGTCTTTAGCAGACATGGTAAGAATTAATTATTCTTTGTTATATTTTATAGTATCCCACTGAGGCTTGTCAATTGCTTTTTCTCAACCAATGCCATATTCTGTATATTGACGTACTTCTGGTGGCTGGAACCCCAGCACTATATCAGATTTAGGAATTCCCGCCTCTACAAGTTCTTCAGTTACACCATCTTCAATTCCATCCCGTTGAATCCAGATTTTACCATGGATAATTTGAACGTGGGTAAGACAACCGTGAACTCGACGTTGTTGCTGCCAACCTACATCGAATAATAAAAAGTGATTGCGATCACGATCGATAATTAAATACTCTTCTAGTTCTGGATATGAATGAGGTAGTTCAGCGTGTTTCCTCAGTACTTTTTCGACGGTATCTCGATAAAAATCTAATTTTTCCATTGACTAATCTCCTTGGTTTCAGCATCGAAAACTAATAAGCAGTTGATAGTTGATAGTGGACAGTTGATAGTTATACAATAACCGGTTGGTTGCTCTCAGGAGATACTAAACACGTTCATAGGCTAGTATATATAGCAGTTGACAACTGTCCACTGTCAACTATCAATAATAACCTTGCCGCAGCATGATTCCCCTGCAACTAACTCTGTCTAACTTCCTCAGCTATCGCGCAGCAACTCTCGACTTTCGCGGTCTCCATACTGCTTGTATCTGCGGTTCCAACGGTGCGGGTAAGTCTTCGCTCCTGGAAGCTATTACTTGGGTGGTTTGGGGCAAAAGTCGCGCCTCGACGGAGGACGATATTATTCATGCTGGGGAAAAGAGCGTGCGGGTGGATTTTGAATTTAGTTGCAATCGCGAAACCTATCGTATTATTCGCACTCGTCAAAGGGGTAGAAGTAGTGCGGTGGAATTTCAAGTTAAAAGAAATTCCAATGAATATCAGTCTCTGTCTCTTAAAGGGTTGCGCAATACTCAAAAGCAAATTATCTCTTCTTTGAAGTTAGATTACGATACATTTATCAATTCTGCCTATTTGCGTCAGGGAAGAGCGGATGAGTTTATGCTTCGCACTGCTGGCGAACGGAAAGCAATCTTGGCGGAATTGCTTAAATTAGACCAATACCAGGAATTGGCCGATCGCGCTAAGGATGAGTCGAAGCAATATAAGGGTAAGGTGGAGCAGTTAGAAGGGAGTTTACAACCTTTGTTAGAAAAGTTGGAACGAAGGAAGGAAATCTCCGGTGAACTAACTGCGGTAGGAAAGGAACTAACTGCACTTGAAGAAGTTCAAGAGAAAGATAAGCAACAACTGCAACAATTACAAGGGGCAAATCATCTGCGGGAAACTGCCCAGCAACAACTTACCTGGCAGCAAACTCAATATCAAAATCTGACCAGGGACTGCGATCGCCTTTCTTCAGACCGTTCTTCCCTTCAAAGCCAACTGCAACAGTTAGAGCAATTACTAAAACAAGAACCGGAAATTACCGCAGGTTATCAACAATTGCTACAATGGCAAAAGGAAGAGGAAAGTTTAGCTGCTAAATTCCAAGCTTACCAGAACGGTCAACAACAGGGTCAAGAATTAGAACGAAAGCTGATTAAACAGAGCAATGAATTTAACCTGCAAATTAAACAAAGTCAAACTCGTTTGGAAGCTTTAGGGCAGCAGGAACAGGAAATAGAGCAAGTTCTCAGTAACGCAGGAGAAGTAGAAGCAGCTTTAAAGAAATTACGCCATAGCCGTCGCCAGTTGCAGGAATTAGATCGGTTGCAACATGAAGTGGCTCCCTTGCTGCAACAGCGTCAAAACTTGACCATAGAAATCCAGGGGGTGGAGGCGAAACGAACTGCTAAATTAGAACAACTTCAGTTGGAATCAGAGCGACTCACAGCCCAAATGACTGTAGTACCGGAGAAGCGTCAAGCATTGCTCACTATCGATGGAGAAATTGGGGAGTTAGAGAAAAAACGGGTATATCAACAGCGGGTTGAGGAAAAAGGAAAGGAAAGGGGGCGTTTTCGGGAAAGACTGCAAGAAAGTCAGCGAGTTTGTCAGCAGCAGTTGGAAGAATTGCGCCAGAAACTGCAAATGTTGCAGGCTCCCGGTGCTGCCTGTCCTCTCTGCGAGCGAGAAATGGAGGAATTTCGCCGCCAGCGAGTTATTGAGAAAACCCAAGCTCAACATCAAGAGATTGAAAGGCAATTTTGGACTATCAGGGAACAAATGGCTACTTGCGAGCGAGAACTCCAGGTTTTGCGGGGGGAATACGCTCAGTTGTCCAAGGAGTTAGGGGCTTACGATTCTTTGCAACATCAACTGGGACAGTTGGAAGCTCAGTTAGAAGCTACGGGAGAAGTCTACAGTCAACTGCAACAAATTAAAGGGGAAATCGAATCTTTAGAGCGATCGCTTGTAGTAGATAAATATAGCGGCCAGTTAGAGCAAGAAAGAAAACAGCTAGATCAAGCCATTGAAAAGCTTAACTACGACGAACAAACTCACGCTTTAGCTCGCAGCGAGGTAGAAAGGTGGCGTTGGGCGGAAATTAAACAAGGGAAAATAGAAGATGCTCGTCGCCGCCAAGAAACTATTGCGTCTCAGAAACCCGGTTTATTAGCTGAAATTGCCAGTTTGCAACAACAGCAAAAAGAAGGGGAAGCAAGTATTAAGCAGGAAATTGAACAATTAGACCGTGGAATTAAGGAATTAGGATATGATCGCGCCCAACACAATCAATTAATTGCTCAACTGCGACAAGCTCAAGTTTGGCATTTGCGTCAGGGAGAATTACAACAAGCAAAGGAAAAATATCCCCAAGTAGAGGAACGGTTGCAGGAGTTGGCTCAGTTGCTCCAAGTAAGAATCGAAGATAAAGAGAAGATGCAGCAACAGTTAGATTCCTTGGTGGCCCAGATGAAGGAAATGAAGGATAATCGGCCAGAGATTGGCAGTTTAGATCGGCAAATACAGCAGCGACGGCGGAAACTGGATGAATTAATTGGTCAACAGGGAAGATTGCAACAAGAAATAACTCAACTGGACAATTTACAAAAGCAGTATGAAGAGAGTTGTGAAGAACTAGCTGAAGGAAAGCGACAGTATCGAGTTTATCAGGAGTTAGCCCAGGCTTTTGGGAAAAATGGTATTCAAGCTTTAACTATAGAGAATGTATTGCCTCAGTTGGAAGCTCAATCTAATCAGATTTTAGCGCGACTGACGGGGAATCAGTTGCACGTGCAGTTTTTGACTCAAAAAGCTTCTAGTAGCAAGTCCAAGAAATCAGCTAAGTTAATCGATACTTTGGAAATTGCCATCGCCGATGCCAAGGGAACTCGCTCTTACGAAACTTATTCGGGAGGGGAAGCTTTTCGGATTAATTTTGCCATTCGTTTGGCTTTAGCGCAACTCCTAGCTCAAAGAGCGGGGACTTCCTTGCAAATGTTAATTGTGGATGAAGGATTCGGTACTCAGGATGGGGAAGGGTGCGAGCGTTTAATCGCAGCTATTAATGCTATTGCAGCGGATTTTTCCTGTATTTTAACTGTAACTCACATGCCTCAGTTTAAGGCTGCTTTTCAGAATCGCATTGAAGTTTATAAGGGGGATAATGGTTCTCAATTGAAAATATTGAGTTGAGTTGGTTGTTGGTTGTTGGTTGTTTGTTGTTGGTTGTTGGTTATTGGTTGTTGGTTGTTGGTCGTAGGGTGGGCATCGCCCACCATATTCCTTATATGAAACACCATATTCCTTATATAAAATATGAAAATGTTTGCTATCCCCCTAAATCCCCCTTATCAAAGGGGGACTTTTTCTTCTCCCCCCTTTTGAAGTTTGTTATTTGTTGTTTGTTATTTGTTATTTGTTGTTCGTTATTTGTTGTTGGTCGTAGGGTGCGGCACTGCCCACCATATTCTCTCCTCTTTTCTCTCTGCGTCCTTGTGGCACAGGCATCTTGCCTGTGACCACCTCTG
>JH611067.1 GCA_000252485.1 Prochloron didemni P4-Papua_New_Guinea | reverse complement strand
TATTTAATCTGTTGTTTGCCTGCACTGCACTTCGACTTCGCGGCCCCTGAGCGTAGCCGAAGGGCAGTGGCCGCGTAGCCGAAGTGTTGTTTGCCTGCACTGCACTTCGACTTCGCGGCCCCTGAGCGTAGCCGAAGGGCAGTGGCCGCGTAGCCGAAGTGTTGTTTGTTGTTTATTTTTTTGTTGCTACATCTATAATAATTCAACTATCAACTATCAACTATCCACTATCCACTATCCACTAAATCATGACTGGAATCCGGCAGAAGACTTAATTGAACTTGGAGTTACCAGAGAGGATATTATATTAGGTTTGCAACCTCCTTTTAAACGTCCTTATACTGATTACGGAGTAGCCTAAAAAGTCTCTTGGATCGAAAGGAGATTTATAAGGATAAAACCTTAGAGTAGGGTAGCATTTTCCAACCTAGAAACCGGGTTTCTCCCATTATTTTAGGGATTAATGCCAAAATTTTAGTCAGAAACCCGGTTTCTCAACCCATGGGAAAGAATATGATATAATAATTCAACTATCAACTATCCACTATCCACTATCCACTATCCACTAAATCATGACTATTTACTTTTACAGTACTCGGGATAAATACGGTTGTTTCTCAAATTTTTCTCGCCACGGTTTCCAGTTAGATGGATTGTGGTGGCCCACCAGCGAGCATTATTTCCAAGCCCAAAAGTTTGTAACCACCGATACTCCTTGGTACGAGAAAATTAGCACCGCTAAAACCCCGAAAGAAGCAGCAAAAATGGGACGCGATCGCTCTCATCCCTTGCGTCAAGATTGGGAAGAAGTTAAAGATGAAATTATGCAGCAAGCAGTATTGTGTAAATTTCAAACTCATGCCGATATTCAAGCAATACTCTTGGCTACGGGAGAAGAATTAATTATAGAGAATGCCCCTAAAGATTACTATTGGGGTTGTGGTGCCGATGGTAGTGGAAAAAATAAGCTAGGATATATTCTCATGGCAGTTAGAGAAATATTAATTACCAGTGACCAGTGACCAGTTATCAACTATCAATTATCAATTATCAATTAAGCAACTCCAAAACCAGTGTACTGCCTGACAAAATTAGGTTTTAAACCTAAAATAATATCCTCCCTAGATACCCCTCGCTCTAACAATTTTTCGGCTACAGAAAAATCGGTGGTATTTTCTTGAATCCAAATTTTTCCTTCCCTCAACTCCAGATGTATCACCACAGAGTAAATTCTTTGTTGTTTATTCCAACCTAAATCAACTAATAAATAGCGATGGGTTTCTTCGTCAAAAACAGTTTCTGTCTCAATGTTTCCTCCTAGGGTTATAATTGCTGCTTGTTCCTTCAAAAAATCACAAATTATCTTGCGATACAATTCTAGTTTATCCATTTAAAGATAACCTCCTCCATGGGTTCATAAACAATTAATTTGAGATCGTAACGACTGATAACAGCTTTCGGTAAATCCCTTTGAAAAAAAGATTCATAGGCATATACAGGAACAGCAAGAAATAAAACTCGTTGAGGTTCTTTTTCTTCCAACACTAGACGATAATTAAGAAATTGTCCCAATGCCAGATGAAAATCAGAAACAGCAGAATCATTTAAAAAACTTTTTATCTCTACTGCAATTTGATTTTCATCTTTTTGCGCACCTAACAATTTTACAGCACCCAAATCGATTTGAATCTTATCGTATTCTCCAAATTTTAAATTCAGAGGATCGTGAGTAATTATCCAATCGTCTTTTACTAGAGCATTTTTTACTGCTTGGTGAAATTTATCTTTTGCCGCCATTTTTTATTTAAATCGATTGATAATATTAATTATCAATCTTCCCATCTGATTAATATGCTAACTTATCCGCCCAGCGAGTGGTTTCTGGCAAACGATATTTAGGAGTGCAACGCAGTACGTAATCCATCGCCGTTTCCAAACTAACTTTATGACCGATAGACACGTAGATAGGTTTCACCTGAGAACGCGATCGCACTATTGCCCCCACTATTTCCCCCTTATCTAATAAAGGCTGCCAACTACCTTTTTGGGAACCCAACTCTTGATGTTCTCCAATTAACCGAGACTTAGCCACCCCAATCGTTGGCATATCTAACAATACTCCTAAATGACAAGCCAGACCGAAGCGACGAGGGTGAGCCAATCCTTGACCATCGCAGAGAATCAGGTTGGGAAGTATCTCTAACTTTTCCATAGCCTTAATAATAGCAGGTACTTCCCGAAAAGATAAGAAACCGGGGATATAAGGAAAAGTAGTCGGAAGGCGAGCGATCGCCTGTTCCACTAATTTTAATTGAGGAAAACTCAACACTGCGATTGCCGCTTTGCTAATAGTGTAATTTTCCTCAAAACCCAAGTCTACCCCAGCCACATAGTTTACAGTTTCTAACTGATCCACTGTAATTACTTGCGGTTGCAGCGTTTGCTGAATCGCTTTTGCTTCCGCCAAATTTTCTGGCCAGGGATGACTGTGGTAAACTTGTAACATGACGCATTTTTATCTCAGAATTATTTTTTGGCAATTATCCAAATAGCATGGACTATTCCGGGAATATAGCCAAATAAAGTCAGTAGAACATTAATCCAAAAATCCATTCCAAAACCCACTTGCAGAAACACCCCTAGAGGGGGTAAAATAATTGCCACGATGACACGAATGAAGTCGCCCATTGATTTATGTTCCTCTTAGATTTAGATTGGTCAATAAATTGAGATGAATAATTCAATCTAGATAATCCTCATTATAGATTATAGCAAATTATTTGTCCCGTTGACAAATGCTTGCCCACCTCACATTTTCCATAGCCTCCAGTCTAACCAAGTCTAACAGGGTGGTCTAGACTGGAGACAAAGAGGCTTGCACCATTGATAAAAGCTCTATTAGGCTATTAGGTGGATTGGGTGGGCAGTGCCGCACCCTACGTCTAAAATAAGAAATATGACACAAAAATTAATCAAAAAAATTAACAAACAAATTAAAATACGTTTAGTTGTTCTTACTTCTGGAGCCACCTTTTACTTTTTCCTCATTCGACTTGGCTTGATAATGCCCCTGTGGCAAATACCATCCGTATTTTGTCTCAATTCTTGTGAACCAAAACAGCCAGTTCATCCCATCAGGTCAAGTGAACAACTCCTCAATTATAACCAGTCCTTACAACAACTTTTGGGAGACAATCTAGAAAGGGATAAAGTTTCCATTCTCATTGAGAAATCTAAATATAGATTGACCCTGTTCTACAACCTGGAACCAATTAAATCCTATCCGGTAGTTTTTGGTGGTTCTCCAACTGGAGATAAGTTTCATGAAGGAGATAGGAAAACCCCTGAAGGTATCTATCAAATTCGGGATTTATACCCTCATCCTAGTTGGTCCAAATTTATTTGGTTAGATTATCCCACACCCCAGTCATGGCGAGAACACTTTCAAGCCAAGTTAGGAGGTAAAATAAATTGGCTGCTGCCAATCGGAGGCGAAATAGGTATTCATGGCGTACCTAGCGGAAGCGATTCTTTGATTGAAGAAAGACGCAACTGGACATTGGGATGTATTTCTCTTACTAACAATGATGTAAACGATTTATATCAATTTGTTAGTAAGGGAACCGTAGTGGAAATTGTTCCTTGATTTAATAGTATTTATAAATAATTTTGCCTTTTTTTTGCTTGGCTTGGAGATAGTGTTTAGCAACATCGTCATCAACCTGAATTGTATTTTTTTAACCGCACACTTCGGCTCCCCTTCGACGACCCTCTGGGCAAGCGCTCAGTGGAACGATGAACACAGATGAACACAGATGATTTCCGATGGTTATTGGTGGTGTTGTAATTGCCGTTTTTTTACTTCCTTTCTATTCCTCCATATTTCCTACCAATTAACTAATTCAAACAACCAACAACCAACTAGAAAGTCCCCCTTTGACAAGGGGGATTTAGGGGGATAAACCCTATTCTTCCTTCTTAGTTAACAAGCCATTCAACCAAGTATCTAGAGCAAACAAACCGCTACCGTTGATTGCAAATAACAAATAGATTAAACCATAGAGAGCGGCAGTTTCCAAAGGTTTGATGGCTATACCATCTACTTTCAGATGAAAATAGATAGCTACCAACATAGTCACCACTAGGGAGCCAGCACTAAAACGAGTCAGCAAACCTAAAGCCAGGAAAATAGCACCAACTATCTCAGCATATGCAGCGCAGTAAGTAAAGAATACTGGAAAAGGTAAACCAATGGCAACCACTACATTCTCCGCAAACCCTGGAACATCTGCCAGCTTATTGAAACCATTGTGAATCATCAGTACACTAGCTACAACTCGCACTGTACACCAAAAAACCTGAAATAGCAGATTATTAGTGAGATTGGATTCTAAAACTACTGAAATTAGAGATTTTTCGGCCTTCGTGTCAGTCATTGTTTTAATTAATTACACCAAATGTGATTATAGTGTAGATGAACTTTAGCCAATGTAGTTATTTTTACTAAAATAGGCTTTCAAAAACAGTTGAATTTTATATTCCCAATAGTCGCGGCTTACTCTTGGGCAGCCCAGAGGGCTACCCCACCATTGACTTTCTACATATTCAGCCCAAAACAACTACTTTTGATCACACCCAGTTGATAGGGACGTTCGGTCCAAACGTCTCTAATCCCTCTTCCCTCACAAACCCTATTTAAATTGAATTAATTCAATCTTGTAACCGTTAGGGTCTTCTACAAAAGCAATCTCCGTAGAGCCGTGTTTCATTGGTCCTGGTTCCCTGGTCACTTTCCCCCCTTTGGCTTTAATCTCGTCACAGGTCTGATAAATATTCTCCACACCCAAAGCCACGTGACCGAAAGCATCCCCCAACTCATAGTCCTCAACACCCCAATTATGAGTTAATTCCAAGACTGTGTGGTCTGACTCGTCCCCATAGCCAACAAAAGCAAGAGTAAACTTACCACCTGGGTAGTCCTTTTGTCGCAGCAACTTCATCCCCAAGACATTACAATAAAAGTCCAAGGACTCTTGTAAATTGCCAACTCTAAGCATTGTGTGCAGCATGCGCATAGTGATTTCACCTCTCTACTCGAAAATTATTTTAGCTGAATGCCTAATATAGCAATGAACAATGAACAATGAACAATGAACAATGAACACTCTCGCGTAGCTCAGTGCAGGCAATTAAGAGGTTGATCAGAAAAATTCCCATGCACGCTTTATACAAAGGTGATACAGCAAACAATGTAGCTTTTTTGTATAAACAAGTAGTATTTAAAGACACTTTAGGAGCGAAGCGCTATAGTGACTCACAAATTTCCCCATTGATAATCAATAAAAGATAAAGCGATACTGAGAAAAGAAATAACTAAGCAAGCCCACCCAGCCCAAACATGACCTTTCCCACATTCATTACGGGGATCCAACCAAGGCAGAAAACAAATAACCAATCCGCCAAAAAACCCTCCCAAATGACCCCAGTTATCAACCCCAGTCATCAACAAACCAAAGAGAAAGAAAGCGATCGCATAAGCCAAATATTGATTTCTTACTCTAGTATTCCCAATCAATTGTCCCCCAACAGTTAAAGCAGCGCATAAACCAAAAATTGCCGTAGATGAGCCGATGGCAAGATCGGAACCTTGAAATTTAGTGGGAAGAGCAGTAAAATAAGCTCCTGCGATGGTAGTTAAAAGAGAACCGCAACAGGCGGAGACTGTATAAATAATTACCAGTCTGGCTGCACCGTAGATTTGCCCCACTAAAGTACCCAATTGCCAAACCCATAGTAAATTAAAAGTAAGATGGAAGAAACTACCATGAAGCCAAGCTGCACTAAATACAGTCCACCAACGACCGAGGCTAAACACCGGTAATGCTCCTGTAGCCCCAAAGACAAAGACGCTCTCAGCACTGGGAGACAAGAAATACATCCAATTGCCATCAATACCTATATGCTGGCGATCAAACAATAAAGTCGCAATGTAAAGTGCGATGCAGCTAGCAATTACGATCCAAGGGAAACTGTCGAGAGAGAAGCGAACTTTCTGCATTAATTGAGAAAAAAAGATCACAATAGATTTAAGTGTTAAGTCTAGAATAACTATTCCATGAATCCAGTAGCTATAAATAAAGCAACTAAAGAAGAAACAACAGATAGCTTGGCTATTACTATAGCTCCCTTATCCCTAGATGAAGTTTACTGTCAAGCCGCCAGCAACGCCAACGGAGCCATAGTAATGATGAGCGGTACGGTGAGGAATCGAACTGATGGCAAACCAGTATCCTCCTTAGAATACCAGGCTTACGAACCCATGGCCACGGTCATTTTCCGCCAAATTGCAGCCACTATTCGCCAACGTTGGCCCGAGACTAATAAAGTGGTAATCCATCACCGTATCGGCAGATTACAAATAGGGGAAATTAGCGTTTTGGTGGCAGTAGGTTGTCCTCATCGCGCAGAAGCATTTGCCGCTTGTCGTTATGCTATTGATACTCTGAAACATAATGCTCCCATTTGGAAAAAGGAACATTGGCTGGATGGTTCTAGTAGTTGGGTGAGTATTGGGGCATGTGAAGAAGAAGGAGGTTCACATGTCTAATAGAGAGGAAAGAAAGTGTTGGAATTCAACCCAGTGACGTACCTTTAATTGTCCAACAACATTTAAAAGAAGGAAAAAAAGTAGAAGCTAAACTACACCCGCCCATCCATATGAGTTTATCTTATTAGAAGATATAGCGCTTCGCGAGTAAAGTGTCGTTACATGATACATTATTTATACAAAGGTACTGCATCGGCTGGATCACCTTTATATAAAGCGAAAGGCGCATTTTTCTTATCAACCTCTTAATTGTTCATTGTTAATTGCCTGCACTGCCCTTCGGCTACGCTCAGGGACCGCGTAGCCGAAGTGTTCATTGCTCATTGCTATAGATGCTTGAATTAATTTAATTGGAATTTAACAGCCAGCTTTGTAGGGTGCGTTCTCAACGCACCGAAACTGATGGAAAACACAAGATAGTTTAGTGTTCATGCTTTTATATAATGCAAGAAATGCTAGAGTAGGGTGGGCATCGCCCACCAATATACTTGTGGGGGCGTTGCTGAATCAAGATATGAAGTAATAATAAATCTGAAAAT